>JBFLKP010000225.1:0-3525 GCA_040883225.1 Candidatus Limnocylindrales bacterium | reverse complement strand
GCGTTGGTCAGGCGCAGGGCCTCGATGGCCGTCATGGGGGAGGTCGTGTTCTGCATGTGGAAGGCGGCCGCGGAGCCGCCGAAGAGCGTCGGCGCGCCCGGCTTGATCGTCTGCGCCATGGTCACGCCCGCGAGCACTTCCGCGGTATGGAACGCGAGCGCGCCCAGCAGGGTCACCGGCGCGTTGAGCGCCATCAGCGTGATGGGCACGATCTCGACCGGGATCCCCGCCTCCACGTAGTCGATGAGGTTCTGGGTGGTGTCCTCGTTGTAGCTGAACTGCCCCGCCGCGGTGATCGTGCAGATGGCCATCGGCCGGGCGGCGAGGTCCGCCGCGTCACGGCGATAGAGCTCCATCAGCTGCACCAGCCGCGGCACCCCGTGCTCGCTGAACGTGCCGCTGATGAAGGCCTTGGTGCTGTAGCGCAGGAGCAGATACAGGCGCCACGCGTCGGAGATGAGGGGTTCGACCTCCTTGCTCGAGAACGAGGTCGCCAGCGTGCGCACGTGCCGCAGCTGGTGGCCGACCTTGACGTACTCGATGAAGTCGTCGGTCACCGCCTCGCGGTGCCGCCCGCTGCGATGGTCGAGGATGTTGAGCCCGCTCGAGCCAGGCGCGAAGTGGCTCACGCCGACGCCGAACTCGGCGTACTCGTGTCCGTCGCGGTCGTACAGGGTGAAGCTGCCGGGGACCGTCTCGATGGCGGCGCGGACACGGTCGGCCGGGAAGCGCCAGCGGTCCTTCGCGTCGGTCCCGAAGCCGGCGTCGGCGAGGCGCTCGCGCATGGGCTCCCCGACGATCTTCACGCCGGTCTCCTCGAGGATGCGCAGGGCCTCGTCGAGCACGAGGTCGTAGTGGGTCTCTTCGAGGATGCGGATGGTCGGTCGCATGGCGGGCTCCCGCGGACTGGGCTGGACTCGGTGGCGCAAGGATAGCCGCGCATCGGTCGCGCCAAGCGCCCGCGCCTCCGCTACATTCGCACGGTGTTGTCGTCGCACGTCCCGAGCAGGCTGCGCTCGGTCGCGCTCAAGGCCACGGCCCTGGCCGCGCTGGGAGCGGTCACCCTCGGTGGGTTGGCCAGCGGTTCGTCCTTCCCGGACTTCCCCGGGGATCCGCCCGCGCCACCGGGCAACGACCCGCGATCACCACGGCCCGACATCGTGGTCATCGTGCTCGACGACATCCCGCCGCTCGACGGCCGGCTGTGGAAGAAGCTGCCCAACATCGAGCGTACGTTCGTGCAGCAGGGCCAGCACTTCACCGACGCCCACTCCGAGACGCCCGCGTGCACGCCCGGTCGCGCGAGCCTGCTGACCGGCCTCCACGCGCATCACCACGGCGCCGTCCGCACCGATGGCACGTCGACCTTCCAGCCGGGCATGACCGTGGCCACGGCGCTCCAGGACTCCGGGTATCACACCGTGATGCTGGGCAAGTACCTCAACCTCTTCGACCGCCTGCCCGACAAGACTCCGCCAGGCTGGGATGAGATCCACGGCTTCCGCGGGGCCTACTACGACTACACCATGTGGAGCAACGGGGTCCCTCGGTACCACGGCAGCAGGAAGGCGGACTACTCCACCGACGTCATCTCGCGCCTCGCGCGCCAGACGCTCGACCGGGCGCCGAAGGGCCAGCCCCTCTTCATGTGGCTCGCGCCGTACTCGATGCACAAGCCCTGGAACGTGGCGCCGCGGCACGTGGGCGCCAAGGTCTGCAACGGCATCAAGCGCTGGAAGCCGCCGAGCTACATGGAGCGGGCCGTGGCGGACAAGCCGGCATACGTGGGCCAGCGGCGCATCGTGGAACGGAAGGGCTACGACCTCGCGCGCATCTGCCGCGGCATGCTCTCGGTCGACGAGATGGTCGGCCGGCTCGTGCGCCAGCTCGACAGGCAGGGGCGGCTGGACAACACCATGCTCGTGCTGACGTCGGACAACGGCATGGCCTTCGGCGCGCAGCGCTTCCTGCACGACAAGAAGGCCCCGTACGGCACGCGGATCCCGCTGATGATCCACTGGCCCAGGGTGCTTGGGACGGTGCCCAAGACGGTCGGCGAGCGCGTGCAGAACATCGACCTCGCGCCGACCATCTGCGACATCGCCGGCTGCGAACTGGGCCCCTACCCCACCGGTCAGCCTCGGCCCGATGGCATCTCGCTGCTCAAGCTGATGACCGGGGAGCGGGACGCGATGTGGCGCAAGTCCGTCCTCGGCAGCTATCTCGACGATGGCCACCGCGTGCCGAGGTACTGGAGCATCACCACCACCGGGAGCCACCCGCTCGCGACGAAGGTGTGCCAGCGCAGGAAGGACGGCGCCTGTCGCTGGATGTACACGGCCTACGAGACCGGCGAGGTCGAGCTCTACGACCTCAGCGGCGGTGCGTGCCACGAGTGGAAGAGACGAAAGGCCGGCGACCCCTGCATGCTCAAGAGCCGGGCGGGCGATCCACGGTACGCCCTGGTCCAGCGCACGTTGCGCGAAGCGCTGGAGCGGAGGGTGCCGGGCCTGTAGCGCGGCCGAGGATGGCTAGCGGCGGCCGAGGCGGGCCTGGGTCGGCCGAAGCTCGTGGGTGGGCCGATGCTGCTCCTCGTGCCAGTGCGGCCACGAGAAGAAGCGAAGCCGCGCAGCGGCCGAGCCATCGAGCGCCGGACGGGTGCGATCCTCCAGTGTGGATGCGTCGAGCATCGGCACACGTTGGCGACCAAGGGTCAACTGCAACGCCACGTTCCCTCCCAAGACAGGCAAATGCACGGTGACCTGTGCAGGCACGGCTTCAGGTCTCTCGTTCCCGCGAGATGCATCGAGTCTCTGGCGGTCCGCGGAGTGGCCGAGTGGGCCGGATGGCCCCGAAGGGCCCGGGCCGAAGGTCACGACCGGTGCCTTGGCGCACCAGCCGACCATCGCGTCGGAAACGCGGCATGCAGCCGATCGGCGAGCACCGCCGGCAACCGGTCGGGTGCTTCGTGGCCGACTTCTGCCGGTTGACGTACCGTTCCCTCACCATGATGTCTCGACTCTCCCTGCTTCTCGGGCTCCTCCTCGCGGTCACGCCGGCTTCCGTGGCTGCCCAGACCGAGTCGCCGCTGCCGGAGGCCATCGACCTGGGGCTCGTGACCGAGCTGTGCGCCGCGACCGCGGACGACGAGGTGGAACGCGACGCCTGCATCTCGTCGGTCGAGGCTGCGCTGACGGACTTGGCCATGGCCGGGGCGGAGGAGGAGCAGACGCTACTCGACCAGATCGCTTCGACCATCGACGACACGCTCGAGGATCTACGCGAGGTCGACCTGCAGGCCGCCTTCGACGACGCCATCGAAAGCGCGCAGGAGTTCGATGTCGACGCGGCGCTCGCGAGCGCGCAGGAAGCCGTCGACCAGGCCATCACCGATGCGCAGCAGGCCATCGATGAGCTCGAGCTGCCGAGCGACGTCGACATCCAGCGCGCCATCGAGGAGGCCGCGGCCGAGGCCCTCTCGACGGTCGAGGAGATCGACTTCCAGGCGGCCGCCGACGAGGCGCT
>JBFLKP010000033.1:0-3750 GCA_040883225.1 Candidatus Limnocylindrales bacterium | reverse complement strand
CAGGTGATGCCCGCCGGCACGGGTGAAGCCGGGCGTCTGCCAGGTGTCGTCATCGACCTTCTCGAGGCCGGCGTCGCCGAGGTCGCTGCCCGACAGCGTCTCGGTCAGCTCCAGCTGCAGGGGCACCGCAGCGGGAGCACAGATGTCCAGGGACGAGGCGTTGAGCGTGGCCGAGACCTGGGCCGATGCGGCCGGCAGGAGCAGGCGGCCGTCCGACGCGTTGAGGGTCAGGCTCGCGACCGGGGACACGACGTCGGTGGCCTCGCCCAGGTCGAAGGTGGCGTCCGAGGCATTGAGGGTGACGTCGAATCGGTCGACGGGACCGGCACCGGTGTCGATGGTGCCCCTGGCCGCGTCGAGCGTCGTGCGCAGGGTGAGCTGGGCCCCCGCCGGGAGCTGCACCTCCCACTCGCTGCGCGCCTGGCGGCCGATGAAAGCGATCTCCTCTCCGCCGCGGCCGCGAACGCTCAGCGCCGTCGTGCCATCGGTGCCGTCGGACTCTTCGACGACCGGGGCCTCACCCGTCTCGTGGGCTGCCGTCACGCGCCAGGTCGGGGTCACCGCGCGGGAGATGTCGAGCTCGCCGCAGGGCAGCGTGAGGTCCAGGCTGAAGGTCTCGCTCGAGGCGATACCCTCGCGGGTCGTGGTCTCGGAGGGCGCATCCCCGTCAGCGCAGGCACCGCTGGCGATGGCCGGGATGATGCTCTGGACGTTGGCCAGGTCGTTGTCGCGCAGGGACACGGCAGCGGCGCCGAAGATGACGCCGAAGGTGGCCGCCACGAGGGCGCCACCGAACCACGAGAGCGGGGTCCAGCGCAGGATGAGCCCGAGGCCGATGCCGACGAGGATGAGCGGCCACAGCCGCCCGAGCTCGCCCGCGATGTCGGACTCCAGCCAGCCCTGGTCGACGGCCAGCGGCACGCCACCCAGGGCGATGAGGAACACGCCCCAGTTGAAGAGGCTTCGGTTGATACGCATGGCGCGCTCAGTCTAGCGAGGCCGCGCCGGACCGGTGGCCTACGACGGCGCCGGCAGGTCCCGGCGTGGGAAGCGGTAGAAGGCCACGGCCGCGAGGAGCGCGATACAGGCGAGCAGGACCACCACGTCGCTGAGGGCGACGCCATCGGTGAGCACCGACTGCGCCTTGAGCAGGTTGAACATCGACCAGTCCTCGAGCACGGCCACGTCGGGCCAGATCCCACCGATGGTGAAGGCGAGGTAGTTGAGCAGGACGAAGATGGCCGGGATGCCGATGGCCGGGCCGGCCCGGTCCGACTCCACCGAGACGACGAAGGCGAGGCCCATGAAGACCACGAAGAGCAGCGACGACACGACCCACAGCTGGGCGAGGTTGGCGATCTCGACCTCGTCGCCGAAGCCGACCGCCACGGCCGTGACCGCGGTCGTGGCGGCGAGCACGCCGTTGAGCAGCGCCACGAAGACCACGCCCGCGAGGAAGAGCGTGAGCAGCAGGCCGCGGCGCGAGATCGGCCGCGAGAGCGTGACCTCGAGGGTGCCGCGGTCGCGCTCGCCGGCGATGGCCAGGGCCGGGAAGGCGATGGCCATGATGCCCACCAGCAGCAACGTGAAGGGATGCTGGAAGGCGAAGGCCATGGAGCCGGTCAGCGAGAGCACGTTGCCGCCACCGAAGCCGTTGATGAGCTGGCTGAAGAAGGGCACCGAGTCGATGAACTCGGACATCTCCTCGCCGAACGCGGCGTACATCACCGGCATGACGATGCCCATGAGCACGAGGCCCGCGGCGATGACCGCCAGGCGCACCAGGTTCGAGCCGAACGTGTAGCGCAGCAGCGGGAGGTTCACGAGCCGGCCTCCTCCCCCGCCGGCACGACGTCGGCCTCATCGGGTGCGTAGTACTCCATGAACGCCTCCTCGAGGCGTGCGGGCTCGATGAGCAGATCGCGGATGGGCGCGCCCTGGAGCGCGGTCAGCAAGGGCCCGGGCTCCCCTTCGAGCTGGCAGGTCAGGACGTCGTCGCGCACGTGGACCTCGGTCACACCTTCGACGCCATCGAGCGCGGGGGCCGCTCCGTCGAGGCGCATCTCGACGCGACGACGGCGTCGGTCGAGCAGCTCGCCGATGTCGGTCAGGGCCACGAGCGCGCCCTTGCGCACGATGGCCACGCGGTCGCAGACGCGCTCGACCTCGCTCAGGACGTGCGAGGAGAGGAAGATCGTGCGACCTTCCCGCTTGCGGTCCTCGAGGATCTCGTAGAACGACCGCTGCATCAGCGGATCGAGGCCCTCGGTGGGCTCGTCGAGCACGGCCAGCTCGGGGTCGGCCTGGAAGGCCTGGATGATGCCGATCTTCTGGCGCATCCCGCGCGAGTAGTCGCGGATCTGGCGACCGAGGTCCCGCTTCGAGAGCTCCAGCCGCTCGATGAGCTCGTCCCGCAGCGGCGCCGGGCGCCCGTCGAGCCGCGAGAGATAGGCCAGCTGCTCGGACCCGGTCATGCCGTCGTAGAAGGCGATGCCGCCGGGCAGGTAGCCGGCGCGCCGGCGGATCTCCTCGCTGTCGTTGACGATGTCGCGTCCGAGCACGGTGGCTGAGCCCGCCGAGGGATGGAGGTAGCCCAGCAGCAGCCGGATGGTCGTGGACTTGCCTGCGCCGTTGGGCCCGAGGAAGCCGAAGATCTCGGCCTCCTCCACCTCGATGGAGAGGTCGTGGAGCGCGAGCACCTCAGAGCCGCGATGCAGGGGGTTGCCGTGGCCCCCGTAGGACTTCCCGAGCGCCTCGGTGACGATAGCGGCCATCAGGCTAGTCGGACGCACCTCCAGAGGCGCGCCGGCCGGCCAGTCGCCAGCCCAGGGGCAGGATGCCCGCGGCCAGCAGCAGCTTCAGGATGTCGCCGGGGACGAAGGGGAAGAGGCCGAAGGGCAGCACGTCGGTGACCCCGCGCCCCAGGGCCAGCGCCAGCCACGCGAGACCGAAGGCGTAGATGATGAGCGTGCCGATGGCCATGGCCCCGAGGGAGCCGCCCAACCGGCGGTCCCAGCCGCGTTCGGCCAGCTTGCCCACGGCGGCCGAGGCGAAGAGGAAGCCCGCGAGGTAGCCGCCAGTGGTCCCCAGCAGCAGCCGGCCCGACTCGAACGCCGCGAAGGTGTCGATGCCGGAGCTACCGAACGAGAAGACGGGCAGACCGATCACGCCCAGCAGCAGGTAGATGCCGGTGGCCGAAACACCCCGCCGGGCGCCCAGGGCCGCGCTGGTGAAGAGGACGCTGAAGGTCTGCAGCGTGATGGGCACGAACGGGTTGTCCGGCACGTAGAACCGGCCAAGGCTGACGGCCGGCAGCTCGAACGCGATCCGCGCGCCCAGGATGAGCAGGATGACGCCGCCGGCGATGAGGGCCACGTCGCGAGCCCAGGCCGGCGCTCGTGTCGCGAGGCCCGAGGGGATGAGGTGGTCGCCAAGGGTCTGCCCTCGTCGGCCAGCGAGGGTTCCGGCGTGCTGCGCTGTGGTCATCGGGTGGATGCTAGCAGGGCCGGTCCGCCAGAATGCTGCCGCCGACCTAGACTTCGCGAATGCGGCATCACTGGAAGCTCATCGTCGGGGTCGTGCTCGCGGCCGTGCTCGCCGTCGGGGTCGTCGGCTACGTGTGGTTGACGGATCTCGTCGACCCCATGCCCGCAGCCGCCGCCGCGCTCGAGCCCGACGAGAGCGTCGTGGTCGAGACCGACCCGTGGCTCACCTTCACGCCGCCCGATCCCGCCACCACCGGCTTCATCT
>JBFLKP010000224.1:0-9352 GCA_040883225.1 Candidatus Limnocylindrales bacterium | reverse complement strand
GTCTACTCGCCCAAGTCGCTCAAGGCCATGCGCTCGGCGCAGGACGGCGCCCTGGGTGACATCACCTGGGTGCGCGCACGCGAGGCCCACCCGGGCCCGCACTCGGCCTGGTTCTGGGACCACCGGCTGACCGGCGGCGGCGCCATCATCGACCTCGGCTGCCACTGCATCGAGATCGCCCGCGTCTTCGTGGGCAAGGGCAATCGACCCGTCGAGGTCATGTGCCAGACGGACACGCTGGTGCACCCCATCGACGCAGAGGACAACGCCATCGCACTGGTGAAGTACGAGTCGGGCGCCATCGGCCAGTTCGAGGTCAGCTGGACCTTCCGCGGCGGCATGGACCTGCGCACCGAGGTGGCCGGCACGGGCGGCACCGTCTGGATCAACAACTTCCTGCGCACCGGCTTCGAGATGTTCACCGCCGGCGAGGGCGAGGGAGGCTACGTGGCCGAGAAGGCGGAGACCGACGCCGGCTGGCTCTTCCCCGTCGGGGACGAGGTCTCCGAGCTCGGCTACGTCGACATGTTCACCGACATGTTCGACGCCATGGACGAAGGGCGCGAGCCCATGGAGACGCTCTACGACGGCTACGTCGTGAACGCCATCATGGACGCCTGCTACAAGTCGGCCGCCAGCCGACGATGGGAGCCGGTCGACCTCGTCTGGCGCGGCAGCACCACCGAGCCCATCAGCAGGGAGCCGGAGATCCACGAGGGCCTCGTCGTCATCAAGCGCGAGCTGCTGCCCGACGGGCGCTCCAAGCTCATCCTCAAGGATCCCCAGAGCGGCGACTTCAGCGACCGCGTGGTCTAGCCGAGCCGCGGCCCACGGCGCCGGCTCGAGCTACGGCAGTTCCGTGATGATGGTCTCGACGTCCTCCACGGTGGTGGTCACGAACCAGAGCACGTCGTCACTGGGAAAGACGTAGATCAGCTGGCCGCCGCCGAGGTCGACGACGGTCACGGAGCGCTCGCCGAAGGTCTCCTCGCTGCGCGCGCCGAGGTCGGCGTTCGGCAGCATCAGCTGAGCCACCGGCTCGAAGACGGAGGCCGCGTCCACGTCCGGGATGGAAACGGCGGCGATGCTGACGAAGCCTTCGGCATCCTGGGCGCTGGCCTGGGCGATGGACATCAGCCCAAGGTCTGCGCCGGCCTCGTCGACGATGCTCCCCAGCTCCGCGATGACCGCGGCATCGAACTGCGAGGCGACCTCCTCGAGGGTGAAGGCGATCTGCTGCAGGTCGTAGCCACCGGCGCTCTGCGGCATCAGCGAAGACAGCTCATCGGCCGCGACCTCGGCCGGGGTCGGCGGCCCAGGCGTGGGTTCGGGCGGCAGCTCCACCTCCTCGATGGAGGTCGAGAGGATGCGCACCGGGTCCTCGATCTGGTCTGACGGCTCGCGGGCCGCGACGATGGCGTCGACCACGTCCATGCCCTCGACCACGCGGCCGAAGATGGTGTAGGTGCGGAAGGCCTCGAGCGCGCCCTCGGCGGCGTCGTCGAGGATGATGAAGAACTGGCTGCCCTGCGAGTTCGGCGCCTGCGTGCGGGCCATGGCCACGATGCCGCGGCCGTACTGACCGACGACCTCCTCGTCGAGGATGGTGTAGCCAGGGCCACCCATGCCCGTGCCGTCGGGGTCGCCGCCCTGGAGCACGAAGCCCTCGACCGCGCGGTGGAAGCCGATGCCGTCGAAGTAGCCGGCCTCGGCGAGGTTCTGCATGTTCTCCGACGCCACCGGTGCCGACTCGTTGAAGAGCCCGACCACGAACTCACCCTCCTCGGTCACGAAGCGGATGGCCGTGCCGTCGCCGGCGGGCGTGTCGAGCGGGACCGGGTTGGGCGTGGCCTCGGGCGGCCCCAGGGGGCGGTCCTCATCCTGGGCTCCGGCGGGCATCGCGGCGACGACGGCCATCGAGAGTGCGGCCGCGGCGGCCAGCAGACGACGGTGGGGCATGGGGACTCCTCGGGTGTTCGAGACTGGGGTGCGGAAGGGTCGAGGATAGGACAGCCTCGATTTCGGGGCTGTGACGGGAACCCGGGCTGCGACGCCGACCATGGGTGAGGCATGCTTGGCCCGCGACGAGGAGGAGGGCATGGCCGAGGCGCTGACGCTGCGCTTGATGAGCGAGGACGAGGTCGTCCGGCTCGTGGACTGGGCCGCCGATGAGGGCTGGAACCCCGGGCTGCACGACGCCCGGGTCTTCTGGCAGGCCGACCCCCAGGGGTTCATCGCGGCCGAGCTGGGCGACGAGGTCGTCGGCGGCGGCAGCATCGTCAGCTATCACCGCGAGTTCGGGTTCATGGGGCTCTTCCTCGTGCGCCCCGAGTTCCGCGGCCGGGGCCTCGGGACACAGCTCTGGCACGCGCGCTTGCGGCTGCTGCAGTCGCGCCTGCGAGCGGGGGCGGCCATCGGCATGGACGGCGTCCTCGAGATGCAGGCGTGGTACGCAGAGGGGGGCTTCGGGTTCGCGCACCGCTCGCTCCGCTACGAGGGCACGGGCGTGGCCGTGGTGCGAGCCCCCGGTCTGACCGAGGCCCGGGACGTGCCCTTCGAGCGCATCGCCGAGTACGACCGCCGCTGCTTCGCGACCTGGCGTGAGGGCTTCCTGCGGCCGTGGCTGGAGCAGCCCGAGAGCCTGGCCCTGGCGGCCGTCGAAGAAGGGACGGTGAAGGGCTATGGCGTCATCCGGCGATGCCGGGTGGGGGGCAAGATCGGGCCCCTCTTCGCGGACGACCCCGACGTCGCGGAGAGCCTCTACACCGCGTTGGCAGCGCACCTGCCGGGTGAGCCGGTGTTCCTCGATGTGCCCGAGATCAATGCCTTCGCCATGGGCCTCGCCCGACGCCACGAGATGCGGGAGGTCTTCGGCACCGCGCGCATGTACCTCGGGCCCCGCCCGAAGATCGCCGAGCACCGGGTCTACGGCATCACCACCTTCGAGCTGGGCTAGACCTCGAGCGGAGCGTTACCTGAGCGAAGGTCCAGCTAGCCCTGCGGCGGCCACGGTGCAGCGAAGAACTCGACGAGGTCGAGCATCCCGGCGATGGCCTCGGCTCCGAACTCCTCGCGCACGCCGGGGGCGAAGACGTACTTCCCCGTGGCTCCTGGATCGACCGCCTCCACGGCCACGTGGTACGTGCCGTCAACGGGCACCTGCAGCCGAATGGAACCGTAGTCGATGAAGCCGAGGCCACCGTGGACCTCGCGTGGCGGGTCGCTGTCGGGCTCGAACGCGATCGCCCCCTCGGCACCTGCCTCCCGGGCCAACGACAGGGCGTCAGGTCCCGCGGTCGCAGCAGGAGGAAGGCCCGGCCCGACGAGGGTGAAGGTCGCGGGGATGCCGCCCTGCGCATCGGGGGCGGTCATGCCGACCACGAGCAGGTCGCCCGCCGCCAACTCCATGCGATACCAATCGACTTCACCCGGGGCGCCGATGGTGGCGCCGATGGCACGCGACAGGGTGGGGTCGTCGAGCACGACGGCCTCGGCGGCCGAGGCCGGCTGGTCGTCGATGACCGAGGGGGTGTGAGCGATGGAGGCGACCTCCAGCGCGACCACGGCAACGAGCGCGGTGGTCAACGGCGTGGCCAGACGGGCATGATCCATCGGTCCGCTCCGGTTCAGATGGTGACAGCAGGTCCGTGGGTGAGCGTACTCCGTGGCAACGTTCTCCGCCGCTGGAGTAACGGCGCCGCCGCCAGGGCGCGCTGGACTTCGCCGTGTCGGTCTCCGACTTATTCACTTGACACGCAAAAGTACGCTGTGGAGGTGCCAAAGCAGCGACGCCTGCCCGAGGAATCGATGGACGCCATGGTGGCCGTGCTCGAGCTCGTGCGCAGGGGCCAGGCGCACTCCCGCTCCGAGCTGAGCGACCGCACCGGCCTCTCGCGGTCGGTCGTGACGCAGCGGGTGAACGAGCTGCTGGCACGTGGCTTCCTCATCGAGACGACGGCAGCCAGCACCGGCGGGCGTCCGCCCCGGCAGCTCGAGTTCCGGGCCGACGCGGGGCACGTCCTGGTGGCGGATATCGGCGCCACCAGCATCGACGTGGCCATCGCTGATGCCACCGGCAAGGTGCTCGGGCACATCGGGGAGCGAGCTGACGTGGCCGATGGCCCGGAGGTCATCCTGGCCCTCGTCGACACGCTGTTCGAGCGCCTGCTGCGGGCCCACGAAGCGCCGGGTGAGCTGTGGGGTATGGGCATCGGCGTGCCCGGACCGGTCGAGTTCCGGACCGGGCACCCCGTCAGTCCGCCCATCATGCCCGGCTGGGAGGGCTACCCGGTCCGAGAGCGCTTCGCCCAGCGCCACCGTGTGCCGGTGTGGGTCGACAATGACGTCAACATCATGGCCCTCGGCGAGTGGCGCGCCGGCCTGGCCAGCGACCACGACGACTTCATGTACGTGAAGGTCGGTACGGGCATCGGCTGCGGGCTCGTGAGCAACGGTCGGATCCACCGTGGCGCCCAGGGCAGCGCCGGCGACATCGGCCATGTGCAGGTCGCGACCCGCAAGCGCCAGATCTGCCGCTGCGGCAAGGTCGACTGCCTCGAGTCCCACGCCGGCGGGGCGGCACTCGCACGGGAAGGGGCGCGCCTGGCCCAGAGCGGAGAGAGCGAGCGCCTCGCAGCCATCCTCGCCGACCGCGGCCACATCACCGCGCGAGAGGTCGTCCGTGCGGCGCGCGCCGGCGACCCGGCCTCGGTCCGGCTCCTGGACCAGAGCGCGCGCCTGCTGGGCCAGACGCTGGCCGGGCTGGCGAACTTCTTCAACCCTTCGCTCATCGTCGTCGGGGGCGGCGTGGCTCACGCCGGCGATGCGTATCTGGCCACCATCCGGCAGGTCGTCTACGCCCGCAGCACCGCCCTGGCCACGCGTGAGCTGCTGGTCCAGCTCTCGCGCCTCGGGGCCCGTGCCGGGGTCATCGGCGGCGCCTCGATGGTGCTCGACGAGCTCTTCAGCACGCCACAGCTCGCACGCTGGATCGACCACGGTCGCCCTGCAGCCCTGCTGGAGGCCGCGGCATGAATACGTTTGACGCCGCACGAACGCATCGGTACATTGGCAGCGGGCCATCTAGCCGTCTAGATGGCCTCGTTTCCTGAGGAGGAGGGATCAGTGGAGCGCTTCAGCGACATCGGCGCGGCCGTCATCGGCAGCGGCTTCATCGGCACCGTGCACATCGAGAACCTGCGCCGCCTGGGCGTCGACGTTCGCGGCGTGTTGGGCAGCAGCCCCGAGCGCGGGCAGCTGGCCGCCGAGCGCATCGGCCTCCCTCGCGCCTATGACAGCCTCGAGGAGCTCCTCGAAGACCCGGCGGTCGACGCGGTGCACGTCACCTCCCCCAACCAGCTGCACTTCCCGCAGGTCAAGCAGATCCTTGCCGCCGGCAGGCACGTCGTCTGCGAGAAGCCACTGGCGGTGACCTCGGCGGAGTCGGCGGAGCTGGTCGAGCTGGCCGCGGCCAGCGACCGTATCAGCGCGGTCAACTACAACATCCGCTTCTACCCGCTCAACCAGCACGCCCACCAGATGGTGCGAGACGGCGAGCTGGGCGAGCCCCGCCTGGTCCACGGCCACTACATCCAGGACTGGCTCCTGCTCGACACCGACTGGAACTGGCGCCTGGAGCCGGCCAAGGGCGGCGACCTCCGCGCGGTGGGCGACATCGGCACCCACTGGATCGACCTCACCAGCTTCATCACCGGCTCGCGCGTCGCTTCGGTCATGGCCGATCTCTCGACCTTCGTCAAGGTCCGCCAGCAGCCCACCGGGCCGGTGGAGACGTTCAGCCAGGAACGCGCCGCCGACACGGTCGCCACCGAGATGACCACCGATGACGCCGCGCTCGTCCTGCTGCGCTACGAGAACGGCGCCCGCGGCTCGGTCGTGGTCAGCCAGGTCAGCGCGGGACGCAAGAACTCGCTGCAGTGGGAGATCGACGGCTCCGCCTCGGCCGCGGCGTGGGACTCGGAGACGCCCGACCACCTGTGGATCGGCCACCGCAACCGGCCCAACGAGCTGCTCATGCGCAGCGCGGAGGTCATGAACGAGACGGGCACGCAGGCCGCCTCCCTCCCGGGCGGCCACGTGGAGGGCTTCGGAGACACGTTCCACGCGCTCTTCCGCGAGATCTACAAGGCGGTCCTGGCCGGGAAGGCTCCCGATCAGCCGCTCTACGCCACCTTCGAGGACGGCCACCACGAGATGGCCGTCTGCGATGCCATCGCCCAGAGCGCCAGAGAGGGCCGCTGGGTCGACGTGGCCTGAACATCGACATCCGCTAGCACGGCTACGAGTAGAAGGAGGAGGACGTGAAGCTCGGGTTCCTGACAGCACCGTTCCCGGAGACGCCGCTGATGGAGGTGGCCGACTGGGCCGCCGAGGCGGAGTTCGAGGTGCTGGAGATCGCCTGCTGGCCCATGAGTGGCGGCACCAAGCGCAAGTACGCGGGCACGGCCCACATCGACGTCGCCAACCTGACCGATGCGCAGGCCGGCGAGATCAAGGCGGAGCTCGCCGAGAAGGGCCTCGACATCAGCGGCCTCGGCTTCTACCCCAATCCGCTGCACCCCGATCTCGCGGTACGAGAGGCCGCCATCGACCACCTCAAGAAGGTCATCGTAGCCACGGGCAAGATGGGCCTGCCCGTGACGAACACGTTCTGCGGCGGTGATGCCAGATTGAACGTCGACCAGAACTGGGAGGAGGCGCTCAAGGTCTGGCCGGACATCGTGACGTTCGCGCAGGACAACGGGGTCAAGCTGACCTTCGAGAACTGCCCCATGATCTTCTCGTATGACGAGTGGCCGGGTGGCCACAACATCGCCTACAGCCCCTACATCTGGCGCCGCATCCTCGAAGAGTGGGGCGGCACCGTGGGTCTCAACTACGACCCCAGCCACCTCGTCTGGCTGATGATCGACCAGGGCCGCTTCATCCGTGAGTTCGCCGACCACATCCTCCACTTCCAGGCCAAGGACGTGATGATCGACCGCGATGGCCTGTACGAGCGCGGCACGCTCAGCGGTGGCATCGGCTGGCAGGTCCCGCGCATCCCGGGCCTGGGCGACGCCCCCTGGCCACGGATCTTCTCCGAGCTCTACCGGGTCGGCTACGACGGGCCCATCATCATCGAGCACGAAGACAAGGTCTTCGAGGGCACCGACGAGAAGATCAAGCGCGGCTTCCTCGTGGCTCGCGACCAACTTCGCCCCTTCATCCGCTAGCGAGGCTAACCAACACCCTGATGTCGGACTTCAACGGGATCCGCGCCTGGTTCGATGAAGCGCAGGCCGTGCTCGAGCGCATCGTCACGAGCCAGGCGGACGTGCTGGAGCGGACCGCCCAGCTGTGCGCCGAGTCCATTGCCACCGATGGGCTCGTGCACCTCTTCGGCACGGGCCACTCCCGCATGCCCGTGGAGGAGATGTTCCCGCGCTACGGCAGCTTCCCCGGTTTCCACCCCATCGTGGAGCTGTCGATGTCCAACCACTTCGACGTGGTCGGCACCAACGGCCAGCGGCAGGCCATGTTCATCGAGCGGGTGCCCGGCCTGGCCAAGGTCATCCTTGACAACTTCAGCTTCCGGCCCAACGACGTGATGATGGTCTTCAGCGCCAACGGCCTCACGGCGGTGCCGGTCGAGGTCGCCCGCGGGGCCCGCCAGCGTGGCTGCAAGGTCGTGGCCGTGACGGGCGTGGGGCAGTCGCTGTCCGGCGAGCCCGATCCCGCGGTCGGCAGCCGCCTGCTCGATGAGGCCGAGATCGTCATCGACCTGTGCACGCCGGAGGCGGACGCCATGGTCACGCTGCCGAACCTTGACACGCCGGTCGGGCCCGGCTCCACCCTGGCCTACGTGGCCATCGTCAATTCGCTGAAGGTGCGCATCGCCCAGCTCCTCGTGGAGCGGGGCGCGACGCCACCTGTCATCACGCGCGCGTCCGTCGTGGGCGCGGAGCGCTCGCGAGCACTCTTCGAGAGTGCCTACCGGGAACACGCGCGACGTGTCGCGCGGACCATCGTCCGCGAGCCCGATGACGAACCAGTCAGTCAGGCGTAGCGAGGAGGTGTGATCGACACGCGATAACCGACTGTCTCGAACCCCCGACCGCGGGCGACCCGCTCGCAGTCACCACGTCAACCTTCATGTGAGGAGGACAAGGAGTCACATGGATCGCAAGTTCACGAAGTTGTTCGCCGGTGCCGCCACCGTTGCGCTCGCCGCGACCAGCATGGGAATCGCCACGGCCGTGGCGCAGGATGACGGCTACGTCATCGGTGTCTCGAACACCGTGCAGGGCAACGGCTGGCGCGAGGAGATGATCTGCTCCATCAAGGCGCAGGCCGCAGCCTCCGGCGAGGTCGCATCGCTCAACATCGCCCACCGCAACACCGACGCTGCCGGCCAGCTCGAGGACATCCGCAACCTCATCGCGGCCGGTGTCGACGCCATCATCGTCAACGCCGCCGACACGGAGGCCATCGCGCCCGCGGTCAAGGAGGCGACCGACGCGGGCATCCCCGTGGTGTCGGTGGACTCGGCCGTGAACGAGCCGACCGCCTATGCGCTCGAGAACAACCAGGTCGAGTACGCCAAGCTCGGCGCAGGGTGGCTGTTCGAGACGCTCGAGGGCGAGGGCAACGTCTTCTACATGCGTGGCCTTGCTGGCCACTCCGCGGATGACGATCGCGACACCGGCTTCCAGGAGGCGCTGGCCGACTATCCCGGCATCGAGATCGTCAACGAGGTCCACACCGGCTGGTCGCAGGACACCGGCAGCCAGCAGATGCTGGACATGATCGCATCCGGCATCCCCGTCGACGGCGTGTGGACGTCGGGCATCGACAACGTCATCGTCGACGCCTACCTCGACAGCGGTGAGCCACTGGTCCCGATCGTCGGTGCTGACAACGCCGGCTTCGTGACCCAGCTGGCCACGGTCGAGGACTTCGTCGGCGCAGCCGTGACCAACCCCGGCACCGTCGGTGGCGCAGGCGTGACCCTGGCGCTGCAGATCCTCAACGGCGAGCGTCCGCTCGTGCCCGAGAGCGAGGAAGACCGCTTCGTGCGCGTCGACCCGGTCCTGATGGCTAACAACACCGAGGAAGGCCGCGCCCTCATCGAGGCCGCGCAGAACCCGAACCTGGACCCCGAGTGGCCGGTCGGCCTGCAGATCCCCGGTTGGACCACGTACACCGATGAGGCCCTCATCGAGTGCAAGGGCCCGGGCGAATAGCACCGACCTGAGCAGTCAGTGCGAGGAGGCACGACCACAGTCGTGCCTCCTCGCCACCCACCCGAACCGGGACCCATGACGTTACCACACCGACACCGACCGACGGC
>JBFLKP010000223.1:0-5657 GCA_040883225.1 Candidatus Limnocylindrales bacterium | reverse complement strand
ACGCGGCCTGTCCGCGGAGGAGGCGCGGACACGTCGCGAGCGCTTCGGGCCCAACACGATCGAGCGGAGTGAAGAGGAGCCCTGGTGGCGGATCCTGCTGCGCCAGTTCCTCGATCCGCTCATCTACATCCTCATCGCGGCCGGCGTGGTCGTGCTCCTCTTCCAGGAGTACATCGACGCGGCGGTGATCCTGGCCGTGGTGGTCCTCAACGGCGCGGTCGGTTTCACACAGGAGTACCGGGCACAGAAGGCGATCCGAGCGCTGGCGGAGATGAGCGGGCCCAAGGCGCCGCTTCGACGTGATGGTCGCGATGTGGAAGTGGGCACCGACGAGGTCGTGCCCGGCGATGTCGTCCGCCTCGCGTCCGGCACGCGGGTCCCGGCGGACGTCCGCCTCCTGCGGGCCGACGAGCTACGGATCGACGAGGCCGCTCTCACCGGCGAGTCCGAACCGGTCACCAAGCAGGTCGAGCCCGTGGAGGACGAGCAAGCCGTACCCGGCGACCAGCTCAGCATGGCGTTCGCCGGGACGAATGTGACGCGCGGGCGAGGGCTGGGGATCGTGGTCGCCACCGGCGAAGCCAGCCAGCTGGGCCGCATCGCCGAGGCGACCGCCGAGGTCGGCCAGGTCAGGACACCGCTTCAGGCGAAGATGGACCGCTTCGGCCGGATCATCGGCGCCGCCATCCTCGCGCTCGCCGGGCTCGTCGGCGTGGTCGGGTTCATCCGCGGGATGGAGCTGTTCGACATCGTCCAGACCGCGGTGGCCATGGCCGTCGGCGCGGTCCCCGAGGCCTTGCCGGTCGTGCTCACGGTGGCCCTCGCGGTAGGCGTACGGCGGATGGCCGCACGCAACGCCATCATCCGCACGCTGCCCTCCGTCGAGACGCTGGGCTCGACGACGATCATCGGTTCTGACAAGACGGGCACGCTCACCAGCCAGAAGATGACCGTTCGGTCGATCCACGCCGGCGGACGACGATACGACGTCAGCGGCACCGGATACGAGGTCGAGGGGACCATCGAGTACGACGACGACGGGCGCGTGGATCCAGGTGAGGACGTCGCTCTGCGTACGACGCTGCTCGCCGGCCTGCTCGCCAGCGAGGCCGCCGCCATCAGTGGCGAGGACGATGAGCCGGCCGGTGAGCCGACCGAGCTAGCGGTGCTCGTATCCGCCGCTAAGGCGGGCCTGGAGCTCGAGCCGACACGCGCGTCCCACCAGCAGCTCGACATCATCCCGTTCGAGTCCGAGCGCCAGTACATGGCGACGCTGAATCACTCCGACGACGGGCCGACCATCTTCGTCAAGGGCGCACCCGAGCCCGTACTGGAGCGGTGCGACCGGCGCCTGCAGTCTGACGGCAAGCAGATCGAGCTCGATCGCGAAGCTGAGCTGCAGGTCGCCCACGAGCTCGCCGATGAAGGGTATCGCGTGCTCGCGATGGCCTTCCGCCGCACCGATGCCGAGCGGTTCGAGGGCGAGGGAGATGTCGGATCGGATCTCGTCTTCGCCGGCTTCCAGGGCATGGAGGACCCATTGCGCCCGGCGGCTGCCGAGGCGGTCCAGGCCACCCAGCGCGCGGGGATCCGCGTGCTCATGTTCACCGGCGATCACGCCGTCACGGCTCGCGCCATCGGACGACAGCTGGGGCTCAGTGGTGGTGATGACGAGGTCCGCGAGGGCCGCGAGCTCGAGACGCTCTCCGACGATGAGCTCGACGACGTCGTCCGCCACGTCAACGTCTACGCCCGGGTCGCCCCGGAGCACAAGCTCCGGCTGGTGGAGCGGCTCAAGGCCCGGGGCGAGATCGTGGCCGTCACTGGCGATGGTGTCAACGACGCGCCTGCGCTCCAGGCAGCTCATCTCGGGGTCGCGATGGGGGAGGCCGGCACGGATGTGGCGCGTGAAGCGGCCGACATGGTCCTCACCGACGACGACTTCGCCAGCATCACGGCAGCGGTCGAGGAAGGCCGCCTCGTCTTCGACAACATCCGCAAGGTCATCTACTTCCTGCTCTCGACCGGCCTCGCCGAGGTCCTCACTATCCTCGTCTCGCTCTTCCTGGGGCTGCCGCTGCCCTTCATCGCGGTGCAGGTGCTTTGGATCAACCTGGTGACGAACGGCCTGCAGGACATGGCGCTCGCCTTCGAGAAGGGAGAGCCCAGGCTGCTCGAGGTGCCGCCTCGCGATCCCGACGAAGGCGTCCTCGATCGCGACCTCGTCATCCGCCTGGGCTGGGTGGCGCTGTTCATCGCCGGCGTGACGCTGGCCGTCTTCCTGTGGCTGCTGGAACAGGACATGCCCATCGACGAGACACGCACGCTGTTGATGACCGTGATGGTGATGTTCCAGCTGTTCCACGTCTTCAACAGCCGATCCTTCCGCCGGTCCGTCTTCCAGGTCCCGCTGCGCGACAACCCGTTCCTCGTCGTCACCGTGATCGGCGCACTCCTGGCTCACGTGGCGGTGCTCTACGTGCCCTTCCTGCAGACCATCTTCGAGACCACCCCGCTGGACCTCGGACAGTGGGCCCTGGCCATCGTGGTCGGTGCCTCCGTCCTCCCGGTCGTGGAGCTGGCCAAGGCCCGTCAGCGCCGCCAGGAGGGCTGAGCGCCTCCTCGCCATCCGGGTGCGGCGGCGGCAGTAGAGCGCCTGGACCGCAGGCCGCGCGGGTCGATCAGAAGAGGAACCAGCCCGCCAGGATCCCGAAGGCGACGCTGTAGATGACGGCCTCGACGCTGATGCGCAGGAAGACCGGGCGGCTGACGAAACGGGGCTGCAGGTACACGAGACCCTCGAGCGTGTTCGGGAACGGCACCGCGCTCGCAAGGTCCGCGTACACCAACATCAGCCCGCCGAGGAAGAGCGCCCGCAGCTCGAATGGCAGCTCCCCGATCGGCCCCAGGAGCGGGTAGAGCACGACCGACATGAGGAGGGCGCGCACGGCCTGGGCGGCCAGCAGCCGGCCCATCAGCCCTGCCTGTTGGCGCGGGTCGGATCCGTCGCGCATGAACGTCGTCAGGAGCGCGCCCTCACCTTGATACAGATCACCTGACACGAAGCGCAGGGTGAACCAGCCCGCGGCCACATAGAGCACGAGGTGGATCACGAAGAACCCGAGGCTGAAGACGAGGTACTCCAACGGCATGTCCTCCGAACGGTCGCGAGGGCCCTCCGCCCGAGACGTCGAGTGCCTCATCACCCAGACTCAGCGACGGGCTGGCGTGCCGCTTGGCGCGTCGACCCCGACGCGCGGATCGCGGACCTGCTCCTTGCGCCAGTCAGTCGATCGAGGCCCGGAGGTCGTGTCGCGTCCCCGGGAGGACTCCTCGGTCCGAATGTACCGGTCGTCATGTCCTGGCGTGGTCACCCGGTCGGGTGGTTCGGTCGGGCTCCAACCCAGAACACCCACCGCTGGTAGCCGAGTCCGGCAGGTGGCGGGGGCGCGCCCGGCCGCGCGTCGAACCGGGTCGGTCCCGGGTTCACCCGATGGGGTGATGCGGGTGGGGTGCGGCACCCCCTAGCGTCGGATGATGGTCAGACTGCGCCGCCCGCACGCCGGTCCCACGACAGCGGTAGCGGCTCTCGCAACGAGCCACCCGTGGCATGCGTTCGACAGGTTCGACGTCGCATCGTCCCGGCCTCCCCGGACCGGATCGCCTGCGATAAGCAGGACACCCAGCCGGGTGGGCTGCTTGCATGCCTTGCGATATGGCTGACGAAGGTCCCACCCATGCCTGGAGGCCACGAGCCCGCGCTCATCCCGACCGTCGCCATCGGCCTGGGCCTCGCCTTCCTTGGCGGGCTCGTGGCCAAGCGGCTTGGGCTGCCGTCCATCGTGGGCTACCTTCTGGCGGGCGTCCTGATCGGCCCCTATACGCCCGGCTTCGTCGCCGATGCCGACCTGGCCCAGGAGCTCGCCGAGCTCGGTGTCATCCTGCTCATGTTCGGGGTGGGCCTCCGCTTCTCACTGCGCGACCTCATGGCCGTGCGGGCCATCGCGGTCCCGGGCGCCATCGGGCAGATCGCTGTCGCGAGCATCCTCGGTACCGGGCTGGGTCTGCTCCTGGGCTGGCCCGTGGCGGCTGCCGTCGTCCTTGGCCTCGCGGTCTCCGTGGCCAGCACGGTCGTCCTGATCCACGCCCTCATGGACCGGGGCGAGCTGGTCTCGACCCAGGGACGCATCGCGGTCGGATGGCTCATCGTGGAGGATGTCTTCACGGTCGCGGTCCTCGTGCTGCTTCCGAGCCTGGCTGCGTTCAGCGGCGTCGCGGACGGTGACGGTTCGGGGCCGCTCCACGCACTGGGCGAGGTCGCGCTGGCGGTCGTGCGAGCCGGACTCTTCGTGCTGCTCATCGTGGTCGTCGGCACGCGGGTCCTACCCCGGTCATTGGCCTACGTCGCCCGCCTGCGAGACCATGAGATCTTCACGCTCGCCGCTGTCGCGATCGCGCTGGGGATCGCCTACCTGTCGTCCTCGGTCTTCGGCGTCTCGCTCGCCCTGGGGGCGTTCCTGGCGGGCGCCGTGGTCAACGAATCGGACACCAGCAACCAGGTCGACGCAGATGCCCGGCCGCTCCGGGAGGTCTTTTCGGTCCTCTTCTTCGTGTCGGTGGGCATGCTCTTCGACCCGGGCTACGCCATCGCCAACGTGCCCGCGGTCGTGGCCGTCCTTCTGGTCATCGTGGTCGCGAAGGGCCTGGCCGCCTTCGTCATCGTGGCGCTGCTCGGACAGCTGCCCCGCGTCGGCCTGACGGTCGCTGCTGGTCTCGCGCAGATCGGCGAGTTCTCGTTCATCCTGGCCACGTCCGCGAGCGCGCTCGGCCTCTTCCCTGACGCAGGTCTTCAGCTCGTGGTCAGCGCAGCGCTCGTATCGATCACACTGAACCCGTTCCTCTTCAGGGCCATCGACCCCGTCGCGAGGTTGTTCGCGCGCGACCCGCGCCTGGCCAAGCTGGCCGGTTCACGCTCGGTGACGCTGTCGCACCTGTCGACCGGGGGCACGGAGCTGGAGCTCAAGGCACACGCCGTGGTGATCGGTTCGGGCAGGGTCGGTCGCGTCGTGCTCGGGGGGCTGGCCCGCAGGGGCTTCCAGTTCGTGGTGGTCAGCGCCGATCGTCGCGACGTGGAGCTCCTTCGCGAACAGGGGCGCCCGGCGGTGTTCGGAGATGCCTCGAGCGCCGAGGTGCTCGACGAGGCCCGCCTGGAGACCGCTCGCATCATCGTCGTGGCGATCCCTGATGCGCACACGGCTCGCCTCATCGTCCGGCGTGCCCGAGAGGTGAACCCCAACATCGCTCTGGTGGTACGCGCACACGACCATCGCCTGCTGGCAGAGGTGACCTCGATGGGCGGCAGCGTCTATGTCATCCATGGCGAGGTGGAGCTGGGCGTACAGATGACGCGCTACACCTTGCGACGCTTCGGCGTCAGCAATATCGAGGCAGAGGCCATCGCCGAGGGGCTGCGTGGCCGCGGTGGCCGGCCCTGGCCACTCGGGCCGGCCTGACGGGATCGCGCGCCAGTCGTCGTCGAGCGCAGCACAGGGCCAGGCACCGCCGAGTATCGATTTCGCAATCTGCTTGACGCCGTGATCACGAGGGATATCGTTGCTCGGCTACGGAACTACCTGGTGCTCTCGCCGATGGGCTGT
>JBFLKP010000222.1:0-7911 GCA_040883225.1 Candidatus Limnocylindrales bacterium | reverse complement strand
GGACCCCGAGAGCCTCGACGACTACATCGCCGCCGGCGGCTTCACCGCCCTCCGCCGCGTGCTCTCTGAGATGACCTCGGCCGAGGTGCGAGACGAGATGTCGGAGTCCGGCCTTCGCGGTCGCGGCGGCGCCGGCTACCCGACCGGCCTCAAGTGGACCACCGTGGCCAAGGCCAACGGCGACAAGAAGTACGTCATCTGCAACGCGGACGAGGGCGACCCGGGGGCGTTCATGGACCGCAGCGTCCTCGAGAGCGATCCCTTCCGGGTGCTCGAGGGCATGGCCATCGCGGCCTTCGCGGTCCACGCCAACGAGGGCTATGTCTACTGTCGCGCGGAGTACCCGCTGGCGGTCCAGCGTTTGCGCACCGCCATCCGCCTGGCTCAGCGTGCCGGCTACCTCGGCGACAACATCATGGACACCTCCTTCGCCTTCTCCGTGCAGATCCGCCTCGGCGCAGGCGCCTTCGTGTGTGGCGAGGAGACGGCGCTCATCGCCTCGGTCGAGGGACGGCGCGGCACGCCCAGACCACGCCCGCCGTATCCCGCGGTCGCCGGCCTGTGGGGCAGCCCCACCCTCATCAACAACGTGGAATCGCTCGCGAGCGTACCCGCCATCCTGCGCGACGGTCCCGAGAAGTACGCGCAGATCGGCGTCGGCAAGTCGAAGGGCACCAAGGTCTTCGCGCTCGCCGGCCGCGTGGTCAACACGGGCATGGTCGAGGTCCCCATGGGCATGACCCTGCGGGAGATCATCTTCGACATCGGCGGCGGCATCATCGACGATCGGCCCTTCAAGGCCGTCCAGACCGGTGGCCCCTCCGGCGGCTGCATCCCCGCCGAGCACCTCGACACGCCCGTCAGCTACGAGACCCTCGTCGAGCTCGGCTCGTTCATGGGCTCGGGCGGCATGATCGTGATGGACGACACGTCCTGCATGGTCGACGTGGCCAAGTACTTCCAGGACTTCTGTCGTGACGAGTCGTGTGGCAAGTGCACGCCCTGTCGCGTCGGCACCACGCAGATGTACATGCTGCTGGACCTCATCACCAAGGGGGAGGCCACCGAACGTGACCTGGCCCAGCTCGAGCGGCTGGCCGGCATCGTCCAGAAGATGTCCCTCTGCGGCCTGGGCCAGGGTGCCCCCAACCCGATCTTCAGCACGCTGCGCTACTTCAGGGATGAGTACATGGCGCACATCGTCGACAAGACCTGTCCCGCCGGCGTCTGTCCCATCAAGCAGCCAGCCGAGGTAGTGGCATGAGCGAGGTCTATACGCTGACCATCGACGGCAAGGACGTCGCTGGCAACGAAGGGCAGACCGTGATGGAGGTGGCCGAGGAGAACAGCATCGACATCCCCGGCCTGTGCCACCTGGAAGGCATCACCGATCGCGGCGCCTGCCGCCTGTGCATGGTCGAGATCGCGGGCTCTCCCAAGCTCGCGGCCGCGTGCATGACCAAGATCGCCGAGGGCATGGACATCACCGCGCACTCGGACAAGCTGCTCGAGTACCGGCAGTCGATCACCGAGATGATGTTCATGGAGCGCAACCACGTGTGCGCCGTGTGCGTCGCCAACAACCACTGCGAGCTGCAGAACATGGCCGACGAGCTCGGCCTGAAGCATTTCGACCTGCCTCGCATCAACCCTGACGTCGACATCGACGCCAGCCACAAGTTCTTCGCCATCGATCACAACCGCTGCATCCTGTGCCTGCGTTGCGTGCGTGTGTGCGACGAGATCGAGGGCGCACACACCTGGGACGTCATGCACCGCGGTCTTGAGACCCGGGTGCAGACGGACATGGGCCAGCCCTGGGGTGAGTCAACGACTTGCACCAGCTGCGGCAAGTGCGTCCAGGTCTGTCCTACCGGCGCGCTCTTCGAGAAGGGCCGCCCGGTCGCAGCCGGTAGCAAGGACCGCCGCCCGTTCCTCCCGTGGCTCAAGGTGGTCCGAGAGGAGCGCGGTCTATGAGTGCGTCAAAGAAGCCAACCGTGGCCACCGTCTGGCTGGACGGGTGCTCGGGATGCCACATGTCCCTGCTGGACATGGACGAGCGCATCCTCGACATCTTCACCCGCTCGGACCTCGTCTACAGCCCGCTGGTCGACTTCAAGGACTTCCCCGACGAGGTGGACGTCTGCCTCGTCGAGGGCGCCGTCTCGAGCCAGGATGACCTCGACAAGGTCAGGAAGGTGCGCGAGCACACCAAGACCGTCATCGCCTTCGGCGACTGCGCGGTAACGTCCAACGTGCCCGGGATGCGCAACCCCTTCGGTACGCAGGCCATCCTCGATCGGGCGTACCACGAGAACGTCACCCTCAACCCGCAGACCCCCACCGAGAACGTGCCGCCACTGCTGGCGATGTCCAAGCCGGTCCACACCGTGATCGACGTCGACGTCTTCCTGCCCGGCTGCCCGCCGTCGGCGGACCTCATCTACACGATGCTCGACGACCTGCTCTCCGGCCGCGTGCCGGAGGTCGCCGGCTCGCGGTTCGGTCGCTAAGGGAGCCCCCACCCATGAGCAAGACCATCACCATCGATCCGGTCACGCGGATCGAGGGCCACTCCAAGATCACCATCCAGCTCGACGAGGGCGGCCAGGTCAAGGATGCCCACTTCCACGTCACGCAGTTCCGCGGGTTCGAGAAGATCGTGGAGGGCCGACCGGTCCACGAGATGCCCTCGATCATGGCCCGCATCTGCGGCATCTGCCCGGTCAGCCACCTCGTGGCCTCGGCCAAGGCCGTGGACGACATCCTGGCCGTGGATCCGCCGCCCGCGGGTGAAGACATCCGCCGGCTCATCAACCTCGGACAGATCGTGCAGTCGAACGCGCTCTCGTTCTTCCATCTCTCGAGCCCAGACCTGCTCTTCGGCTTCGACGCCGACCCGTCCAAGCGGCACATCGTGGGCGTGGCCCAGGAGAACCCGCAGCTGGCCAAGGACGGCATCGCCCTGCGCAAGTGGGGACAGCAGATCATCGAGCGCCTCGGCGGCAAGCGCATCCACCCCGGCGGGGTCATCCCCGGCGGTGTGGCCGAGCCGCTGACCGAGGAGGTCCGCGACCAGATCCTCGCGGGTGTGCCCGAGGCCCTCGAGCGGATCACGCGCACCATCGAGTGGTACAAGGGCAAGATGATGGGCTGGGAGGAGGAGGCCACGCACTTCGGTGACTTCCGCTCCGCCTTCATGGCCCTCGTCGACGAGAAGGGCAACGTGGACCACTACGGCGGCCGCCTGCGCTTCGTCGACGCCGACGGCTCGGTGCTCGAGGACTTCGATCCCAAGGACTTCAATGACTACATCGGCGAAGCCGTGGAGCCGTGGTCCTACCTCAAGTCCACGTACTACAAGCCGATGGGCTATCCCGACGGCATCTATCGCGTCGGGCCGCTCGCGCGTGTCAACGTGGGCGAGGCCTTCGGGACCCCCCGCGCCGACGAGGAGCTGAAGAAGTTCCGCTGGCGCGTGGGCCGGGTCGCTAGCTCGTCCTTCCACCAGCACTACGCGCGGCTCATCGACCTCCTGCACTGCATCGAGAAGATCGACGTGATCCTGCGCAAGCCGGAGATCATGTCCAAGCACGTGACGGCCACCGCCGGCATCAACCGCAACGAGGGCATCGGTTGCTCCGAGGCGCCTCGCGGCACGCTGATGCACCACTACAAGGTGGACGACAACGGCCTCGTCGAGTGGGCCAACCTCGTCATCGCCACGGGCCACAACAACATGGCCATGAACCGCTCGGTGGCCCAGGTCGCGAAGGCCTATGTCAAGGCCGACAAGATCGAGGAACCGATGCTCAACCGGGTCGAGGCCGTCATCCGGGCCTACGACCCCTGCCTCTCCTGCTCGACGCACTCGCTCGGCGACATGGCGCTGGACATCCAGCTCCTCTCGCCTGAGGGTGAGGTCGTCGATCGCGTCAGGCGCTAGCCCGAACAGCTCGGACGTGCGTCCACGACAGAGCGCCGCCCTCGGGGGAGGGAGCGGCGCTCTCTCGCGTTCCGTGCTCGTCCTCGGCTACGGCAACACGCTGCGGCGTGACGATGGCGCCGGGGCCGTGGCCGCGCGGCTGCTGGCGGCCGATCCGCGGCTACAGCGCGACGGGGTCGAGGTGCGCGAGGCCTACCAGCTGCTGCCGGAGATGTCGCTCGATTTCGCCGCGGTCTCGCTGGTGGTCCTCGTCGACGCCGACGCGGCCGGGCTGCCCGGTTCGATCGAGGTCCACGAGATCGACCCGACGACGGCAGCACGTGATGACGCCGATGCCCGCGGTGAGCCCGGCGCCTCGTCACACCACGTGGGGGGTGGCGAGCTGGTGGCCTTGGCGGCGACGCTCGGTGGCCGGGCGCCGGAGGCCGTGGCCATCGGCATCGGCGTGGCCGATCTGGAGATGGGGGAGGGACTCAGCCCGGCCGTCGAAGCGGCGCTACCGCGGCTGGTCGATATCGTCGCCGACCTCGTCGAGCGTCACCTCGCCGCCGAGTAACCCAGCCGGCGCCTCAACGGTCCCGTCCGGCCTCCTCCACCAGCTCGCCGCCGTCTGGTAGCGGAACCTCGATGGTCGAGGTGGTCTCGCCCTCATCCCCTGTCACACGTGGACCGCCACGGCGGCTGGCCAGGAGCACGACCACGATGCCGACGGTGGTCACCGCGATGCCGGCCGCGTCGATGAGCGTGATCGTCTCGCCCAGCACGATGATGCCCGCGACCACACCCACGACCGGCGCGCCCAGGTAGCCGATGCCGGTGGTCAGGGGACCCAGCTGGCGCACGATCATCTGCGAGGCCCAGAAGGCGAAGGCCGTGGCCAGCGGCCCCGAGTAGAGCACAGCCAGTGCGGTGGGCAGGTTCCAGCTGATCTGGCCGATGCTGTCGCGCTCGAGCAGAAGCCACAGCAGCACCATGGGGACGAGCGCCACCAGCAACTGCCAGATCTGCGAGTCGAACGGCGTACCCTGCCATGGATGCTGGCGCACGTGGACGAGGGCCACGGCCGCGCCCATCGCGCCGAGCACCAGCAGCAGGCTGCCCACCAGGGCCCCGTCCGCGCCCCAGTCGATGGCGGCGGGGTTGAGCAGAAGCACCAGGCCGGCTAGCCCCAGCCCGAGCCCGAGCCACTCGCCACGACGCGGCAGGACGCGCGCCACGACGGCCATGATGGGCACGACCCACAGGGGGATGGTGTAGGCCAGGATCGAGGAGCGACCGGCGGGGATGTAGGGCAGCGCCAGGTTCATCATGGCGATTCCCAGCCCCACGGCCAGGAGGCCGTAGCTGAAGATGATCGGCCAGTCTGCCCGCGGGGGCCGCCGCAGCCGTCCGGTGGCAGCCATCAGGGCGGCCAAGACCACGATGCCGCCGAGCAGCCGGAGGACGCCATAGGTGAAGGGCGGGATCGACTCCAGCCCGACCTTCACCACTACCCAGTGGCTGCCCCAGACCACCACGAGACCCACTAGCAGGAGCCAGGCGCGGGTCACGAGCGACGCTCGGGCGGGGTCACCCTCGGAGGGTAGCCGCCGGTGCGCCCGCCGGCTGGGGTGGCCGGCCTATCGCGCCGCGCCGTAGGTCAGCGCGGTGTCGTAGGCGGCCTCGATGTTCTCGGGCGGCACGAAGGCCTGGATGTTGTGGACCGTGGCGAAGACGAAGCCGCCGCCGGGCGCGAGGTCGTCGATGCGGCGCTTGACCTCGTCGCGGACCTCGTCGGGGGTGCCGAAGGGCAGCACCTTCTGGGTGTCCACGCCGCCGCCCCAGAAGACGACGTCGTTCCCGTATGCCTGCTTCAGACGCTTCGAGTCCATGCCCTCGGCGTTGACCTGCACGGGGTTGACGATATCCACGCCGATCTCGATGAGGTGCGGGATGAGCTCGTAGACGGCGCCGCAGCCGTGGTAGAAGAGCTTCGCGTCGGTGCGCGACTTGATGGCCTCGAAGAGCCGCTTCTGGCGTGGCTTGATGACCTCGACGTACGAGTCAGGGTTGATCATCCAGCCCTGCTGCGTGGCCACGTCGTCCCAGAAGGTGAAGACGTCGATGAGCCCGCCGACCTGGCTCAGGTAGCGATCGACCGACTCGATGTAGATGTCGGTGATGCGGTCGGCCAGCTCATTGGCGAACTTCGGCGCGGTCAGCATCGACATCATGAACGGCTCCATGCCCATCACCCGGCAGGACTGCTCGAAGATGCCACCGCCGATGACCCCGGAGCCGACGAGCGCGTAGTCGGTCGTGGCCCGCAGGTGCTCGGCACGCTCGCGCAGCTCGGCGATGAGCTCGGGCGGGTCGGGCTCGGGCCAGTCGTATGCCTCGAGCGTCGAGAGCTCGGTGTCGTTGATGGGGAACTCGACCCAGTCGTAGTAGAGCGGCTTGTCCTTGGGCATGCGCATCTTCGCGCCCCAGCGGTCCCACATCGCGTAGTAGTCGCCTTCGTCGACGATCTCCACGCCCTTCACGTGTGTCGGTGGCAGCTGCACCATGCGGGTGTCCACGGCGAACCGCTGCAGCACGTCCTCGCCGATGTAGGGCAGCTGCTGGACCTCGTCGTAGACGACGATCTCCTCGTCCGGCAGACCGAGGTGCTCGCGCAAGGGCTGATAGGCCGCTCTCGTGCACGAGGTCACGATCGACGAGCCCAGGTCGATGGGTACGCGGTCGGGCTCTCGGTGGTTCAGCGTGGCCAGGATGCGCTCGCGTGGTGTCATGCCATCTCCCCTCTGGTCGCAGCTCTCGCTGGTCGGTTCACGTCTCGAAGACCGACCGCGCGAGGTCGGTCCAGGTGCGGAGCCGCGATCGGTCCCCGCCGACGTCATAGACGTCGCGGAAGAGCAGCTCCACGTTGCAGTCGCCGCGTCGCGCGGCCTCACGGGTCCGCCGCAGGTCGGCCTCCGCGTTCTCCCAGTGCGGCTGGGGGCCGCTGATGGGCACCGGATCGGGCTTGCGGCTGAAGACGTAGCGGTCGCCCAGCAGCTCGGCCGTGCGGTCGAAGTCGGCCCACGGCGTGACCGACACCGAGCGCAGGTTGGGCATGGCCTCGATGATGCGCTCGAGACGGTCGGTCTGCGGCTCGCAGCAGCCGTAGTAGACGAGCCCGAAGCGGTCCGTGACGCGCTTGAGATACGGCAGCACGAACTCGCCGAACATGGCCGGGCTCATCGGCGCCGACTCCTGCGATTCCGCCCAGCACCACAGGTCGCCGAGCGTGCCCGGTGCCTCGTCGGGGGCGGGCAGGTCCGAGCAGTAGCCGTAGGCGCGCGGGCCCGCGAGCATGTTGTCGGTGTTGGGCACGATCAACCCCTGTTGCTCGAGGTAGTCGAACAGCCGCAGGCGGTCCTGGGTCATGTACTCCATCAGCTCGTGGATGGTCTCGGGCGACTCGTACACCCACACGAGCAATCCGT
This sequence comes from Candidatus Limnocylindrales bacterium, assembly GCA_040883225.1. GTDB lineage: Bacteria > Chloroflexota > Limnocylindria > Limnocylindrales > CSP1-4 > JAFMJV01. The sequence continues at coordinate 498 of JBFLKP010000222.1, read as the reverse complement.
CGTTGCCGATGAAGCGGTAGATCTGCCAGCTCAGACCGATGAAGTAGTTGCCGGCCCACGACTCCGCGCCCTCGTCGGTCATGAAGTGGTCGTAGTTGCCGACCTGCACCGGCAGGATGTCGCCGAACGTGTCCTCCAGCAGGCGCAGCCTGGCCCGGGTGCCCTCGCGATCGACGCTGAACCGCCGCGGCTGCAGCAGCGCCACGTCGTCCGGCGACTTGAGGGGGAAGTTGAAGGTGTAGCCGATCGAGGAGCCGTCGGCGGCGGTGGGTCCGGGGATCTGGATGACGTCCACGCCCCAGCCGCTGTCGCGGATGTCCCAGCCCAGCCGGTAGTAGGGCTCGAAGACGATATCGTCCCCGACCTCGTCGAAGTGGTGGATGTGCTCGAGCATCGTGGCCTCCACCGCGCGCAGCACCGGGTGCCTGCACTCGAGTTCATCCTCGCCCACGTATCGGTCCACGGTGCCGACCTCGAAGAGCACCATCGGGCGCTCCG
>JBFLKP010000032.1:0-2754 GCA_040883225.1 Candidatus Limnocylindrales bacterium | reverse complement strand
TGGGCTCGATGCGGCCCGTCTATCGCTGCCTCGTCTCGTCCGGCTCGGGCTGGATGGACGCCGAGCCCGAGATCGACCGCCTCAAGCCCACCGCCTATGTCGTCAACGAGGACGGTGACAAGCCGGAGAAGCGCGAGTTCTGCGACCGCCACGGTCTGCGCTACATCGTGCTCCAGCGGGTCCCCCACGAGGGCCTCCCGGCCCGCTCCAGCACCGACCTGCGGGGCTTCTAGACCACTTGTCCCGCCCGGCTGTGACCGCCGACAAGGGTGGCACCAGCCCCGCGGCCGATCACGGGCGGACGTGATCGACGGTCCCGGGGACCATCCTGGTGCGGCGTCTCACTCCTCCGGGATGGCTTGCGACGGGACGGGTTCGAGCAGGATATCGAGCGAACCGTGGAGCTCCCCCGCATCGTCGGTGGTCTCGATGATGCGCCCGAAGCCGGTGTCGCCGGCCCACGCGCGCACGTCGTCGCGCACGTTGTCATCGAACAGGATGACGAAGCCGAGCGGCGCATAGCCCTCGGCGCTCACCGAGGGCACGTGGATGTGGCGATTGCCCGGCGGCTGGTCGGGGTATTCGCCCGGGAGGATGGTCCGAAAGGCGAAGCGGCCCTGATCGTCGCTGCGCAACTCGCCCCGCAGACGGGCGGTCGTGTCATCGCCGGGGTCGGCCGGCTCGTACTCCCCGCCATCATCGGCGTGGTACACGATGACGCTTGCGTCGGCGACCGGTGCGCCGCTGATCGCATCGAGGACCCGGCCCGTGATCCGGAGCGGCTGCCCGGGCTCGTCCGCACCAGCGATCGCGAGCTCCGCCACGGGCAGGGGCAGCGGTGAGGGCGTGGCTGTGGCCAGGGCCGTGGCCGTGCCAGGCACCAGCAGCGCCATCGCCAATACCGCTGCCGCCCACCTCCGTCGCTGACCGTGACGGCTCAGGATGCAGCTACGCACCGGGTGTCGGTCGTGCGTGGCCCGTGGCCACGGGGTCGCTCATGCGTTCGATGGTAGCGGACCGATGCGGCCTGGCCGCAGGGGCAGATGCGACCGACGCCAGCTCGTCCGTGTCGCGGCTGAAGGCGCCAGCGAACGTTCGCCGCGTTCGAGCTCAGGTCTGCGAGATCGCGGACCCAGGCCGGCTGCTCGGCCCGCGCTCAGCCTGCGCATCCGGCCCGCGCAGCCTCTGGTGGTTACGTTACCATCAGCGGCGATGGCCACCGTTCTCGATGTCGCCAAGCGTGCGGGCGTCTCGCCGATGACCGTGTCCAGAGTGGTGAACAGCTCTGGCCCGGTCAGTCCCAAGTTGCGCACCCGCGTGGAGAAGGCGCTCAAGGAGACGGGCTACGTGCCCAACTCGGTCGCACGCAACCTGCGCACCAAGCGCACCGACACCATCGGCCTGGTCATGCCGGACATCACCAACCCGTTCTTCACGCACGTCGTGCGCGGGGTGGAGGTGGCCGCGCGTGACGCGGGGCTGCTGCTGCTGCTGACGAACACCGACCAGCGGCCGGACGAGGAGGCACGCGTGGTCTCGATGCTGCTCCAGCGCCAGGTGGACGGCATGCTGGCCATCCCGGCCGGCACCTGTGCCGAGACCGCGCGGCTGTGCAAGGACGCCGGCGTGCCCCTGGTCATCGTGGACCGGCGCCCTGAGACGCGCGGCAGCATCGACGTCGTGCGTGCCGATTCGGAGGGCGGGGCCTATGAGCTGGGCAAGCTGCTCGCGAGCCTCGGCCACCGGTACGTGGCTGCCATCACCGGTCCCGCCTACGTGCCCACCGCCGTCGACCGCGCGGCCGGCTTCTCGCAGGCCGTGCAGGAGGAAGGGCTCCCGCCGCCGATCATCCTCCACGGCGACTTCTCGCTCGAGAGCGGGCACGAGATGACGATGGAGCTGATGAAGCTCGATCCCCGGCCGACGGCCGTCTTCGCGGCCAACAACTTCCTGGCCATCGGTACGCAGCACGCCGTCGAGGAGCTGGGCCTGCGCGTGCCGGAGGACGTGGCGCTGGTGGGCCTCGATGACCTGCCCGCCGACATGGTCACCTTCCCCTTCCTGACGGTGGCGGCACAGCCGGCCGAGGAGATGGGCCGCCGTGCGGTCGCGCTCCTGCTCAAGCGCATCAAGGAGCCCGGGGCGCCGCCGGAGGAGATCCTGCTCCCGACCGAGCTCACCATCCGCCGCTCCAGCGGCGACCCGCTGCCGGTCTAGGGGCACCTGGCCCGGGCAGCGGCCGGCCTGGCGCCAGCGCGCCGTGGGCCAGCGCGGCGACACGACCCGACACCTACCGGTACGGCGAGCGGCCATACTCGGGCCATGTCGCCGAGCACGCCCGGAAGCTCCTATGTGACCCACCTGGAAGCCGCCATCGACGGCACGGTGCTGCCCGCCCGCACGGTCCAGACGACGCACGCGGGCCGGCCGCTGTGGGTGCGCTACGACCTCGAGGCCATCAGGGCGACGGCCGACCGGGACTCCCTGCGCGAGCGCCCCGACGGCATGTGGCGCTACACGGAGCTGCTGCCGCTCGAGGATGCGGCCCATCGCGTCTCGCTCGGAGAGCCGCAGACGCCGCTCCTCGAGGCCCCGCGCCTGGGCGCGCACCTCGGCCTGCGTCACTTGCTGATCAAGGACGAATCACGTTTGCCGACCGGCTCGTTCAAGGCCCGCGGCATGGCCACCGCCGTGTCGATGGCCAGGGAGCTGGGCCTCCACCGACTCGCGGCCCCCACCGCCGGCAACGCCGGC
>JBFLKP010000221.1:0-3837 GCA_040883225.1 Candidatus Limnocylindrales bacterium | reverse complement strand
CGCGCTGACGACCCCGACGATCCGGCCGGGATGTCACGGGGTCGTGGCTACGACGAGCGAGGCCGGTACCCTATGGCCAGACCGGGGAAGGACGATGGCGATCGAGGAGCGCACGACCTGGCCGCGGCTCGAGGCCGCGCGTTCATGGCTGTCCGGACACGACGATCCACGCACCGCGGTCGTCGTCGCCCGGCTCATGGCGAGCGGGCCTGATGATCTCGCCGCGGCCCGAGCCCGTCTCACCGGCTCGTCCGTGGTCCGTGAGGCGTTCGCACGCCAGCGTCCCGATGGCAGCTGGGGCGAGGCCGAGGACGCCCGCTCGCGCATCCTGCCGACCCTCTGGATGGTCAAGCTGCTCGCCGAGCTCGGCATCGACGATGGCGACGACCGCTGGCAGGCCGGTGTCGGCTTCCTCGCCGGGCGAGCCCATGCCAGCACCGGGGTCTTCTCGAGCGATGGCACCGATGCCGGCGTGCTCAGCTGCTACGTGGGCATCGCGGGCGAGACCTACCTGCGGGGTGGACGGGCGGACCTGGCCGAGCCGCAGGTCGCCTGGATCGTCCGCCACCAGGAGATCCGGGTCGGCGGCGGATCACGGCGCCAACCGACGCCGGTGCTGTGGGACGAGCGCCTGCGCATGCGCTACGGCGGCTGCATGGCCTCGACCACCTGCCTCATCGGGCTGGTCAAGACCGGGCACGCCCTGCGGCGTTGGCTCGAGCGATCGGCGGACGAGCCAGCATCGGAGATGCTCGACGCCACCCGCGAGGTGTTCCTCGAGCGCCGACTCCTGTACCGCGGCGACGGTTCGCTCCTGTCGCTCGGTGGCAGCGGCGCCCAGGCCGAGCGCTGGCTCGAGCCTGCCTTCCCGCTCGACTGGCACACCGACCTCGTCGAGGTGCTCGACCTCGTGGCCGTTCCGGGAGTCGCGGACGAGCGCGTGCGGCCGGCCATCGAGCGCCTCGCAGCCACGCAGCTGGCCGATGGGTCGTGGCCGCTGCGCGTCTCCTACGTCCCGCCGGACGTGCCGGCCCTCGAGCGGCGCAGCCGGCAGCGTGGCAGTACGTTCGTCACGTCGCGCATCGTCGGGGTCCTCGATCGGCTGGCCGAGCACGGTGACACCGACCCCTGAGGCGGGCCCGCCACCGAGCGGCGCAGCCATGTTCGCACCGGGGTCGGACCGCGGTCCGACCCCCGTCAGCCTGACGTGGACCGATCGGCGGCGCCCGCCATCGGCGTCCCTGGTCGCTGGCGCCTCGCCGGTTCCCGGCTGCGCCTGATGCCGATGGGCGGACCCTAGGCGGCGGTCGTCTCGTCGCGACGCCACACATCGGCGTGGTCGGTGACGTACTCGCGGACGGTCCGTGCCGGCCGGCCGAGCAGTCGCTCGACGGTGTCGGTCACCGGCTCGGCGTCGCCGCGCCGCAGGCCGACGTGGAGGATCGTCTGGACGGTCGCCTGTGGTAGCACCAGGCCCTGGCCGCGGAGATGCCGGAAGTAGCCCAAGGCCGACGCCGGCTCATAGGTGATGGTCCGGCCCAGGACCTCGCTCATCACCGCCGCCACCTCGTCGATGGTCTGGGCTTCGGGGCCGGTGAGGTGGTAGGCCTGGCCGCGATGGCCTTCCTCGGTCAACGCGAGCGCCACGACCGCGCCGATGTCGCGGGCGTCGATGAAGGCGACCCTGCCCTCCCCCGCGGGGATGTGGAGGCGATCGTCCTCGACGATGTCCCGTCGGTAGGCCGAGCCGATGTTCTGGCTGAAGAAGCCCGGGCGCAGGATCGTCCAGGCGAGGCCGCTCGCGGTGAGGTGCCGCTCCACGCGATGGTGGGGCACGATCCGGTTCGTGTCCGCGCCCGCGACCGAGCTGAAGACGACGTGCTCGACGCCGGCCTCGGCCGCGACGTCGAGGAAGCGGTTGAGCGTGGGCCCGACGCGGCTGATGGCCGGAGGGCGGATGAGGAAGACGCGGGAGGCGCCCGCCAGCACCGGACCGAAGGTGGCCGGATCGCCGAAGTCGAGCCTGACCGGCTCCACGCGCTCTCCGAAGCGCGCACCCAGCGCCTCCGCGTCGATGTCGGCCGCACGGATGCGGTGGTCGGGCCCGAGTGACCCGATGACCGCGGAGCCGACGTTGCCGAGGGCACCGGTGACGACGATGCGGTCGTTCATCGCTCGTCCGCCGCCACGGCCGCCCAAGCGGTGTCGACGATACGCTCGACCCAGCTGTGGTCGAGCGTCTCACCGAGCGTGGCCCGGGCGAGGACCGCGCCGAAGAGCATGGCATCGAGCGCCTCGAGGTCGGCGTCGGCCCGAAGCTCCCCGCGCTCGGCCGCCCGCGCCAACACGGCGTCGACGACCTCGTGGCGCGGACGCACGACCCGCTCACGGAAGGCTTCGATGAGCTCGGGTTCACTGCCGCCCGCGGCGAGGAGTGAGCCCATGATGGCGAGACCTCCCGGGCTCGCGATGACCGCAGCCGTGGCTGCGAGCAGCTCGGTGAGCGCCGCACGGGTGTCGTCGGGCAGCGCGGGTTCGGGCTCGTCGGCGAGGACCTCGATGGCGGCCACGACGAGCTCCGCCTTCGAGTCGTAGCGGCGGTAGATGGCGGGCTTGCCCACACCGGCGGTCTCGGCCACCGCGGCGATCGAGAGGGCCGCGTAGCCACGGTCGGCGAGGAGCGCGAGCGTGGCCTCGAGGATGGCCGCGTCGATGCGCTCGTCGCGGGGCCGGCCGGCGGGTCGGGTGGCCACCACCGTCGAGGTCACGAGGCCGCCGCGGTCTGCTGGAGCTCGATGAGGACGATGAGGGCCTTGCGGTCCATGTCGGCGCGGGCCTCGGGTGGGATGGTGCCATCGTCGTCGACCGCGACGCCGAAGCCGCGGAGCATGCCGGGGCCACGACCCTTGACCTGGATGGCCACGGCGCGATCGAACGCGGGGTCGTCGGTGGGGAGGACCCGGGCGCGGGCCTTGCGCCAGGCCCCGTCGAGGCGGACTTCGACGTCGGCGCCATCGCGGACGTTCTTCCACCAGGTGTACGTCGGAGAGGTCACGACCACGACGCTGTCCCCTTCCCTGACATAGCCGACCGGGGTCGTGTACACCTTGCCGCTCGTGCGACCGGTGAAGCGCAGGAGCAGGAGGGCCTTCCCCACCGGCCCTGCGAAGCGAGAGCCGAGCATCGCCTTGATGAAGGGGTTCGCGGCACCGATGACGGTGCGCATGACCTTGAAGCGGCGGGTGTCGGTGAAGGCGGTCTGCGTGCTCATCCCTGGTCGTCCACTACTACGTTACGGTATCGGCACGTAATGTAGCACATCGAGCGGGACGCTTGCTGAGTCGAACGAGGAAGGCCGCGGACGGTCGCCCGGGGCAAGTCAGCGAGGCGGCGCCGGAGCCTTACGCGGCGTCCGCAGCCGCGGCCTCGTTCATATGTGTCAGGCCGGGTGGACGTGGAACACGGCCATCGAGTTGGTCGCCGGTGCGGCTATCCTGATCCCGACGGCTGGGTGCGGCCTGCCATCCGCGAGCGCACACGACCGAGGACGTCGCCTGCATCGTGCGTGTGCGGACGCCGCGCAGGTGCAGGCGCTCCTCTGAGGTCAGAAGACCCTCCGAGACCCGATCGCTTGCATCGACGACGAAGAGCCCGCGCTGCCAGGCCGTTCCTGGCCGGCTCATCCGGCCCCGCGCAGCGCATCGGTCGGCGATAGCCGCGCGGCGCGCATGGCCGGGTAGAAGCCGGCGACCGCGCCGATGGCCACGGCAGCGGCGATGCCGCCCACGACCGCAACGGCCGGGATGATCGGCATCCAGTCCTGGCTCAGGGCGTAGG
>JBFLKP010000220.1:0-6324 GCA_040883225.1 Candidatus Limnocylindrales bacterium | reverse complement strand
GCCACGCCGGCCGGTAAGGGCTCAGCCCGTGACCGACCCGAGGGTGTGGCGGTCGCTGAGCAGGATCGGCCGTACCTGGCCCCACTCGTTCCATAGCTGCTCGAGCGCCTCCGCGCGCCGGCCCAGCGCGCGTACGGTGTTGTCGACGCTGAGCTCGGGAGCGCGAGCGGCGAGGAAGGCCCGGGCATCCACCCTGATCGACGCGGGTAGCGCACGCAGGTCGTCGGAGCTTGGCAGGTGACGCATGTTGCGAGCGTCGAGGCCCGCATAGGCCAGGGCCATGGAGAGGTCCGACGGCGCCGGCGACCGACCGGCGTGCCAGCCCTCGGCCGGCTCGAAGATGAAGCCCAACCGCGCCAGCGCGTCGATCACATCCCGACTCTCCTCGATGCTCAGACCCGACCAGAACGGGTGCGCCGAGTCGAAGAGCAGGAAGCCGTCTTCGGCGGCCGAGGACATGATCGCGTCCACCAGCTCCTGCAGCTGCAGCTGCTCTTCGGCCGGTGAGCGCCCAGTGGATTCGGCCATGCGGGCGGCCGCGAGCTCCAGCGCCACGCGGTCGCCGGTGACGATCGATTCGATGACCAGCGGAGCTCCGGCCGAGGAGTCCGAGATGGCGACCGCGTGGCCACCGGTGGCTGCGTGCGGCTCGAAGACATCGGCCATCGGCGCCGGCTGTGGGGCCTGCGCCTCCTCACAGGCGGCCAGGCGGACGCGCGCGTCGAGACAGTCGGCCTCGGCCTGGTCGGCACGGAGCTTCGCGGTCCGCTCGTCTCGCTCGGAGGCCTGGAGCACGGCCTCGAGCGTGCTCACCGCGGCCCTGGCCTTGGCCACCTCGCGGCGGCGGAGGCTGGCGGTGCGGTTGATGCGATCGAGCGCCTTGGCCCACACGGCCGTGGCCTCGCGGAGCGCCTCCTGCGCCTCCGCGCTGGCGCGGGCCAGCTGGTAGGTGTCGCGCGCGGCGGCCTTCTCGGCAGCTCGCAGCGCCGGATCGGCCGCGGCCGTCGCCTCCTCCAGCCGGCGCTGAGCTGCGAGCAGGTCTCGCCGAAGGTCGCGCACATGCTCGGCCGCAGCCTCGTGGGCAGCGCTCGCCGCGTGCGACGCGGCGCATCGTTCCTCCACGGTCGCGCGGGCCTCCGCGCAACCGTCGGTCGTCGAGCCGCCGGGCATCCGCGGTGGCATGTCGTCCATGTGGCCGACGATAGGAGCAGGGAGGGCCGCGGTCAACGACCAGAAGGACGGGGGATCCCCGAACGAGGAGGGGGCGGTGCCACGGCAAACGGCTACCCCTGCGCTAAGGGATCCGGCAAGGATCGCGCCGCCGATGGTAGATTCCGGTTCCGCTCGCGCCATCCGGCGTGAGTCGTGCTACAGACCCAGGTTGAGGGGAGTCGATCACAGCGTGGTCATCGACACCGGTCAGGAATTCCTCGTCCAGCCAGTCGACGCGTCCTGGCTGCAGTGCAACATCGAGTGTCAGGAAGCGTGCCCCGTTGGCACCAACTGCCGCGGATACCTGAACCTGGCGGCCGAGGGGCGATTCGAAGAGGGCTACATCCTCTCGCGCGAGCCGAACCCCGTGGCCGCGATGTGTGCGTACGTCTGCTCCGCTCCCTGCGAACGCGCCTGTCGGCGCGGCGATATCGACCGCCCACTGGCCATCCGTGCCATGAAGCGTTTCCTCGTCGAGTGGCACGCCCAGTCGGGCATCCCCGACGAGATGCCGCTGATCACCCCGCGTGATACGACGGTCGCGGTCATCGGCGCCGGCCCCGCCGGACTGTCCGTGGCCCGCGAGCTGGCCGTGGCCGGACACCAGGTGACCGTCTTCGACGAGCTGCCCATGGCCGGCGGCACGCTGCTCGTGGGCGTGCCCGCCTTCCGGTTGCCTCGCGAAGCGATCGAGATGGACTTCAAGCTCGTCGAGCGCCTGGGGGTCACCTTCCACTTCGACACGCGCGTCGGCCGCGACATCACCTTCGAAGAGCTGCAGGAGCGCTTCGACTCCATCGCCATCTGCGCCGGCGCCATGGCCGCGGTCCCGCTGGACGTGCCCGGCAACGAGCTCGAGGGTATGCAGTACGGCGTCGACTTCATGAAGCGGGCCAACCTCGGCGAGGAGGTCGAGGTCGGTAAGGACGTGGTCATCATCGGCGGCGGCTATACCGCCATGGACTGCTCCCGCACCAGCCTGCGCCACGGCGCGGAGAACGTGACCATCGCCTACCGTCGGACCCGCTCCGAGCTCGTCGTGGACGAGGAGGAGCTGGGTGAGACCGAGCGCGAAGGCGTGAACATGGAGTTCCTCGTCAGCCCGGTCGAGATCCTCGGTGACGAGAACGGCCACATCAGCGGCGTGAAGTTCGTGCGCAACAAGCTGGGCGAGCCCGACGCCTCTGGTCGACGACGCCCGGTGCCCATCGAGGGCTCCGAGTACGTGGTCCCGGCCCAGACGGTCATCCCCGCTGTCAGCCAGGCCGCCGACAACACCTTCCTGCCGGTCGAGGCCAGCTTCCAGATCAACCGTGGCCGCATGCGCGTCGATCCCGGCACCTACGCCACCAACGTGCGCGGCGTGTTCGCCTGCGGCGATTTCGTCACCGGCCCGACGACGCTCATCGAGTCCGCCGGCCACGGCAAGAAGTGCGCCTACGCCATCGACCGCTACCTCTCCGGCCGCTCGACCGTGGAGGTCGACGCCAACGTGCGCATCGTCAGCTCGCGGGCGCACGACATGCCCGAGCGCTACGACGTGCTCCCACGCCAGCACATCCCCGTGCTGCAGACCGACGCGCGCATGCCCTCGGAGGACCCCAAGGAGAACTTCAGCACCATCGCGGAGCTGGGCTACGGCGTCGACGGCGCGGTGGCTGAATCCACCCGCTGCCTGATGTGCAACTACAACATCTGGTTCGATGGCTTCCGTTGCGTCCTCTGCGGGGCGTGCGCGGACGTCTGCCCCGAGGGCGTCATCCACATGATCGACGTCAACCAGATGAAGTCGGAGGGCGCGCTGCCCGAGCTGGTCGACGGCTACGGCTGGACCCAGGGCGCAGCCATGGTCCTCGACGAGGAGCGCTGCATCCGCTGTGCCCTGTGTGTCAAGCGTTGTCCCTACGACGCCATCACCATGGAGCGCTTCGAGATGCAGGAGCTCAGTGAGGACGGTAGGCTCTACAAGGAGTCGTACCGCGACACCCAGCTCGGGCTGGCGGGTGTCGGAAACCAGGCAGACGCAGGGGGACACACACCTCGATGACGGTGAATCGGCGTTGAGCTTCCTCGAACGCATCGACAACGGCATCCGCCGCAGCGCGGTCTTCCGCTCCATCTTCCGGCAGCCCTATCCCAGCGACGAGCGCTCGCGCGCCATGGCGGTGATGAACAACGTGTTCCTGCACCTCCATCCGGTGCGGGTGCGCCAGCACGCGGTCAAGTTCGCCTATACCTTCTGCCTCGGTGGCCTCTCGTTCTTCTTCTTCCTGGTGCTGACGGTCACGGGCGTGTACCTGATGTTCTTCTACGTGCCCTCGGCCACCCAAGCCTACTCGGACATCCTGCGCATCCAGGCGGAGGTGCCCTTCGGGCTGCTCACGCGCAACATCCACAGATGGGCGGCGCACCTGATGGTGTTCTTCGTCTTCCTGCACATGATGCGCGTCTTCTATCACGGCGCCTACAAGCCACCGCGCGAGTTCAACTGGGTGGTGGGCGTGGTGCTCCTGCTGCTGACCGTGTTCCTCTCCTTCACCGGCTACCTGCTGCCGTGGGACCAGATCGCCTACTGGGCCATCACCATCGGCGGCAACATGGCCAACTTCGCCCCGCTCTTCAACACGCCCAGCCAGCTGCTGCTCCTCGGCGGCATCGAGGTCGGGCAGAACACGCTGCTCCGCTTCTACGTGCTGCACGTGATCCTGATGCCGCTGGTCGCGGCCATCTTCCTGGCCGTGCACTTCTGGCGCATCCGCAAGGACGGAGGTATCAGCGGTCCCCTGTAGACCGCGAGAGCCATGAGCGACAAGAGCAAGAAGCCCCCCGAGGTTCCTGCCGCACCCAAGGCTTCCCAGCCGGAACGGCGATCGACGCTGCCCGCGGCACCACCCGAGCGGCGCGTGACCGAGATCGACAAGCAGCGCGTGCCCATGGCCGCCAAGCCCTATCGGCTGCTGGCCCTGGTCAAGCAGGACGCCGTCGTCCGCGTCCAGAAGGAACCGGACGACACGGTCATGACCTGGCCGCACCTGCTCAGCATCGAGTTCTTCGCGGCGGCCATGATGAGCATCTTCCTCATCGCCATGGGCGTCTTCATCAACGCTCCGCTCGAGGAGCTGGCCAACGGCAACGTCACGCCCGCGGTGGCCAAGGCGCCGTGGTATTTCGTCGGCCTGCAGGAGCTGCTGGCCTACTTCCACCCCACCGTCGCCGGTGTGCTCGCACCCACGGTCATCCTCGTGGGCGCTGCGGCCATCCCCTTCATCGACCGAGGCCCCAACGGCGATGGCGGATCGCCTCGCCCGTCCGATCGCAAGGTCGGCGTCATGCTCTTCACGCTGTTCATGGCCGCCGGCATGGCCATCACCTTCCTCGGCGCCTTCTTCCGCGGCCCTGGCTACGCCTGGACCATGCCGTGGGAAGGCTTCTTCTTCGCACTGTAGGACCACGATGGGCAACTGGAAGCTGACACATCCGCAAGAGCCCAAGGCGCTGACCGAGCCGGTCCTGCGCGAGATGCGCAAGGGCAAGACCGGCGGCCTCACCAGGCGCCAGCTCATCCGCCGCTCCATCGGCGCGGCCGTGGCGCTGTGGCTGCTGGAGGTCGGCGCGGGCACCATCGGCTTCCTCTGGCCCAACCTCGCTCGGGGCTTCGGTGGCACCATCAACCTAGGCAACTTCCAGCAGGTCTCGGAGAGCCCGGAGGTGCAGGGCCTGACGCTGTCGGACGGTGCGCCGTCGTACTTCCCCACAGCCCGCACCTTCGTCATCCTCAACGACCCCAATCTCGGCTTCCTGAACGGTAGCTCGCCCGATGGCGAGGGCAACGTGACCAACGTGACCACGATGTACCAGAAGTGCCCGCACCTCGGCTGCAAGCCCAACTTCTGCACCTCCAACTACTGGTTCGAGTGCCCCTGCCACGGCTCGCGCTATGACCGCCTCGGGGTCAAGGTCCAGGAGCTGGGCCCAGCCCCACGCGGCATGGATCGCTTCGCGCACGAGGTCCAGGACGGTGCTCTCATCGTCGATACCAGCAAGGTCATCCTCGGTCCGCTGCCCGTCGCCCTCGGCCAGCCCGGGCTCATCCCGGCCCGGTCGCCGCAGGGCTGCATCTGATGAGCGACGACAAGAGCGGGCGCGAGCTCACCCCGCGCGAGCCGGGCGAGGTCGAGGCGACCGATTCGTCGCTGGCGCCGGTCGAGGGCGAGAGCCGCGATGTCGAGCGCTTCTCCGCCGGCCGCCGCGCGCACAGCGTGGGCCTGACCGAGGAGCGGTCCGCGCAGATCGTGCGCCAGAGCGCCAACTCCCGCAACGTCGTCTTCCTCGCCATCCTCCTCGTGGCCCTCTTCATCCCCGTCTACTGGTTCTATGAGAACGGCGTGCCCGCGCTGGGGACCGAGGGCCGCATGGCCGCGGAGGCCGAGGCCCAGTACGTGACCGACGTCGCGCGCGGCTACGAGCTCTACATCGCCAACTGCGCCGAGTGTCACGGCGAGGCCGGCCAGGGCGGCATCGGCCCCCGGCTCAACGACCAGGGCAAGCTCTACAACGTCCTGACCCCGGGCGGCGCTCCCGGCACCGGCCACCTCAACCCGAACTACCTCGAGAACGTGCTGGTGGTCGGTGGACGCTACATCTGCGGCGACCCCGACAGCCTGATGGCCGCGTGGCAGGAACCCAACGGCCCGCTCAACTACCGCCAGGTGGAAGAGCTCATCGTCTGGCTCACGGCCAGCCAGGACATCGTCTTCGAGCGCCACCTCGAGTCGCACGGCGAGGGGGGCGAGGACCATGGCGACGAGCCCGAGTTCGTCTCCGGCTGGCGCGATCCGAACTTCGTCCCCGCGCCCGACGACACACCGGTACCCGCCTGCTGGAAGGCACCCGATGGCTTGACCGCGGCTCCGCCCGCCGCGACCGGCACGACCGATGCCGGCACGACCGACTCGGGTACGACCGACAGCGGCACGACCACGCCGCCCGCCATCGTCGGCACGCCCGACGAGCCCCGCCAGATCGAGCTGCAGGCCAACGCGGCGCTGCAGTTCACCGACACCTCCGGCGCGCAAGTCACGCAGATCGAGGTCGTCCCCGGCGAGACGGTCG
>JBFLKP010000219.1:0-15931 GCA_040883225.1 Candidatus Limnocylindrales bacterium | reverse complement strand
TCGACCTCGCTACGGACGTAGATCGTCGACGGGCTGCCGTCGAACTCGTACAGGTCCTCGGCCAGCGGCACGCCCACGAAGGCCGATGAGTCCAGCTCGCTGGCCAGCTCGACCGGATCGAGGACGCCGATGACGGTGTACCAGCGATCGTCCAGCCACACCCGCACGCCGGGCTCGTCGATGCCCAGGCGGCGGGCGGCGGTGTTGCCGAGCACGGTCGTGGGCAGCGTCGCCGACGCCTCGTCCAGCCAGCGGCCGACGGCGACCTCTGCGCGTAGCGTGTCGAGCAGGTCGAGGTCGGCGGCGGTGACGGCGATGCCGCCGGTGCGGCCCTCGTCGATGTAGTCGGTGCGGCGAACGGTGGCGTCGACGGTGGCCACGCTCGACGCCGATTCCACCGGGCCCACGCGCTCGATCATGGCCCGCGCCTCTGGCATCAGCGACGCGTCGCCGCCGAAGAGCGTCTGGCCTGCGGTGACCCGCAGCATGTTCGTGCCCAGGCGGTCGAGCTGGCTGAGGAGATCGGAGCGGCTGGACTCGGAGATGACGAGCACGCCCACCATGGCCGCGATGCCGATGGCGATGCCGATCATCGTCAGCGCCGAGCGCACCCGGCTCGCGCGCAGGCCGATGGCGCCGAGGCTGACGAGGTCCGAGGGGTGGAGCCTGCTGGAGCGTGGCTTCCTGGGCCGGGACCCGGCCGCGCGCGGCTGGACCGGGCCCCTCACCGGCTTGGCCACGGCACTCATGCGGCGACGTGCACCGCGCTGTCGCGGACCATCCGGCCGTCGAGGATCTCGAGCCGACGGGGCATGCGGGCGGCGACCTGGTGGTCGTGCGTGATGACGACGATGGTCGTGCCGTCCTGGCGGTTGAGCTCGTCGAGCAGGTCGAGGATGACCCTGCCCGTCCTGCTGTCGAGGTTGCCCGTGGGCTCATCGGCGAGCACCACGCTGGGCCGGCCGACGATGGCGCGCGCGATGGCCACGCGCTGGCGCTCGCCGCCGCTCAGCTTGCTCGGGCTGTGGTCGGCACGATGCGAGAGGTTCACCCGCTCGAGCGCCTGGCCCGCGAGGTTCCGCCGCTCGGCGGGCCCCACGCCCCGGTACAGCAGCCCGTTGGCCACGTTGTCCAGCGCCGTCTGGCCTTCGAGCAGGAAGAACTGCTGGAAGATGAATCCGACGTGCTGGCTGCGTAGGCCGGAGAGGTCCTTGTCACCGAGCTTGCTGATGTCGAAGCCGGCGACCTTGACGATGCCGCTGGTGGGCTTGTCGAGCGTGCCCAGCACGTGCAGCAGCGTGGACTTGCCCGATCCCGAGGGGCCGACGATGGCCACCAGCTCTCCCTGGCGCACGCGCAGGTTCACGCCGCGCAGGGCCTCGACGGGCGGATCGCCCGGGTACGTACGCACCGCATCCGCTAGGTCGAGCACGACCGGGCCCAGCGGGGGACGGGGCAGCGGCGGCCGCCCGGGCACGGGCGGAGGGGGTGCTCCGGGCCGGAACGACGCGGCCAGCGGTGCCGGACGGGGACCCTGCGGTGTCGGCGTCGGGGGCCCCTGCCGGGCAGGCGGTCCTGGCGCCGGAACGAGCGGGCGTCGGGGCTCGGGCGAGGGCCCCGGCCGACCGGCGGCACGGGGTCGGGGCGCGGCTGCTGACGGTGGCGCGGCTGGTGGGCGTGGATCGCTCGTCATGCAGGCACCACCACCGCGTCACCAGCGCTGAAGTTGCCGCTGACCTCGACCCCGAAGTCGTCGAAGAGCCCGACCTCGGCGGCGACGAGGTAGGTGCTGCCGTCGTCGGCCACCATCTCGAGGGCGTAGCCACCCTCGCGCAGGGCGAGGAGGGCGTCGACCGGGACGGTGAGCACGTCGGGCCGGGTCTCGCGGATGACGCTGACAGTCACCTCGGCGCCGTCGAGGTCGCCCACGACGGCCGCGTCGACGAGCTCGATGGTGACCTCCACGGTGGGCTCGTTGGCGCCTGGGAGGGTCTGGGCCACGCTGGAGATCTCGGTGATCGTACCCTCGGCCTCGCTGGCGTCGGGCAGCTCGACGGTGACGGTGTCACCCGTGTCGATGATGTCCCGGCGATCGGCTTCGAGGTCGAGCGTGACGACGAGGTCCGTATCGCTGGTGTAGGCCAGGACCTGCCCGGCCTGGGCACGGGAGCCCAGCTCAGGGATGACCTCGGTGATGCGGACGTCGCCGGGCATGAACGTGACCTCGCCCAGGTCGATGCGGCCGTCCTGCTCCTGGTTGGTGCGCTTCTGCCACTGCTCGACCGCGTTCTCGGTCTTGCCTCGGAAGTTCCAGTCGGGCGAGAACCCGGCACCGAGGATGTTGGGGAAGCCGAGCTGCTTGAGGCTGGCCTCGAGCTGCTTGATGTCCGGGCCGTTCTCGCTGTCGATATCGAGCGGACGGTAGGCCGGACGCTTTCCGTACATGAGATAGCTCGTCCTGGTGCCGTCGACCTCGTAGATCTCGTCCCCGAGCGTGAGGATGTCGCCGACCTCCGGCAGGTCGGTGTAGGTCCCGTTCATGCCCGCGATGATGACCCCCTCGCCGGCATAGCCCAGCGTGCCGTCGAATTCCTCGGTCGAGCGGATCGTGCGCTGTTGCACGGTGGCGGTGGAGACCGGCACGATGGGCGTAGCCGCTGCGCTGGCCGTGTCGTCCTGCGTGAGCAGGGCCAGGTTGGCGCCGACGAAGACGGTGCCGATGAGCAGGACCATGACGACGGCGAAGGCGAACAGCTTCTTCATCGGCTAGCTCCCTCCGTCGCCGGCGCCCGGGCCTCCACCGAAACCACGGATATCCTCGAAGCCGAGCTCGTCACGGCAGATGCCGATGGCGGCCTGGAACTCCGGTGCGCGGCGGTCGATGCCCATCTCGGCCATCGCCTGCCCGCGGACCCGTTCGAGCCGGCCGTCGCTCCCGATGGCTGGATCCGGATACTCCTCGAAGCCCTGGTCGCGGATGCACTGGGCCAGCGCGAGCTGTTGCTCCAGCCGCTCCTGCTCGGCCGTGGGGTCGAGCTCCGGGCGCGAGGCCTCGAGGTAGACGCTGCAGGCCTCTTGCGCGATCTGGAACTCCTCGCTCCGGCGATCGAGGCCATCCTCCGTGCTGTTGGGACCACCGCCCAAGACCCCGCGCAAGCCGGGGCCCGAGCCGGCCTGCGGATCGTCCATCTCGATGCCGTTGTCGCGCATGCACTGTGCGAAGGCGAGCAGGGCCTCGTTCTGGTCCTCGAACTCGAGGGCCGCTTCGGCAGCCTCCGGCTCGGGCGTCTCGTCGGGGCCGACGAGCGTCGCGACCTGAGCCGATGCGCCGACCGCCAGGGCCAGCGTCAAGGTCACGGCGAGGGGTGTCGCGCCGAGCGCGGCCCGAGGGACGAGGTGCATGGTCCGGTTCTCCTTCGGCGGGCGGTCTAGTCCTTGCTGGCGAGAACGGTGCCGAGCGGTGGTCATGGTGGCGACGCCCCGGTGTAAGAGGGCTGTAATGCAGCCCTCTTCTCGGTGCCGGGCTACTGCACCCCCGGTGGGCCACCCGCGGGGTCGAAGCCCATCTCGGCAGCGCAGGTGGCGAAGGCCACCTGGAAGTCGAGGTCGAAGGGGTCGAAGGTCATGTCCTCGAACGTGAAGCCGCGCACCGGGTCGGGGTCGGGGAACTCGTCGATGCCCTCTCGGCGCATGCACTCGGCGAGCACCAGCTGCTGCTCGATCTGCTCGGCCTGCTGTTCGGGATCCACCTCTGGCTGCAGCGCGGTGAGGAACTCCTCACAGGCTTCCATGGCGCCAAGGAACGTGTCGCCACCGAGGTCGATGTCCATGAGCACCGAGGGGTCGGCGAAGGTCGGGCCATCGGGGCCGAACTGCGGGTCCGGGATGTCGAGCCCGTTGTCACGCAGGCAGGCCACGAGGTCGAGGATGGCCTGCTCGCCGTCGAGCTCCTCCGTCGGAGCCTCCGTGGCTGCCGCATCGGGGTCCGGGGTCGCGAGCGTGGCGACCTGGGCGGTCACCGCGGATGCCATCAGGAGCAGGGTAGCGAGGGCCAGCAGCGTGGCCCGGAAGGGACGAACCATCACCTCTCGGTCTCCATCTAGAAGCCGTCATCAGGGCACACCCTCGAGTGCCTCCCGACGGCCCCCGTGGCGACGTGCCGTCGTCATGGTCGCGCATCTCCGCCCAGCGCGCTTGGATGGTGCCGCCCGACGCGCTCAGCCAGGAGGGTGACGGTGCGGGTGCCAGGCCGGACGACGCGGCTCTCCCTCGCCGACCCGCTCGGCGGCGCCCGGCGGCAGACCCTCGGCGTAGCGGCCGTACCAACGGGCCATCGGCGTCGCGCTGAAGCCGTGGAGCACGACCGACAGGATCACCGTCCAGGCGACGACGGAACCGAGCGGGCGCGAAGGCACGCCGGCGCGCTCGAGGGCCTCGAGGCCGAGCAGCACGAAGACCACGCTGGCCAGTCCGCGCGGCCCGAACCAGCCCATGAACAAGACGCTCACTCGGTCGAAGCCCGAGCCGAGCAGGGCCAGGGCCACCGGCAGCACGCGCACGAGCGTGAGCGACAGGACCGCGTAGAGCGCGATCGCCGGGTCGCTCAGGCCGAACGCGTGCTCGTCGACGATGACCAGCCCGAAGACGAGCCAGACGAGGATCGAGAGGAGCGTGCCCTGGGCCTCGGTGAAGGACACGGCCGACTCCACCCGCGTCTTGAGGCCCAGGCCGAAGGTGACGCCCGCGGCGAAGGCCGCGACGAACCCGCTGGCACTCACACCAGCGGCGATGAAGTAGGCCGCCAGCGCGAGCGCCAGCGTGGCCAGCTGGCGAGAGGAGGGGGAGGCCGTCCCGCGCAGGTCGGCGCGGATGAGCAGCCAGCGGCCGAGGCCACCGACCGCGGCACCGACGACCACGGCCACGGCCAGCTCGCGGATCGCGTCGAGCAGTGGGCGCAGGCCATCCACCTCGCCGTACACGGCGAGCGCGATAGCCACGGTGATGAGCGGGGCCACGACGCCGTCGTTGAGCCCGCTCTCGACGTTGAGCACACGCCGCACCCTGGCTGGCACCGACGTATCGGCGATCACCTGTTGGCCCAGGTCGGCATCGGTCGGCGCGAGGGTGGCGCCGATGAGCAGGGCCAGCCCGAAGGAGATGCCCGGGAAGAGCCCGAGCGCCAGCGCGGTGCCGAGGACGACCGTCAGCGGCAGCCCGATGCCGAGCAGGCGCGCGACGATGACCGAGTCGGCCTCCAGCCGCTTGAGGCGAACCGTCGAAGCGGCGGCGAAGAGCACCAGCGCGAGGGTGATCTCGGCGAGCAGGCCGAGCACATCGGTGCTGGGCAGGCCCTCGACGTGGGCGCCCGTGGCGACGCCGCCGATGATCGCGCCGATGACGAGGAAGGAGAAGGCCGCGGAGATGGACCAGCGTCCCAGTCGCAGGGCGACCATGCCGTAGCCCGCCACGAGCAGCGCCACGAGGCCGAAGGCGAGGTCGAGGTCAAAGCGCACGCGCCGAGTCTAGGCAGCCGCTGGGGGCCGCGCGGCTCAGGCCCGCCGGCGGGTGTGGCGATAGCGGCGGTAGACCTCGGGCTCGCGGGGCGCGATGAGCCCGGCCAGCGCTTCAGCCTCGGCTTCGAGGGCCTCGTGCTCCGAAGGTGTGAGCCGCCTGAACGGCTCGAGCACGATGCGGGGAACGTCCCCGTCGCCGGCCTCGGCCCACCACAGGCCGGCCACGTAGCCGTCGATCATGAACGTGGGCAGCACGTCGCCGGCCTTGACGATGACCCGCTTGCGATAGGCCTCGGGCAGGACGCGGCCACGATCGGCGTAGGCCAGCAGCAGCTCGTCCCACATCGGCAGCAGGCGCGGTGGTGCCGGCTCGTCCTCGTCTGGCAGGGGAGCGCCCGGCAGGTCGTACAGCTCGCGCCCGTGCTCGTCCTCGTGTGTCACGACGTCGCCCACGCGCTCGAGGCCACGACGCAGGATGCCGGTGGCGAGGCCCGACCACTGCGCCATGTCGGCCAGCCGTGCGGGTCCGAAGGCTCGCAGGTGGGTCCGGACCAGGTGCTCGAGCGAGGCCGCCTCGTCCGACTCCGGTCGTGGCAGCCAGGCCCGGGCCGCGACCTGCACCGGTCGGCGCCCAAAGCCCCATGGCTCGTCGCCCGGGACGTGCACGAAGGCACCGTAGCGACGGATGCGCCGCCAGAGCTCGTCAGCTGCCACCGGCTCACCCAGCGTGCCGGCGTGATCGCGCAGCTCGACGTTGGTGCGCGGTTCCGAGGCGAAGGCCAGCGAGGCCTCGGCCAGCTCCGGGAGCGAGCGATGGACCGGCAGGCCGCGCCGCTCCTGCATCCACCTGCTCCTCGTCACCGCCAGCAGCGCCGTCACCGAGGAGCGGTACTCGGCGGCGCTGACGAGGTGCAGCGTGCTGCGCCCCAGCGAGGCCTTGACCAGCTCCCGGGCGTGCAGCGCTCGCGTGACGTCGTCGGGCCGGTAGTCACGCAGCCGGGTCCAGAGCGCGAGGTACGGCGAGGCCGGCTCCTGCGCCTGCAGGCCCCCCACCGCTTCGACGGCTGTGACCGGGTCGAGGAGCGCGCGCTCGAGCAGGAGCTGGCGGGCGAGGGTGGCGCGGTTCAGTCGCCGGTCGGTGAGGCGCATCGCGCGGCGGTCAGCGAGGGAGGTCGCCGTCTCCGCGATCCTGCTCGCGCAGGAAGCGTTCGATCTCCCCGATGAGCTCGTCGCCCGAGGGCAATCGCGTCTCGTCTGACATCTCCTCCAGCCGCGCGACATAGGTCGTGGTGGAGTCATCAGCCGCTGCCGCGGTATCGAGCTTGGCCGACATGGTCGTGGCCGCCAGCTCGAGGCCCGCGGTGGGGATGGGTTCACCGATGTGGTGCTCGACGGCGCGGATGAGGGCCACCGCGGCCGCCGGGTACTCGCCGTTGACGTAGTGCGGGACCTGTGCGAAGTAGCCGACCGTGGGGATGCCGGCTTCGGCGATCGCGATGTCGATGATCGAGACGGCCGCAGCGGGCACCTGCATCGAGCCCGTCGGACCGGCCTGCACGCCGCCCTGGAGCCGGCCCTTCTCCGAGGCCGTGCCGAGGAGGTTGACCGGACGCGTGTGCGGCACTGCCGCGGGGATCGCCCCCAGGGTCAGCCACTCCACGACCTCGAGGTCCCGCGCGAGCATCACCAACTCTCGCGAGAGCTCTCGCCAGCGGTAGTCGGGCTCGGGGCCTGCCAGGACGAGCACGTCCCGACGCTCGAAGCGCCGGTGCCGGACCGTCAACCGCGGCCAGTCGGCCGAGACGAGGTGGCCGTCATCGATGTAGAGCGTGGGCCGCCTGGCGCGGTAGTCGTACAGCCGGTCGGCCTCGATGCCGGCGATGGGCTCAGCAGGCTCAGCGATGAGTCGAGCGGCGGTCGTGGCGGCAGCCCCCGCATCGACCCAGGCGTCGAAGGCCACGATCATCAGCGGGTCGGTCAGCGGCGGGTGGTCGTCGAGGTGGTAGAGCGTCACGCGGCACAGGATAGGGTGTTCATGTGCCGCTGTCGTAGACTCGGACCGATGAGACTCGACCGCGCGCTCGCGCTCGATCTTCGCCGAGCTCTGCGTTCGGGGCCGGTCCAGCTCTACCTCCTGATCGAGGTCGTGGCCGCGGTGGTGTTCGTCATGCGCCGCGGCGACGACACCGCCTCGATGCTGGTGCTCGTCTACCTCGCCCTGGCGGTCGTGGCGTTCCTGGCCTGGTGGGCCGGCCGGCATCGGCTGGCGCACCCGGATCCCGACCTCGTGCCCGCGGCCGGGCCCAAGACCGCCTTCGCGCTGGTGGTCGGGCTGGGCTGGGGCCTGGTGGGGTTCGGTCTCAGCTTCGAGCTCGGGCTCGTGCTCGTCTTCGTGGGCATCGGGGGCTGGGTCTGGGCCTTCGTGCGCAGCGACGGGCTTTCAGGTGTGCGTGACCGGCTGGCGCGTGACCCGCGTCCGTTCCTTCCCCTGTATCTATTCATCGCCCTGCCCCGGCTCCTGGCCATCGGTCCCTTCTACCTGGTGGGCGTGGTCTTCGCGCTGCCCAGTGGCATCGTGCAGCAGCTGTTGCTGCTGGTGGGCCTGTTCGCGCCGCTGGAGGCATGGAGCGGGCGTCCGGGCTGGGCAGCGCTCGCTGCCGCGGTCGTCTTCGCCATCCTGCACGTGCCCATCGTGATGCCGCAGAACGGCGACGACCTCATCGCGGCCACGGCCAACGCGGCCATCTTCCAGCTGAGCGTCGGCTTCATCGCGGTCCTGGCCTACCGCCGCCACCGGGCGGCCGTGCCCATCGGCGTGGCCCACGGGCTGACGATCGCCTGAGCGGGCATACTCGAGCGGACGGCCGCGCCGGCCGCAGAGCAGTTGTAGAGAGGTGATCACCGAATGAAGGACGCTCGACTTCGAACCATCGCTGCGGGCACGTCGCTGGCCCTGGTGCTGGGCGCCGCCACGATCGCGCCCGCGGCCGCCGCGAGCTCCGAGCCCGTCGCCATCCCCGGGGACGGGTATGACATCGCCGGCGTGTTCGTCACGCCCGACGGCGACGGCGCGGCGCCGGCGGTGCTGATGCTGCACGGCTACGCCAGCTCTGCCGACGAGGTCGGTGGCATGTACGCGTGGGCGGCCGAGGCGCTCGCCGAGCGGGGTGTGGGCTCGTTGCGCATCGACTTCGCGGGCATGGGTGCCAGCGAAGCGAGCACGCTCGACTACGACTGGGACTCGATGACCGGCGACGCGTCGACGGCGCTCGATTGGCTGGTCGAGCAAGATGGTGTCGACCCGGAGCGCGTGGGCGTCCTGGGCTTCAGCAACGGGGCCATGATCGGCTCGTACCTCGTTGGCACCGACGAGCGCCCCGCGGCCTTCGCATCCTGGTCCGGCGCCATCTACGACGGCGACGCCAACGCCATGTTCCTCGAGCCCAGCCTGGCCGCTTGCGAGGAAGCCGGGGAGGGGCAGATCGAGCTCGACCTGGGCTGGCGTCTCATCGACCACAGCTGCGACTACTTCAGCTCCATGCTCGGTGGCACGGCCCTGACCGAGTTCGCCAGCTTCGACGGTCCGCTCCTGCTGCTGGCCGGCTCGGCTGACGAGTCGGTCGACCCGGCCGTCTCGGAGAACGCTGTCACCGCCAGTGCCAGCACGGACGTGACCCATACGGTCATCGAGGGTGCCGACCACATCTTCAACGTGCTCACCGAGGACCAGGCCATGGCCGAGGAGGTCGTGCGCATCACCGCCGACTGGTTCGCCGAGAAGCTGTAGGGCACCGGCGTGGCTGAGGCACGCTTCAGCGCAGCACGGGCGCGGGGTGGGGCACCTCGAGCAGCCGCTTGATGATGGCGTCGAGGTCGACGGCCCCGACGCCATCGAGCTCCCCGAAGCGCTGCTGCGCGACCTTGGCCTCGGCCTCGATCTGCGTGGCCAGGAAGCGTGGCATGTCGGCGAGCTTCGACAGCGCGAAGGCCGTCGACAGCGGCTCACCCAGCCCGTCACAGAGCTCGTACGGTGGCGACCTCGCGGATGATCCGTCGGTGCTCGGCGAGCGCGTCGATGTAGCCGCTGCGCAGCTCTGACAGCAGGCGGGTCGAACCCTCGATGTCGGTGAACAGGAGGGTGACGACGCCGGAGGGCAGTTCCGGGCGCATGGGCAGGGCCTCTAGCGGGACTTCGTCCGTTTCCTCACGCGCGCCAACGCCCCCTCCCAGCCGGCGTCGATGGGTGTTCCTGGCTCGTCGAGGTCGATGACGACCGGAGCGTGGTCCGACGGTGTCGGTGGGCCCTTGCGGGCCTCCCGGTCGATCTCCGCCCAGACCACGCGGTCGGCGACCGGTCGTGTGCCGTAGAGCAGGTCGATGCGCATGCCCATGTTCTTGTGGAACATGCCCGCGCGGTAGTCGTACCAACTGAAGCGGCCGGGCTCGGGCCGCCGCAGGCGATAGGTGTCGATGAGGCCCCAGGCACGGAGCGCGGCCAGCTTCGCGCGCTCGGGCTCCGACACGTGCGTGGCGCCGTGCGCGGCAGCGGCGTCCCAGACGTCGTCGTCGGTGGGAGTGATGTTGAGATCACCGCCCAGGAGCAGGGCGTCGGAGGGCGCCGCGGTCTCGTCGACCCACGCCGCGAGGCGGTCGAACCAGCGCAGCTTGCCCTCGTACCAGGGTGAATCGAGCACCCGTCCGTTGGGCGCATACAGGCTCACGACGCGGATCCCGCCGCAGATGGCACTGACCATGCGAGCTTCCGTCGCAGGGTCGAAGTCGTCAGCCGTGGGTGCGTCCCTCGGGCCGCGGCTTGCGCGCACAGGGCCGTCGCCGAAGTTCGTCACCGGCGCCTCGATGCCCACCCTGCTGGCGATGGCCACGCCGTTCCAGCGGCCCTCGCCGTGGTGGAGCAGCTCGTATCCGGCCATGCGGAAGGGCATCTCCGGCACGTCGTCGTCGGCCAGCTTCGTCTCCTGCATCAGCAGGATGTCGGGCCGGGCACGTTCGAGCCACAGCTCCACGGCCTCGAGCCGGGCCTTGAGCGAGTTGACGTTCCAGGTGGCGATGCGCATGGGAGGTGAGGGTAGCCTCTCGACCGTGACTGCGGTTGGTCCCGACGCGGCGGCCGATGCCGAAGACCCGGCGGCTCGCGCCGGGTCTTCGAGCGTGGTGGCGAGGGTGATCGTGGTCTAGCTGCAGCCGCTGGTGCTGCCGCAGTTGAGGCACTTGTAGCAGCTGCCGTTGCGGACCATGATGCTGCCGCAGTCCATGCAGGATGGCGAGTCCGCGCTCACGGAGAAGGCGATGCGCTGGCCCGCGCCGAGCATGGCCTGGCCGTGGCCGTTCGACGCCGCAGTGCCCTTGCTGCTTGCAGCTGGCGGTGCCGTGGCCAGCGGCCGGGCCCCGCCCGCGCCATCGGAGGAGGACGACGATGCGGGCGGTGCCTCGGCCGAGGTGGATTCGGCCGTTGCGGCAACCGGGTCGAACGCGCCCAGCTGCGGGGATGGCTCCACGGGAGCCTCCGACACGACCTCTCCGCCCATGATGCCGAGGGCGTCGCGATCGTCCTTCGAGAGGAAGCGGGAACCCATCCAGCGGAAGATGTAGTCGACGAT
This sequence comes from Candidatus Limnocylindrales bacterium, assembly GCA_040883225.1. Lineage (GTDB taxonomy): Bacteria > Chloroflexota > Limnocylindria > Limnocylindrales > CSP1-4 > JAFMJV01. The sequence continues at coordinate 4,800 of JBFLKP010000219.1, read as the reverse complement.
GGACTTGGCGATCGGGACCTCCGGGTTGCCGGTGAAGCCCGAGGGCTCGAATCGCACGTGCGTGAACTTGGCCACGAGGTCACGGAGCGGCACGCCGTACTGCAGGGCCAGGGAAGCCATCGTGGCCAGCGTGTCCATGAGGCCGCTGACGGTGGAGCCCTCCTTGGCCATCTTCAGGAAGATCTCGCCCGGCTGGCCGTCCGGATAGAGGCCCACGGTGATGTAGCCCTCGTGACCGGCGACCTGGTACTTGTGCGTGACCGCTCGACGCTCGTCCGGCAGGCGGCGACGGTATGGCTTGGGCTCCCCAGTGAGCTCCAGCCCCGTCGCCGCATCTGCCGAGGGAGTAGTCGAACCTTCGTCCTTCTTCTTGCCCGTGGAGAGTGGCTGGCTGCGCTTCGAGCCGTCGCGGTAGATGGCGATGGCCTTCAGGCCCAGCTTCCAGCCCTCCATGTAGACATCCTCGATGTCTGCCGCGGTGGCGCTCTCGGGCATGTTCACGGTCTTGCTGATGGCGCCGGACAGGAACGGCTGCGTCGCGCTCATCATGCGCAGGTGCCCCATGTGGCCGATGGAACGCTCGCCGTTCACCGGCTTGAAGGCACAGTCGAACACCGGCAAGTGCTCGGGCTTGAGCTCCGGCGCGCCCTCGATGGTCTCGTACTCGTCGATGTACTTGACGATGGCCTCGACCTCGTCGGCGGTGTAGCCGAGTCGCATGAGTGCCGCCGGCACGGTCTGGTTGACGATCTTGAGGAAGCCCTCGCCGACGAGCTTCTTGTACTTGATGAGCGCGATGTCCGGCTCGATGCCGGTGGTGTCGCAGTCCATCATGAAGGCGATGGTGCCGGTGGGCGCGAGCACGCTCACCTGGGCGTTGCGGTAGCCGTGCTTCTGGCCCAGCTCGAGCGCCTCATCCCACACGGACCGCGCTTCCTCGACCAGCCGGTCAGGCGCCTGTGCCGCGTCGAGATCGTAGGCTGCGTCGCGGTGCTTGCCGATGACCCGCAGGAACGGGCCTTCGTTGATGGCGTAGTCGTTGAAGGCGCCGCCGTGATCGCGGGCCACGACCGCCGACTGGCGATAGGCCTCTCCGGTCATGATGGCGGTGATGGCGCCGGCGAAGGCGCGACCGTCATCGCTGTCGTACGCCAGCCCGCGGCTCATGAGCAGCGCGCCGAGGTTGGCGTAGCCCAGGCCCAGCGGGCGGAAGCGGTGCGAGTTCTCCTCGATCTGCGGCGTGGGGTACGACGCGTTGTCGACGAGGATCTCCTGCGCCGTGATGGTCAGGCGAGCGGCGAAGCGGAACGCGTCCACGTCGAACTCACCCTCGGCGTCGACGAACTTCATCAGGTTCAGCGAGGCCAGGTTGCAGGAGGTGTCGTTGATGAACGAGAACTCCGAGCAGGGGTTGGTGGCGTGCTGGCGGTCCGTGTTGGCCACGGGGTTCCAGTCGTTGATGGTGGTGTCGTACTGGATGCCGGGATCACCGCAGATCCAGGCCGCCTCAGCCATGTGGCGGAAGATGTCCCTGGCCTGGTGCGTGCCCGCAGGCTCGCCGGTGGTGACCTCGTAGGTCGTCCAGTCCTCGTCCCGCTCGACGGCGCGCATGAACTGGTCAGACGCGCGCACGGAGTGGTTGGCGTTCTGGAAGAAGACCGATCCATAGGCCTCCCCGGTGAACGAGGGATCGTAGCCGGCCTCGATGAGGGCCCAGGCCTTGCGCTCCTCGCTGGCCTTGGAGTCGACGAAGTCGAGGATGTCTGGATGGCTCGCGTTGAGGATGACCATCTTGGCTGCGCGGCGGGTCTTGCCGCCCGACTTGACCACGCCGGCGAAGGCATCGAAGCCCTTCATGAAGCTGACCGGGCCGCTGGCGATGCCGCCGCCCGACATCTTCTCGCTGGAGCCGCGGATGGGGGAGAGGTTCACGCCCGCGCCGGAGCCGTACTTGAAGAGCATGGCTTCCGTCTTGGCCAGGTCCATGATCGAGGACATCGAGTCCTGCACGGAGTTGATGAAGCAGGCCGAGCACTGCGGCTTGGGCTCCACCCCGACGTTGAACCAGACCGGGCTGTTGAAGGCCATCTTCTGGTGCAGCAGCAGGTGCGTCAGCTCCGCCTTGAAGGTGGCTAGGTCCTCGTCAGTGGCGAAGTAGCGCTGCGTGGCCGCCCAGCTGGTGATGGTGTTGACGACACGGTCGATGAGCTGTTTGACCGAGCGCTCCCGGCTGGGCGTGCCGATGTGGCCGCGGAAGTACTTGCTCACGACGACGTTGGTGGCCAGCTGGCTCCAGGCCTTGGGGACCTCGACGTCCTTCTGTTCGAAGACGGCGACCCCCGACTCGTTGGCGATGCTCGCGTCGCGGAGCTCCCACTCGACCTCGTCGTAGGGGTGGGTGCCCGGGGAGGTCCAGCGTCGTTCGAAGGTCAGGCCGGCGGCACCCGCCCCGGTGAAGCGGAAGCCCTCATCCATGGCGGCGGTGGCGCTGACGCGCTTGCCCTTGCCGTTGCCGGACCCGGAACGAGCTGTCGCCTCCTGGTCTGCGGTGGCGTTGCGGACCTTGGCGACAGCCTCAGCCATGACCTCTCCTCTCGAACGTGTGGCGCCAGCGACGACACTGGTGCTCTCGAATGCTTCCTCTGGCGCCGCCGACGCGGCCCCGCCACCGACGCCGGGTGATCGGATCATGACGTGGGCACCGATCTGACTTCCCTACACCGGGCTCGCTCCTGGAGGACACTCCCGGAACCCTGCGGCGGCTGGGGGATTGTGGACCCGGGCGGCGCCGGCTGTCAAGCCCGCAACCACTACATGTTGGGGTCAGGTAAGGGTGGCGTACACAACATGTTGCGGTTGAACCCTCGAAGCGGCGGACGCTGTGGATGGACGGTGCACGGCCGTCGTGGAAAGGATGCGGACACCACGCACACGATAGAACACCTGTTCTATCGTGTCCAGTCCGCGGTGGCCCGAGTGGTGGCCCGGCTAATGCGCGCGCGGCGGGCCACAGCTGCCGCGGACGGCGAGCGAGACGGGCAGCTCGACCTTGCGGGGCTCGGCCGCTCCGTCCCGCAGCCGTTCCAGCAGCAGCTCGATGGCGGCGGCGGCCATGTCGTCGCTCGACTGGGAGACCGTCGTCAGCGGCGGCATCACGTCAGCACCGAAGGCGATACCGTCGAAGCCCACCACCGAGAGCTCGGCCGGAACGTCGATGCTCAGGGCATGGGCCGCGCTCAAGGCGCCGATGGCCATGAGGTCGTTCTCGGCGAAGACGGCCGTCGGAGGCGGCGCGGCCCGCAACCACTCGACCATCGCGGCACGGCCACTGGCGGCACGGAAGTCACCGCGCGCCACGCGCTCGGGGGGCAGCGCGACGCCGGCCTCCGCAAGGGCAGCCCGGAACCCGTCGAGGCGTCGTGCGCTCGTACCGAGGCTGCCTGGCCCGGCGATGACGCCGATATCGCGATGGCCCATCTGGAGCAGGTGCTGACCGGCGAGGTAGCCGCCGGCATGGTTGGCGACCATCACTTGCGAGACGGCCAGGTCGTCCAGCTCCCGGTCGACGACGATGGTGGGCGTGCCGTGCTCGACGATCTCGAGCAGGCCCTGTGAAGGCTGGCTGGCGGCCACGAGCAGGAGGCCGTCGACCTGCTTGGAGAGGAGCACCTCCAGGTAGCGCGCCTCCTTCTCGACGTCGCCGTCCGAGTTGCAGATGATGGCGCTGTAGCCGGCCTCGAACATGTGATCCTCGAGGCTACGCGCGAGATCGCCGAAGAAGGGGTTGGCGATGTCGGGCACGACCACGCCGACGGTGTGCGTCGTCCCCCGGCGCATGGATCGCGCGAGGGCGTTGGGCCGGTAGCCCAGCTCGTCGATGGCGGTCTCGACGCGGGCGGCCGTGGCAGGCTCGACCTTGCGCGTGCCGTTGACGACATGGGAGACGGTCGTGATGGAGACGCCGGCGCGTTCCGCCACATCTCGGATGGTGGTCATGGATGGCTACGGATAGTAGGCGGTGGGCGGAGCGTTGACACTGCCATCCCGCCAAGGATAGGCTGACGCAATCGGTTGCGCAAACGGTTGCGTTCTCGGACTTGCCGAGCGAGGGGGGTGTGCCATGCTGAAGGGCATGAGCGAGAAGTCCGCGGGGGTGATCGTGGTCGGCTCCATCAACGTCGACCTCATCGTCGGCGTGAGCCGCCTGCCAGGGCCAGGAGAGACCGTCCTGGGCCGTCGTTTCGTCCAGCAGAACGGGGGCAAGAGCGCCAATCAGGCGGCAGCCGCGGCCCGGGTCGGTGCGCCGGTCACGATGCTCGGTGCGGTCGGTGACGACGACCTCGGGCGCAGCGCGCTCGCGGGCCTCGCCGAGGCCGGCGTGGACGTGACCCGTTGCCGCACCATCGAGGGCACCCACACGGGCCTGGCGCTCATCGTGGTCGATGATGGTGGCGAGAATCAGATCGCGGTGGCCTCCGGCGCCAACGCCCTGCTCGATGGCGCCATGATCGAGGCCGCCACGGCCTCGCTGCAGGCCCCGCCCGGCAGCGTCTGCCTGATCGGCTTCGAGGTCTACGACGAAGCCGTCGTGGCGGCCGCCCGCTGGGCGGCGCGCGAGGGGTTGCGCATCGTGATCAACCCGGCGCCGGCGCGCCAGATACCCGCGGAGCTCTACGACTACGGGCCCATCCTTACGCCCAATAGGACCGAAGCCGAGATGCTCTCGGGGGAGTCGGAGCCAGCAGTGGCGGCGCGAGTCCTCGCGGCCCGAACGGGAGCGCCGGTCATCGTGACCCTCGG
>JBFLKP010000218.1:0-5332 GCA_040883225.1 Candidatus Limnocylindrales bacterium | reverse complement strand
GACGACCTCGCCGGGCGGGTCATGGGCGCGCAGTGCGGGCTCGACGCCTGGGCCCTCGCCCAGCGCTACTGGGACGGGACGGCGCGGGGCTAGGTCCCTCAGCGGCACCGGTGGGTGACGCAGCCGCAGAACGGGACCTCGTCCACCCTGCCGATCGGCACGGCCGACCGGCACTCGGCCGCCTGGGATGGCGTGGCTAGGCTGGAGCCCATGAGCTCGTCGGCTCGGCTCGCAACGGTCGTCCTGCTCTCGCTGGCGCTGCTGGCGCTCGCCTCCGGGGGCGCATTCGGCACATCCGCTCGAACCGAGCCACCTGGCGGGGACGCGAGCTCCCAGGCTGCCGTCATCGACGAGGGGAACGCGTGCGTGGTCAGTATCGATGCCGGGAAGTCCGTGGCGCGCCTGTGGAACGAGGCGGCCCTCGATGCCATCCGACGTAGCGCTCCGGCCCCGACGATCCACGCTCGCAACCTGTTCCACCTGTCGGCGGCGATGTGGGACGCGTGGGCTGCCTACGACCCGCTCGCCGACGGTCTCTTCGTGGACGAGAAGTACACGAGGATCGACCCGGAGAACGCGCGCGACAAGGCTGTCAGCTACGCGGCCTACCGAGTGCTGAGCCACCGTTACCAGGACGCGGTCGGCGGCGTGGAGAGCCTGCACCAGTTCGACGAGCTGATGGCCGCGTTGTGCTATCCCACCGTCCGGACCAGCACCAGGGGTACCTCTGCGGCGGCCCTGGGCAACCGCATCGCCAGGCGCATCATCGACTCCACCCTCGGCGACGGGTCGCTCGAATCCGAGGGCTACGCCTCGGATTCCTACACTCCGGTCAACGAACCCCTGGTCGTGCAGCAGCCGGGCACGGTCATGGCCGACCCGAACCGCTGGCAACCGCTGGTGCTCACCGCCGACGGCGACAGCGAGGAGCCCGTTCCGGCCCAGCGGTTCCTCAGCCCGCAGTGGGGCTACGTCGAAGGCTTCGCGCTGCCCGAGGCCCTCACACCCGGCATGCCCTTCGATCCAGGAACACCGCCGTATCTCCACGACCCCGCCACCGATGCGGAGTACAAGGCCGAGGCCGTCGAGGTCGTGCGCTACAGCAGCATGCTCGACCCGCGCGACGGCGTGGCCATCGACATCAGCCCCGCTTCGTTCGGCAACGCACCGCTGAGCACCAACTCATGGACCGGGTATCGCTACAACCCCGCCACCGGCGAGCCCTACGCGCCGGTGCTCGTCCCGCGCGGCGACTACGGCCGGGCCATCGCCGAGTTCTGGGCCGACGGCCCCCACTCCGAGACCCCGCCGGGGCACTGGAACACGCTGGCCAACGCCGTCGTCGACCACCCCGCCTTCGAGGCCCGGATCGGCGGCAAGGGACCCGTGGTCGACCCGCTCGAGTGGGATGTGAAGCTCTATCTCGCGCTCAACGGCGCCATGCACGATGCGGCCGTCGCGGCCTGGGGTGTCAAAGCGCATTACGACTACGTGCGCCCCATCAGCATGATCCGCTACATGGGTGGCCTGGGCCAGTCGAGCGACCCGGACCTGCCCTCGTACCACCCCGACGGGTTGCCGCTCAGCGAGGGCGAGGTCGAGCTCGTGACCGCCGCCTCCTCGGCCCCGGGCGAGCGCCACGCGCATCTCGCCGAGCATGTCGGCGAGATCGCCGTCCGAGCCTGGACAGGCAACCCCGGCGACACGGTCGACACGCTCGCGGGCGTGGGTTGGATCCGGGCCGTCGAGTGGGTGCCGTATCAGCTCTCGACCTTCGTCACGCCATCGTTCGCCGGCTACGTCAGCGGCCACTCGACGTTCAGCCGTGCGGCCGCCGAGGTGCTCACGGCCATGACCGGCACACCCTTCTTCCCTGGCGGGTTGGCCGCCTGGACGGTGCCCGCCGGCTCCTTCCTCTTCGAGGCCGGGCCGAGCCTGGACGTGCCGCTCCAGTGGGCCACCTACTACGACGCCGCCGACCAGGCCGGCATCTCACGGCTCTACGGCGGGATCCACGTGAAGGCCGACGACCTGCGCGGTCGTCACGTGGGCAGCCTGTGCGGCCTCGACGCGTGGGCCACAGCACAACGCTACTTCGAGGGCCGGACGGGCCGCTGATCGCGAGCCGTCACCTGCCCTCGAGTGAGGCTACTGGCGGGCGAGCGCGATGCGGATCTCCGCCTCGTGGTCCTCGACGGGGTCGCCTGAGACGTCGTAGACCGCTCGGATGACCGTGCCGGTGAAGGCGAACGGCGGGTGGTACTCGGGCGTCACGGGAGCACCGGCGTCGAGGCCGACCGACACGCCGCCGGCGAGGCCCACGGTGATGGGCATCGTGACCGGCAGCTCGCCCGAGCCCACCGGTTGGCCATCGACGAAGAGCGTGACCGTGCCCGGCGTGCCCTTGCCCTTGAGGGGCTCGGCCTCGCCGGTAGGGGCGAACTCGAAGCTGAGGATGTGCTTGCCCGTGGGGACGTCCGAGTCCGAGACGATGTGGAAGTGCCGGTCGGCCACGTAGTTGTAGGTGTAGCGCAGCTTGCCTTCCTGCACGAACAGGCTGAAGCCGCCATCGACGCCACCCTGGCTGAGCAGCACGCCCTCGGCGCCATCGTCCGGGATGATCACCCCGACGTGCGCGCTGTGCGGCCGGTTGAGCAGCTTGGGGGCGGCATTGGGCGGCACTTCCTGCGTGCCGGGGTAGTAGGTGTAGCGGTGGCGCGGGGCCGCGATCTCCGGCCGTTCCTCGGCGAAGCGCTGCTGGCCGCGACCATCGATGGGCAGGACGTTGTACTTGCCGGCCTCGACGTACCAGAGCGAGATGAGCTCGGTCAGCTTCGCCGGATGCTGGTCCGCGACGTCGTGGTTCTCGGCCCAGTCCTCCGCGACGTGGTAGAGCTCCCACCCCGTGGCGTCGAGCTCCACGAGCGTCTCGGCCGGGATGGGCGTGCCGAAGGGGTGGCCCTCGGCGAACGACGTGCCCGGCCAGGGGCAGACGGCCTTCCAGCCGTCGTGGTAGATGGAGCGGTGGCCGAGCATCTCGAAGTACTGCGTGGCGCGCTGTGACGGCGCCGCCGCGTCCTCGATGGTGGCGGCCAGGCTCACGCCTTCCAGGGGCGACTGCTGGACGCCCGCGATCGACGCCGGCGGGTCGATGCCCAGCAGCTCGAGCACGGTCGGCGCCATATCGATGGCGTGCGCGTACTGGTCCCGGACCTCGCCCTTGGCCTGCATGCCCGCCGGCCAGTGGATGATGAACGGGTCGCTGATGCCGCCGCGATAGGTCTCGCGCTTCCAGCGGCGGAAGGGCGTGTTGCCGGCCCAGGTCCAGCCCCACGGGTAGTGGTTGAAGTACTTGGGGCCGCCGATGTCGTCGATGGCCGCGAGGTTCTGCTCGAGGTCATCCGCCACGAAGTTGAAGAACTTGTTCTCGTTGATGGAGCCGGTGGGTCCACCCTCCGAGCTGGCGCCGTTGTCGCTGATGACCATGATGAGCGTGTTCTCGAGCTCGCCCATCTCCTCGAGGAAGTCGAGCATGCGGCCGATGTGGTGGTCGGTGTGCTCGAGGAAGCCGGCGAAGACCTCCATCATGCGCGCGTACAGGCGCCGTTCCTCCGCCGACAGGCCGTCCCAGTAGGGCACGTCCGGGTCGTGGCCCGAGAGCTCGGCATGGGCCGGCACCACGCCCAGCTCCTTCTGGCGCGCGAAGACCTGCTCTCGGTACGCCTCCCAGCCATCGTCGAAGACGCCCTTGTACTTGTCGGCCCACTCCCTGGCCACGTGGTGCGGCGCGTGCATGGCGCCGGTGGCGAAGTAGAGGAAGAAGGGCTTGTTGGGCGCGACCTGCTTGGAATCGGCCAGGAAGCCGATGGCCCGATCGACGAGGTCCTCGGTCAGGTGGTAGCCCTCCTCGGGCGTCCTGGGCGGCTCCACCCGATGGTTGTCGTACGTCAGCTCCGGGTAGTACTGGTGCGTGTCGCCGCCAAGGAAGCCGTAGTAGCGCTCGAAGCCGCGGCCCAGCGGCCAGCGGTCGTAGGGGCCCGCGGCCGAGATCTGGTCGGCGGGCGTGAGGTGCCACTTGCCGACCGCGTAGGTGTTGTAGCCCTGACCTCGCAGGATCTCGCTGAGGAATCCGTTCTCGAAGGGGATGTAGCCGTCGTAGCCGGGGAACCCGGTGCTGACCTCGGTGATGGCGGCCATATGGTTGGAGTGGTGGTTGCGGCCGGTCAGGATGCACGTCCGCGTGGGCGAGCACAGCGCGGTCGTGTGCATGTTGCTGTAGCGCACGCCGCCGTCCGCGAGGCGGTCGAGGTTGGGCGTGCTGATGGGGCTGCCATAACAGCCCAGCTGCCCGAAGCCCGTGTCGTCGAGGACGATGAAGAGCACGTTCGGCGCGCCGTCCTTCGCCCGCTGCGGTGCCGGCCAGGCCGGCTGTGAGGTGTCGAACGTGCGCCCGACGACGCCTGAGAAGCGTGTGCCCGGCTGGTACTCCTTGCGGCCCATCGCAACTTCCTCCGATGCTCGAACGGCGAGCCCGCGCTGAGGCGCTTGGGCATGACCCGGAGACCCTCGGGCCCGGTCGCTACCGGCACGGTAGCAGGCGTCGTGGCTGTGCGAGCGGGCATGCGGCCCGAGTCGCACGGCCGCCGCCGAGTCGCGGTAGCCTCGGCGTCGTGGGAGCCCTCCGTTTCGTCCGCGCGCACGTCGATGCGCTCGTGGCGCTGCTGCTCACCGGGGCCTATCTGGCCGAGGTCTACCTCACCGACGAGCCCGTGCTCGGCGAGGCGATCGTGGCCGGCCTCGGGGTCGATGAGACCGCCGCCGTCACCGCCGGTGCGGTCTTCCTCTTGAGCCTGGCACTCCGCTCGCGCATGCCCATCGTGCCGCTGGTGGCAGCCATCGTGGCCCTGACGATCATGGGTCGCGGGCAGCCCGAGGACGTGGCCACGCTGGCCCTGGGCCTTGCCCTTGCCACCTACTCGGTGGGTGCCTGGAGCGGTGGCCGGGCCGCGGTCACCGGCGCGTTGGGTGTGGGTGTGCTGACGGGCCTGCTGGTGCTTCGCGGCGGCAGCGATCCGCTGGAGGCCCGCGAGATCGCCGGGCCCGTGCTCTTCGCGTGGGCCCCCTGGTTGCTGGGCCAGGGCGTGCGGCGGCTGCGCGCGGCTCGAAGCGACCCGCGTGTCGGCAGCGTTCGCGAGTGGGCCTGGTGGGACGGTGCCGCGACACCCGATTCGGCCGGCCGCGACGATACCGTGCGGGAGCTCCGAGATACGCTCGAACGTGCCTTCAGCACGATCATCCTGCGGGCTCGCGAAGCGCGGCGTGCGCTCGACGG
>JBFLKP010000217.1:0-5921 GCA_040883225.1 Candidatus Limnocylindrales bacterium | reverse complement strand
TCCAGCCGGCCGTTGCGCACGATGGCGCCCTGGGGGATGTGGTTGAAGTAGCCGTCGGGGATGTACAGCTCCTGCCAGCCATTGGTGCACGTGCCCACGCCGGTGGCCGCGGCGACGGGGTTCGGCTGGGCCGCGCCGGGCACCACGAGGGTGGCGCCCAGCAAGGCGGCGGCGATCGCCTTGAGGCTCATCGATCTGATCACGGCAATCCGGACCCTAGCACGCCTTCGCTCGGTCGGCAGAGAGAATACGACAGCTTGTCGTAACAAGACCGGCCGGGACCGCCGTCAGTCGCGGCCCGCCTCGTTCCAGTCGAGGTCCATGTCGAGGTAGTCGGCCAGCTCCTCGTTGTAGGGCCGATAGAACTCGCGCAGGCGCGCGATGACGTCCTCGTCGAAGGGCTCGTGGGGCTTGTTGCGGTTGCGCATCACCCGTGGCAGCCGATCGCGATGCGGGATGCCGAGGTAGTCGCAGACCTGGTCCATCACGGCCGGTGGGTCGGCGAACCAGCGCTCGCTCTGGATGACCATCAGCTGGTCGTCGGGGAAGTGGGTGCGCCAGCGCTCCAGCTGTGGCTGGTAGATGCCACGACGGACCACCAGCGGGTCGTTCACGCGCTTGTCGCGGGGGATGCGGAGGCCGGCGGTATCGCCGGGCGGACCGATCTCGGCTTCGACCGCCTCGCGGAAGGAGCGGGCCTCGCCACACTGGCGCAGGCACCAGGCCCAGTGCGAGGCCGCCCGCAGCGCCGGGTCACGCAGCAACACCATCAGCTTCACGCCCGGCAGCGCGCGAGCGACGCGGGCGGGCACGTTGGGGTGCGACAGGTAGGAGGGGCTCGACTCCCCCGTGAGCACGGGGTGAAGGCCCTCCCCGTAGGCGTCCCGGCGCACCCGGTTGGCCGGGAACCGGAGGCGGTACCAGCCCACGCCATAGGTATAGCGGTGGGTATCGAAGAAGTGGGTCTCGGCGGGACCCTCGAGCACGTTGGGATGGGCGTTGAGCTGGCCGAGCAGGTGGGTGGTGCCGCTGCGAGCGGCGCCGATGATGACGAAGTCGGGCAGCAGGTGGGTCCGGCCGAGCACGCGTCCGCGCAGCCGGCGGGCGCCCTTGCGGCCGAGCGCGCGCTCGAGCGTGCTGTTGACGCTGCCCCTGGGGTCCATGCGCTGAGTATGCCAGCGTCATCGTGCTCGTCCTCGTATGCTCCTGCCATGGAGCCCCGGCCCGAGACCTCCCCCTTGAGTCCTGAGAGCCTGCGCTCGGTCACCCACGACATGCGTAACCTCCTCACGGCCGTGCGTGGCCATGCGGAGCTGGCGCTGCGCGGCATCTCGCCGGAGGACCCCGCGCGCGAGGACATCGCCCACGCCGTCGTGGTCACGGCCACCATCTTCGACCTCATCGACCAGATCGATGGCAACGACCGCTCCGACACGCTGGTGGCGGTCAGCCTGGACCCGGCCGTCTCGTCCATGCGTCGGCTGCTCGACGCGCTCCTGCCGCACTCGCTGGAGCTGATCATGCACACCGACAGCGACGGGGCGCTCGTGGGCATCCCCAAGCTGCGCATCGAGCGCATCGTGCTCAACCTCGCGCTCAACGCGAGGGACGCCATGGCTGATGGGGGCACGCTGACCATCCGCACCGACCGACCCTCGCCCGAGTTCGCCCGCATCATCGTCGGCGACACCGGGCCCGGGTTCAGCGAGGAGGCCCTGGAGCATCTCTTCGAGCTCGGCTTCACGACCAAGGGCGACCGCGGCGGCAGCGGCCACGGCCTGGCTGCGCTGGCCCCGTTCGTCAAGGGCGCCGGGGGTGACATCGAGGTCGAGTCGGTCGCAGGCGTGGGCGCCACCATCAACGTCTCGCTGCCGGTCGCCGAACCGTCCCCGGCCCCGGCAGGCTAGACCCCGTCGGCTCGGCACCCGCCCGGCCCGGGCCCGGGGAGGGGAGTAGGATGGGCGGTCCGGAGAGCATGCAACGGAGGAGTCTCCCACCCCATGGCTAACCCGCTCGTCACCGTCATCGGCGCTGGCAACGTCGGCGCGACCACGGCCCAGCGCGTCATCGAGCAAGGCCTCGCTGACGTCTGGCTCGTCGACATCGTCGAGGGCCTGCCCCAGGGCAAGGCCCTCGATCTCGCGCAGGCGGCTCCCGTGGCCGGGCACGACATGGTGGTGCAGGGCACCAACGACTACGCCGACACCGCCGGTTCCGACGTCATCGTCGTGACCTCCGGTCTGGCTCGCCAGCCGGGCATGAGCCGCGACGACCTGATGGTGAAGAACGCGCAGGTCGTGCGCAGCGTGGTAGAGCAGTCGGTGGCCTACTCCCCGGAGGCCGTGGTCATCGTCGTGACCAACCCGCTCGACGCCATGTGCCACGTGGCGCTCGAAGCGAGCGGGCTGCCCTCGGATCGCGTCGTGGGCATGGCCGGCGTGCTCGACTCCAGCCGCTTCCGCACGTTCATCGCCATGGAGCTGGGCGTGTCGGTGGTCAACACCTCGGCCTTCGTGCTCGGAGGCCACGGCGACACGATGGTGCCGCTGCCGCGCTACTCGACGGTCGGCGGCGTGCCCATCACCGAGCTCATGACACCCGAGCGCATCGAGGCCATCGTCGACCGCACCCGCAACGGCGGCGCGGAGGTCGTGTCCCTGCTCAAGACCGGCAGCGCCTACTATGCGCCCGCCTCCTCGGTGGCCACGATGGTCGACGCCATCGTCAACAATCGGCACATGGTCCTGCCCTGCGCCGCCTATCTCGAGGGTCAGTACGGCTACGACGGGCTCTACGTGGGCGTGCCCACGCGGCTCGGCAGCGGTGGCGTCGAGGGCATCGTCGAGATCGGCCTGACCGCCGAGGAGCAGGCCATGTTCGACCACTCCGCGAACGCGGTGCAGGGGCTCGTCGACAAGCTCGTGGGCATGGGCGCGCTGCGCGATCCCTCAGCAGGCTAGGGCCAGCAACCGGGATCGCGGGCTCGTCGTCCGAGATTCCCCCAGCGGGGGGCCATTCGGCACGAGAGCCGACTGGACATAATCGATTATCGTTAGTTCAACCCACACCGGCAGCGAGGTCAACACATGACACAGATGATGGAGTCTCAGTCCACTGAGGCCCAGGGCACCCTCCCCAGGGTCAGCCATTGGATCAACGGCCAGGTCGTGCCGTCCACCTCCGGCAAGAGCCGCCCGGTCTTCAATCCCGCCACGGGTGAGCAGACCAAGACCGTCGACATCGCCAGCGTGGAGGAGATCGAGGCGGCCGTGGCGGCCGCCAAGGCCGCCTTCCCGGCCTGGCGCGCGACGTCGCTGGCCAAGCGCGCGGACATCATGTTCCGCATCCGCAACGCCTTCGACTCCCACCGCGACGAGATCGCCGCGATCATCACCAGCGAGCACGGCAAGGTGCTCAGCGACTCCGCCGGCGAGCTCGCGCGCGGTATCGAGAACATCGAGTACGCCTGCGGCGTGCCGCAGCTCCAGAAGGGCGAGTTCAGCGAGCAGGTCTCCGGCGGCGTGGATGTCTACAGCATCCGCCAGCCCCTCGGCGTGGTCGCCGGCATCACTCCCTTCAACTTCCCGGCCATGGTGCCGATGTGGATGTTCGGCAACGCCATCGCCACCGGCAACACGTTCGTGCTCAAGCCTTCCACGGTGGACCCCTCGGTCAGCCTCTACCTGGCAGAGCTGATGAAGGACGCCGGTCTGCCCGACGGGGTCTTCAACGTCATCCAGGGTGACCGCGTGGCCGTCGCCGGCCTGACCGAGCACCCCGATATCGCGGCCGTCTCCTTCGTGGGCTCGACCCCCGCGGCCAGGCGCATCTACGAGACCGGCACCAAGGCCGGCAAGCGCGTGCAGGCCCTCGGAGGCGCCAAGAACCACATGCTCGTCCTGCCGGACGCGGACATCGGGCTCACCGCCGACGCCGCCGTCTCCGCGGGCTACGGCTCGGCCGGCGAGCGGTGCATGGCCATCGCCACCATCGTGACCGTGGGCGATGTCCACGATCCGCTCATCGAGGCCATCAAGGAGCGGCTGCCCCAGGTGGTCATCGGCGACGGCACCGACCCGGAGTCGCTGATGGGACCGCTCGTGACCGAGAGCCACCGCGACAAGGTCGCCAGCTACATCGAGGCCGGCGAGAGGGACGGGGCCACGATCGTGGCCGACGGCCGCGAGCATCCGCTCTACAAGGAGTCGGACGGCTTCTACCTCGGCGTCTCGCTCATCGACGACGTCAAGCCCAACATGTCCTGCTACACCGACGAGATCTTCGGGCCGGTGCTGACGGTCGTGCGCGTGGACACCTACGAGGAAGGCGTCGAGCTCATCAACAGCCACGAGTTCGGCAACGGCACGGCCATCTTCACGCGCGACGGCGGCGCCGCTCGCCAGTTCCAGTTCGACATCGACGTCGGGATGGTCGGCGTCAACGTGCCCATCCCGGTCCCGGTCTCCTACTACAGCTTCGGCGGTTTCCGGGCCTCGCTCTTCGGTGACTCGCACATGTACGGCCCTGAGGGCGTGAAGTTCTACACCAAGGGCAAGGTCATCACCTCGCGCTGGCCCGATCCCGCGACCTCGGAGATCAACCTCGGGTTCCCGCGCACGAAGTAGCGCTTGAGCCCGGAGCAGGGGCGGAGCGGGCGGTCGTTCGCCCCGCCCCGATGGGTCCTGCGGGCCCTCTGGACGCTCCACCGAGCCGGCTACGCCATCTCAGGCGGCCGGCTCGGACTGCGTTCGGCTGCCGATGACCGCCTGGGCACGCTGCGGCTGCGCACGATCGGACGCAGGTCGGGCGAAGAGCGAGCCACGATGCTCTACTACCTGCCGGCCGGAGCCGGCTTCGCGGTCGTGGCCTCGAACGCCGGGGCCACCTACGCCCCGGCCTGGTGGCTGAACCTGCAGGCCAGCGCGGAAGGTGCCGTCGACCTGCCCGGCGGCTCGGTGGCCGTCCGGGCTCGCGACGCGATGGGGTCCGAGCGTGAACGGCTCTGGCGCCGCTTCGTCGAGCGCCTGGCCGACTACGAGCGGTACGCTGAGACCGCCGAGCGGGACATCCCGATCGTCATCCTCGAACCCATCGCTGAGGAGGCCGATGCCTGAGCTGCGCGTGCGCGCCGTCATCTTCGACATGGACGGCGTGGTCATCGACTCCGGCGACGTCTACGCCAAGCACTGGCGCCGCTGGGGCGCGCAGCACGGCTACGACTACGACCGCGACATCGCCCACGTCCATCCCGGCCGTCCGCCGGTCGAGACCGTCCGCATCGTGGCGCCGCAGCTCGACGCGCAGGCCGTCTCGCTCGAGTTCAACGCGGCCCTCGAGGCCGACGACGGCGACGACCCCATCGCGGCCATGCCCGGTGCGGCGGAGCTGCTGACCGGCCTGCCGGCCGACCGCTGGACCATCGCCACCAGCGCGTTCCGCGACGTGGCTCGCGCCTGGCTGGAGCACTGCGGCCTGCCGGTGCCGCCCGCGCTCGTGACCGTCGACGACATCGAGCACGGCAAGCCGGCACCCGATCCCTACCTGCGCGCGGCGGAGCTGCTGGGGGTGGACCCGGCCCACTGCCTCGTGGTCGAGGATGCGCCCGCGGGCGTGCAGGCGGCCAGGAGTGCCGGGGCCACGACGCTGGCCCTGCGCACGACCCACGGCCGCGAGGCCCTGGCCCTGGCCGACCACCACACGCTCGGGCTGCACACCATCAGCGCCACCGTGGACGGCGAGGAGCTGGTGGTCAGCTGGGAGCCAGTCGCAGACTGACCTGAGCGCGCAGCCGCAGGATGGCCGCGGCGCCGGCGACCACCAACCCCAGGCCGACCAGCCCGAGCGCCCCGAAACCGAGCACGGCCACGATGAGCCCGGAGCTGAGGCTGGCCAGGGCGGAGGCGGTCCAGACCAGCGTGTCG
>JBFLKP010000216.1:0-22610 GCA_040883225.1 Candidatus Limnocylindrales bacterium | reverse complement strand
CAAGGCCCTGAGCCTCGTCTGGGGCGTCTGGCGCAACGGCACCGACTTCGACCCCGACTGGGGCTCACGCGCTTGACAAGACCATATGGGATCTACTCGGCAGGTAGGTCGGGGATAGCCGGGACCTCATCGGTGGGCCAGATGACACCGATCTCCCTGACGTCCTCGGTGTCGCCTGTAGCCGCGAAGAACAGGCTGAGGCCCTCGTAGCCGCCCTCGCCGACCAGCTCGCTGAGGAACTGCACGGTCGGTGGTCCATCGTCCGGGAAGGTCAGGAACCCTCGATGGCTGCCGACCCACGAGCCGCCCTCGTTGACGATGCGCACGGCATTCCGCTGGACCTGGCCACGAGCGAAGTCGTCCGGGACCAACGACCCCCCCACGACCTCCGTGCGGGTGCCCGATGCCCGCGGGTCGCTCGACTCCCACTCGCTGACGACGGTGGTCGTCCCGGTGCCAGGGTCCCTGCTGATGTCCGGCTCGCCGACGAGTCGCGTGGTGAACGTGGACGCCGCCATCGGGTCGGCTTCCTGCGCCGCGACCCCCACAGCTGAGCCTGCCAGCAGACCGAGCGCGAGGATGGTGATGGTCGTGGTCCTGATCGTTCGCACGGGGAACCTCCCTGTCATGGCGGCCCGTCTGGCCGCTCTTGCCCCATAGGACCCGCTGCTCGCCATCGGGTTCCATCTTCGTCGGCCGACTTCGCCCCGAGTCTGCCCTTCGGGATCCGGCAGTCAGCTGGCGAGGGAGGGTCGGAGCCTGCCGGGATGGATGGCGGGCTACTCCCTCATCGAGGTCACGCTGTAGGAGGAGTTCCTGACCCACCACATCGACGTCTCGTTGCTGGACATGCGAGACCCGCTCAAGGCGCGCAAGCGAGCGCGTGAACACCCAAACCACTGTCCAGCTGTGGGGCAGAGATGAAGCGGGTAGGGCCTTCAGGGGCGAGGCTGCCAGCTGGGCCACTCCGCACCGCCGATCCGTTCGACCGGCGTCGTGACCGGCGTCGTCGGGTCGGTCACATCCACCAGCTGAAACTCGCCGAACGGCCATTGGCCGAGGATGGAGCGGCCGTCCGGCGACCAGCCAAGGACGTAGAGCACCGTGTCGATCAGGGTCACCTCCCCTGAGGCCACGTCGTAGAGCACCGGCTGGGGGTCAACGGCCCAGCTCGTGAAGGCGATCCGCGAACTGTCCGGTGACCAGGAAGGGTCGAATTCGTCTGCCGACCCGGCCGCGTCGATGTGCACGTCCTCACCGGTGGCCAGGTCCACCAGGTACACATCGCCGATCTGGGCGCCGGCTGCGGTCGTTGCGGTCGTGGCCAGCATCGTTCCATCGGGGGAGATGGAGAGCTGGTCGAACGAGATGTCGAAGCCGGTCAGGTCGCCGATCCGCTCGACGTTCTCACCGTCGGTGTCCATGCGATAGATGCCGTAGCCGGTGTCGCCGCCCTCCGAGCCCGCGAAGATGATGGACTCGCCGTCCGGCGTGAACACCGGCGCGCGCGCGTGCAGTGAGGGGTCTCCGATAGCCTGGGCCGGCGCGCTGCCGTCCGCGGGTGCGATCCAGATCCGCACGTCGCAGACCGAGAGCCCGCACTTCGCCATACCGTCGACCCCATAGCTGTCCTTCGCGGCATAGACCAGCGTCGAGCTGTCATGGCTCCAGGCATGGCCCTCGGGCTTGAGGCCGCGAGGGGTTCCAGCGTACGGCTCGCTGATCGCGATGGGGTTCGAGCCGTCGGCATCGCGGACCACGAGCGTGATCGGGCCGGTCGGGCTGGCCCATGACTGGTAGGCGAAGCGCGTCCCATCGGGGGACCATCGGGGGATCGTGGCGTACTCTTCGTCACCGGTCAGGCGCACCGGGTCGTCGGTCCCGTCGGTCGGGAACTGGAAGACGGCGCCATCTTCGGTCGAGTACGTGAGACCGGCTGTCCCATCGCCACCATCGGAGGCGTCGACGAGACCGCTGCCGATGGCATAGCCGCCGACGGCGCCGATGGCCAGGAGCGCGATGGTGAGCAGGACGATGGCCGCGCGGGGCATGACCCCGAGCTGTGCGCGGGTTTCCATGGAGATCCACCTTTCCGTGGTGGCCCATGCGGGTCGCTGTCGCGTGCTCGCGACACCCTCGACGAATGCAGTCTCGAGGCTCTCGGGCGCCCGGGGGGCGGCGTCCGCTTCGAGCCAGTCGGTGAGCAGGCGGTCCAGGCCGACATCACGGATGTCGTGGGCGTTCATGCCGGACCCCCTTCGGTCAGTGGCAGACGCGCGTCCGCCTCGAGCGTGGCACGCATCTGCTGTTTGGTGCGGTTGAGCCGGGACTTGACCGTGCCCACCGGCAGGCCCAGGGCCAGCGCGGTCTCGTGCATCGGCAGTCCCAGGTAGTAATGCAGGACGATGAGTGCCCGCTGCTCGGGCTTGAGCTTCATGAAGACGCGTTCGAGCTGGTCGCGATCGGCGGCCGCGGTGGCGGGGTCGGCAACTGCAGCATCTATCGGCCGAACCTGTACTTCCGCGCGTGCGCGCCGCTTCTCCTTGCGTGCCTCGCGATAGCAAGCGTGGACCAACAGGCGTCGGATCCAGGCGTCGAAGGCATCGGGGTCGCGCAGGCCCTTGAGGTCGCGCCAGGCGCCGATGAGGGCTTCCTGGGTGGCGTCGTGGGCCCGGTCGTCGTCCCGGAGGATGAGCCGAGCGAGGGCGTAGAGCCGGTCGATCTGGCCGCGTCCCAGCTCCGTGAACGCAGCCCGATCACCCGCCATCGCTCGTTCGACGAGATCCCGCTGCATCGGGACTCCTCTAGCGGCGGCCCGTCTGGCCGCTCTCGAACGATAGGGCCCGCTGCAAGGCGTCGGGTTCCATCTTCGTGCGGCTACAGCTACGCTGCGAGCCCCACTTCCGGTTTGCCAGTCAGCGCCCCGCGCCCGTCCGGGGGCGCCAGCCCATGCCCAACCGAAGAGCCCGTGCGAGGCGACGGTCGCGTCAAGCCTGGCTTGGATGCGACCTCCTTCCAGTGTGAACTCTGGACTTGACAAGCGTATCAACAACTGTATCGTTATCGCAATGGTTGCTAATACGCCTCGATCCTTGGAGCGGTACCTGACGACGGCACAAGCCGCCAGACTGCTGGGCGTCTCACAGGCGCGAGTCCGTGCGCTGATCGCGAATGGTGACGTGCGTGCGACCAAGGCTGGACACGACTGGAGCGTCTTGCGCTCGGACGTGGAGGCGCGCGCCGATCGCGACGTCGGAGGAGGAGGGCGGCCCCTATCTCCCGCCTCGGCGTGGGGGCTGTTCGAGTTGGCCGAGGGTGGCGTCCCCGGCTGGCTGGACCGCCAACAGCGGTGGCGAATCTCGAAGTTCGTCCCCCGCCTCCGTTCCGGCGAACTCAGTAGTCGCCTAGTTCGACGCGCTGAGCGTCGGTCGTTCCATGTCCATCCTGGGGTGATGAAGCGACTTCGAGCTGACAGCGCGCTCATGCTGACTGGCGCCTCGGCCAGTGAGCCGCTCCGACTTGGGCTTACCGGCGGTCCAGACAGTGTCGAGGCCTACGTCAGCGAGCACGACCTCGAGGACGTCGTACGGCGCTACTTCCTGGAGCCTGCCGATGATGATGCCAACGTCCTCCTGCGCGTCGTCCCGGACTTGGGTTCGCCCTGGCCGTCACGTGAGATCGCACCCTCCGCAGCCGTGGCACTCGACTTGCTGGAACACCCGGATCCACGGGCTCGGCAGATCGGGCGTGACCTGCTGCGAGCCAAGTCGTGACGGATGTCATCCGGCTTCATCCGATCGACCAACAGCAGGCTGCCATCTGGCGGCTGGCGAAGGAGGTGGCATCAGCGTTCGACGCTTTGCCCTTCGTCCTGATCGGCGGCCTCATGGTCCAGCTGCTCGAGGCAGAACGCGGAGTCGTCAGCGGCTTCGCGACCGGAGACGTGGATGTCGTCATCGACGTCCGCGCCCTGACGGGTGCGACTCAACGTGCCGCGGCCGCGTTGGTGGACGCCGGGTTCGAGCCCGAGCAATACGGCGACGACCTAACCTACCGGTTCGTCCGTGGCGACGACGTCGTGGACCTACTCACTCCCGACCATCTGGGTGTCCGGACCAGCATCGTGACCGTGCCGCCCGCTTCGACCCTACCCGCGCTCGGATCCCGCCAAGCGCTCAACCGTCTCCGGACCGTCCTGGTCGATACCGGAGATGGCGCGTTTGACCTCCCAGTGCCGTCGCTGACCGGCGCCATCGTCATCAAGGCCAGGGTCGTGGAGAGCGCGGCTGGGCGAGCGAGCCTGCCGAAGCACGAGCGCGACCTAGCCCGACTCCTGGCTCTCGTCGAAGACCCTGACTCCGAGGCTGCGGGGCTGACCCGCAAGGGGCGTGGCTACTTGCGCGCACGTGGCGACATGGCCGACACCGGCCATCGAGCGTGGCGTGGGATCGGGAACCCGCTTGACGGGATCGCCGCCCTCCGTATCCTCGCGGCCGACCGCACCTGATCGGGCTCAGGACCGGTAGCGGCCGAACCTCGACATCGGAAACTCGGCCCTCCGCATCGGCGTGGGGGCGTTCGTAGTCATCGACATCTCGCCCAACGCCCGCCTGTCAGTCGCGTTCCCCAGCGCCCCCTCCATCATCATCCTTTTCGCCGTGCTCATCATCATCGGCGTGCCTTGCATGGCCGTGCACGTGGTTGATGATCAACACCATCCTCGCAGTCCCGGTTCCCGTACTCGCGGCGCTAGTCCTCGTCAGGAGTTCGCTCGAGGGGACCGGGGTGCTCGCTACCTCGCCGCGTACCATGCCAGCGGGTCGGGTGGTTTGCCTTCCGCGCGCCCCCGAGCCCGTCCGGGGCGCCATTCCCACAACGGCGAAGAAGGGCGGCACAGGGCCCGTCCAGGTCACCGCGCCCAGTCCCCGGCCGCGTGTCTCGGCATCGAGTGACCCCACCGCAGCACCCCGGCAACCAGCGGCGCCCTGGCGTCGATGGCGGTGCTCGCCATAAGTGGACACCGGCGGGATAATCGCCCGTAGCGGGAGGCGACGACGCGCGGCCCCAGCACTGGCCGCCTGGACCGTGCCGAGCCACTGGCGAACCCGACCCGTCCGTATCGAGGGGGATCTCCATGCGAACGTTGCGGCTGCTCCTGGCAGCGTTGAGTACGGTCGCGCTCGTCGGCGGCACCCTCGGCACCGTCGCCGCCCAGAGCGACGCCGAGGACCAGTACCTGACGGGCACGATGACCTTCGTCGAGGAGATCGAGGTCGGCACGTCCAGCGAAGTCGAAGGCGTGCTCGAGACCCGGGGCGCGAGCGCGGTCTACGACCTGGAGATGTCCGACCCGCGCGTCTCGGGGACCATGACCTCGCGCGACGTAGCGGTGGACGGCTATGGCGACCTCCGCCTGGCCTTCGCCGGGATGACGGAGCTGGTCAATGATGATGGCAGTTGGACTGGGGATTGGCACGGCATCTTCCAGCCGTCGATGGGCTGGCAGCTGCTCTACGAGCTCGAAGGCCAGGGCGGGTTCGAGGGCCTGACGTTCTTCCTCCACGGGGCCAGCCCCGAGTTGGACGACGGCGTCTGGGAGATGGACGGCTTCATCGTCGGGGAACCGCCCGCCGAGTAGCGCGATCACGCCGCATGGGAAGACAGCGGCACCCGATCCGTCTGACAACCATGCGTGGAGGAGGTGTATCTGGGCCTACGTCAAGGGCCTGCGGGAGGCGCGGTGAACAACGGCCGCCGGCGCACCCGAGGCCGACGCTGCGTCGCCCTCACAACTCGCCGATCAGCGACCCCGGGCGAGGTCCGGGGCCTTTCCCGTCCGGTCGAACAGGAGGCCACCGGTCGGGCGACTGGCGCCCTCGGCGCCCTGTGGCACCCACGGGCGATCGGTCGTGACCTGCCTCTCTTGTCGGTGGGCGCTGGTCGGGCGTCAGATGGGAACGAGTCAGGAGGCTCCGACACGCGGTCCGTACCTGGCCGCCGGGACCGCCCTCCCTCCGCCTGCTCAGCGCATGCTCGTCGCTAACGCGATCGTGTCCAGGAAGACCTTGTCCCCCGCCGCCGATCGCTGCTCATGGCTGGATCCGGGCATCACCCGGTAGGCGACAGGATTGCCGTTCCGTAGCAGTGCCTGTGCGAAGACCCACTGCTGCTCGTCAAGCTCGACCACCTCGTCGTCGATCACGTCGGCCGTGTGGAGGGCCTCCAGCAACCTGCCGTCAGGGTCGCGTAGCCTGAGCCAATCCTCGGGTGCCTCACCGCTGCCCACGCGCCGCTCGCCGAGCCCCGGCTCATCGGAGGTGAGCACGAAGACCGGCAGGTCCGGCGCCTTCGCCAGATGGGCCCACGGCAGGATGCCCTCCAAGACCGACTGTGGATCGATGGGCAGTACGAAGTCCCAGAACTCCGACGTCATGAGCCAGTCACCCTCCCAGGTGACAAGGGCTCGAGGCCGGTCGGCCAAGCCATTCGCAAGGCACCCGTCGGACGCCGGTGGCCTCGCGAACGCGAGGACCGACGCGATCATGGCGCCGGCCGAGTGCCCGAAGAGGACGATCGGACCATCGTCGCCACCGTAGCCGGGTGCCCGCTCCTGGGCGAATGACACGGCACACATGGCCTGCGCACCATCCGCCGCGATCTGCGCACCTGGCATCAGGGTGTCGTACTCGTCGCCGCCGGACCGGCCCCAGGTCGGGACGAACACGACCGCGCCGCGAGAGGCGACGCGTATCGCGTCGCTCGTCAGGTACTCCTTGCTGACGGCCATGGGGTCACCGTGGAACATCACGACCACCGGCCAGCGACCGGCCGTCGTCGGTGCATAGACGTCGACCCGGCCCAGGGCGTTCAAGCTGCTCGATTCGAAGGGCACATTCCGAACCTGTCTGACCTGCAGTGACCGGGTCACATGCTCATCAGCCATCTCGGCGACGGCTCCGGACGGGACCATCGCGAGGGCCAGGGCAGTGGTCAGCGTGAGGGTCCGGGTGGCTGGCGACATCGCGCGCCTCCTATTCGTCGATCGTCGCCGGCGCCAACGGCCGTACGACATACAGGCTGTGCTCGATGTCGGAGATTGCCCAGCCGGTGCCGTCGCTCGTGAGGCCGATGTCGTTGACACCGCTGAGGCTGGGGTACCTGGTCCAGTGCTCGCCGTCGTACAGTTGCACGCCGGCCGAACCGCGCGTGAGGACGGTCCCGTCACGCCCGATGACGAAGTCATCGACCCCGGGCACGGGCTCGGTCCACGTCCCGCCGTCGTAGGACGCGAGACCGCGGGATACGCGCGCCCAGACCGTCCCGTCGGGAGCCAGGTCCCACGAAGCGCCACTCGTCCAGCGCGCGAACACCGGTGCCGCATGGACCTGCCAGCCGTGGCCGTCGAAGGAGGCGAGCTGATCGCCTCCACTGCCGCCGGGGAAGTGCACCCAGAGCGTGTCGTCAGCATCCGTCCGAAGTGCCATCGGGCCGAACGGCGTCTCGGCCAGGCCGGGGACCACCACCTCGGACCACACGTCACCGTTATCCCGCACGAGCCGCCCGGCTGCGAGGGCGTATGTCGCGCCATCGGGGGCGACATGCCCTGGCTGGGTCGGTTCGTCGACAGCGTCATCGAGCACGATCCAGCTCGAGCCGTCGAAGCGTCCGGTGCGAGACCGCCCGGCGTCGTCTCTCCAGGTGGCCCATACGCTGCCATCGTTCGCGACCTCGACGCCCGTCGAGTGCCAGCCCTCCTGGCGTCGATGGGCGGTCCACGTCCGGCCGTCGAAGGAAGCGAGATGGCCGGCAGCTACCCACAGGGTGCCATCGTCAGCGGTCGCCATCACGGTCGGGTCACCCGTCGCGGGCGGGACGTGTGGCGGGAAACCCTCGGCTGCGCCATAGGTACCCCGAGTGCCGAGCCGCCAGATGACGGCTGGTTCGAACTCGCTGGCCCTGTGGTCCAGCGAGTTCGCGGAGGTCAGCACCCAGATGGCGTCGTCGGGACCCACGTAGAGGATGTCGAGGTCGCGGACGGCCCGGCCGTCCCTCCGGCCGACCGAATGCCCGATGCCATCGCCCACGATGCGCAGCACGCCGGGTTCGATATCTTCGGTGAGCATCCCGGACAGGAACGCATCGGTGGAGAAAGGCGTCTCCGACGGCACAGGTGAGGTCATCTCCTGGGCAGGTGCGACATCGGCTGGGGACGATGGCACCAGGGTCAGGAGCAGCAGCCCCCCGAGGACGGCCACGACGATACCCGCGACGACCAGTCGCGCAGCGGAGAACGGGTCCGCAGGTGCCAGGTGCGAGAACGGCGGCAGCCAGCTTGCCCGTTCCTGCGGTGTCCCGTGGACGTGCGACATGAGCTCTCGCACCCGCGGTTCCGGCAGGCCGTCCGGCTCCTGCAACCATGAGCGCAACAGAGGCGTGATGTCGCGGTTCACCGTGTTGCCTCCAGAGAGGTGGATCGAAGGGACCGGCTGTCTCGCTCGAGCGTGTCCCGCAGCTTCGACATCGCCCGGCTCAGCCGGGAGTTGACGGTGCCGACGGGTACCCCGAGGGCGGTGGCCGTGTCCTCCAGCGTCAGGTCGAGGTAGTGGTGCAGCACGATGACGGTCCGCTGTTCGAGAGACAGTCGCTGGAACCCGCGTTCCAGCTGATCGCGGTCGTCGACACCGTGGGTGTCGTCGGCGGCGATGAGTTCGCCGGTGGCCACGACGACCGGGAGCGAACGCTGCTGTCGCCGTGCTTCGTCCGCACAGGCGCGCACCAGGAAGCGGTAGCCCCAAGCTTCGAAGCGGGCTGGATCGCGCAGGCGTGGCAGCTTGCGCCAGATGCGCAAGAGCGCCTGCTGAGTGGCGTCCTCGGCCAAGGAAGGGTCGCCCAGGATGCGATAGGCCACGCTACGGAACCGCGGGTACACGGTCTCGACGATGGTGGCGAACGCCTCCTCGTCACCTTCCTTCGCCCGAACCACCCGCTGTGGGTCCATGACCAGTCCCGCTCCGGCTCCCGCGGTGGGTGCCTCTACTGATTCTGACCCCTTGCCCAAGCCAGAGCCATCCCATGAAGTGCGATGAGCGCATCTGCCAAGGGAGATCCGGTTGCCACCGGGTGGTCGGCTCTGAGATGCCGAGCTCATGGGCGACGAGCTTGATCGGGCCCGCGCCGATGTAGGCGCGCAGGACCTCGAGCTGGCGGCGCGTCGGACGCTGGCGGGGAGGGGAGGACGGCGTCACACCGCCTCCGCGTACCAATCGAGCGTTGTGGCGATTGGCGGCTCGAGTCCGTCCGGGGTCGCCACTACCGAACGGCTCGTAGAACCGCCTGGCCGGTAGCGCCCATTCGATGGAAGCGAGATCCACTGACCGGTTCTTGGCTGCGGAGCTTGGGCGATCCGCACGCGGACGACATGGCGCAGGGCAGAGGTCGCATGGCCAAGTGCTCCCTGATCCCGAATGAGGTCGGCGCTGAGTCGACGCCCGATGGTCTCTTCGCGCCTTGGGCAGACGCTCGAGCCATTGACGATCAGAAGCTGCGCACCGCAGCCCCGAGCCCCGTCCGCCCGGACCATCGGCTTCTGCATGACGATGCGTGACGACTCTGCCGGCCTGAGGATCCACGAGCACGCTGCCCCCTCGCTCACGAGCTCCACCCGGGGTGGTTGCGCGCTGTCGTACGCTGGTTCCGTGCCCACCGTCTCGTCGTCGCAGCCGGAGGCACACCCATGCGCTTCAGGAACCTCAAGGGCCTTACCGACCTGCCCATCGAGGCCGTCCAGTACCGCTTTCGCAACGAGCCGGTTCTCACGGTGCTGCCCGTGCAAGGGGTGATCTCGGGACGGTCGTCGCTACTCGTGGCGCTACCCAACGAGCTGGCGGTCGTCACCACGGACACCCAGCGACGGGATGGGTGGATGTCGTCCTACGTCCCGTGGGAAGCGGTGGGGCTCGGCGTCATCAGGTCCGAATCCGCAACGCACCGCCTCAACGTCTATGTCGGGAGCCTGACGCTCCTCGCCGAGCTGTGGGGTCCGACGGGGGAACGGGCCCTCCAGGACTTCATCATCGCCGCGGGAGCGGTGCCCCAGTCGATGGCCACCGCCACGTGACGATCGCTCGCCCTCGCGCTCGACGAGGACGCCACGACCGTGCGCGGCGTCGGCTCACTTCAGGACACGTATCTGGCGGCCTCGAGTCGCCGCCCTGACCACGTGGTGGGCGTGGGCGGCGACTCGAGGAGTCGGTCGTCAGTCCATCGACGATGGCGCCAAGCGCTCGGCCGCCAGCGCAGCTGCCTTCAGGCCGACATCGACGCCCTGCTCGTCCCCCGTTCGGAAGTGGATGCCTTGGTAGATGCGCAGCTCGATGCCTTCCTGGAGAGCCTCGCTGACGGTCGTGTAGCGGCGCGGCTCGGGGAACTCCGGGTTCATGATCTGGAACTCGATGTCGTCGGTGCCGAAGAACTCGCGGATCGCACCGCCATGCGAGCCGGCGTTGCAGTTCCAGCCGGACGGATGCTCAGGGTAGGGCGGCGTGGCCTCGACGAGCGGTAGCCACTCCGGGTCGCTCACGGTCGCGTCGTTGCCGTCACCGTCCGCCTCGTGGATGGCCGTGATCGGGCGCCAGAGCCGCCAGTGATATTTGTCTGCCTGACAGGAGATGGCAGCATCGGCCGCGGCGAGGTTCGCGATCGCGAACAGCCGGGCCGCCTCGGTGATGTCCAGGTCGTGCTCGGCGGTCAACCAGCGCTCGGCCATCGACCACTGGGGGGCCGGGCCGAACCAGAAGGCGACCAGCTCATCCTGCTCCTCGGTCCGCGTCGAGCCGTCGCGAGCCCCCAGCGTCCGCACCTCTTCGACCTCGGCGGCGTACTCGGGGCTGTCGAGCGCGAGCGGTCCTGGCGTGCGGTAGTAGGTGGCATCGTCCGCCAGGAACGTGCGCACGTTGGCGATGCCGGCGTCGATGTAGTCGGCGAAGTCCGGCGGCGTCGGTCGGTAGTCGCCAGGGCCTTCGTCCCACGTCAGGGGATTGGGCTCGCCACGGCCGTCGCCCTCACGTTCAGTCAGCATGGCCGCGGCGGTCGCCTCACCGACGGCGATGCCCGCTTCCCTGGCGCCTTCCGGCACATCGGCCAGGGAGGCGTCCAGCTTGGCCTGCAGGTCATCGGACTGGTCGGGGAAGAGCCCCGCCAGCACGCCGTGCGCGGCTGCCGCGGCCGCCGCCACCTTGGAGGCATCCGGGTCGGCCTGTACGGTGCCGAGGTAGGGCTCATACCCGCCGGCGATCGAGACCACGGCGTCGTAGACGGCGCCGTGGACCATGCCCATGAGGGCGCTGCCGGTCGTCGGCGCCAAGCCCGAGGCGTTGATGGCCCCGAGGGCATTGATGTTCCAGTCGGTGACCACGTCGGCGGCGTCATCGTCGGCTTGGGCCGCAACGGGGGCCAGGCTCAGGCCGGCCAGCATGGTCGTGGTCGCGAAGGCGGCCAGCACGGTGGTACGCACGGAGCGCATGGGAGTCTCCTCCATCGTTCGGTGATTCGTCATGACGGGGCAGGCCAGCGCTCCGTGCCCACTGGCCGCTGGTGCTCCAGGCAACGGACCGAAGCACCCGTACATATAGGAGTCGGCAGGTATGTGATTCCGTTCCGCATTGGCTGCGGGTGGCAGGACATCGTGCGCAAGTCCATGACACCCGCAACCACCGCCCTCGCACTCGGCCTGATCTCAGCCGCGGCGCCCGGCCGAGCGCCCCGGAACCGTCCGGGGGCGCCATCGATCCAGTGTGGACGAGCTCCGCGGCAGCGGGTCTCGGGCGAGCGACGCGCTTGGCGGAACGATGTCAGACCGGCGGCGACACGATCGGCTCGAGAGCCGACATCAGCCGCTCGCGGTAGTCGACGAGAGCACTGCGGCCTCGATCGGTCAGCGACACCGTGGTCTCCGGCCGCTTGCCCTGGTAGCCCTTGACCACCTCGACGTATCCGGCGTCCTCCAGCTTGGTCAGGTGGGAGCCGAGGTTCCCCCAGGTCAACCCCGTCTGCTGGAGCAGGTACGTCGCGTTGGCACTCTCGACCACGTAGAGATTAGTCATGATGGCCAGCCTCGCGGGTTCGTGGATGAGGCGGTCCACCCTCGTGCTGACGACCACCTCGCCGTCGCTCGCGTCCATCAGTCGTGCTGCGGAGCCGGGTAGACGTGCAGGAAGTGGCGCAGCTTGTAGATGCCGACCGCGATGATGGCGATCCCGGCCGCGCCGAAGACGAGCCACGCCGCGGGTTGCCAGCCCCATAGCGCGTCAGGCCAGATCAGCAGCGGCATGGCCAGCCCGAGCACGAACCCATAGGCGTAGAAGCGCGGTACGTCGAGGAAGTAGGCCATGGCGCCGAAGACCACGACCGCGTTGACGAACCAGAGCAGGGGCACCAATAGCGTGACGACGGCCTCGGGTGCGGGTCCGGCGTAGACCAGGGCTGTCATCCCGAACACCACCACGCCGAGGATCACCGATGCCAGCAGCACCCAGCGTGTCCGGGTGATGCGAACCTTGCGACGCGGTCCCGGCTGGAACGTCCCGAGGCGCTCACGCAGCAGCCGTCGCCGGTAGGCCAGCAGCGGCACCGTGACGATGAGCCCGATGGCAAGCATGCCCGCGTAGCTGACGAGCTCGTCCTCGAACAGCTCCCACATGGTCGCAGCGGCGAAGAACACGAGCGCCATGGCGCCGATGTAGATGTCGAACAACCCGTCCCCATAGAAGCGCCGGAAGGCGTCCCGCTCCAGCTTCTGAAGATCGGCCATCTCGTTGGTCACGTTGCTTCCCCCGATCGCATCTCGGATCCGGTCGCATCTGCCGGTCCATGTGCAGAGTACTCTGCACTACAGAGTATACCCAGGTCGTCAAGCGCGGCGATGACGATGCCGCCATCGCATCACTTCCGTAGAGCGGACCACCACGCCGAAGTGCGGCATCATGAGACGCGCGTCGACGCATGGGCCAGCGGGTGATGACACGTGGGCCACGCTCCACGGGCTTGCCGACGCAAACGCAACATCGTGCAATAGCAGGCGTTCGCAACTACGCTATCGTTCACGAGGGCGTCGACCGCCGAAGCAAAGGCAGGCGTGTCGAGTGAGGCACGCCGGATGACGCCCACAATCGAACGAGTGGTGGAGGTCGCGCATGTCGAGTAGCAGCAGTCTGATCCTGGGTCGGTCGCAGACCGCGGTCGCCTTGACCCTCGCCCTCGGGCTCGTTGGCGGTAGCACCGGCCTGGTGACGGCACAGGATGAGGCGGGGGGCGACATGGTCAGCCTGACCGACTTCCGCGGCAAGACCCTCGATGCCCCGATCGGGGCCGAGAACGTCGTCTTCCTCGTCGAGAACGCCATGAACACGTTCTACGCGGTGGGTGGCGCCGACAACGTCTCGGGCATCGGCACGCTTTGGCAGCCCGACTACAAGGTCGACTTCTTCCGGGGCGTCGACGCTGACTTCGACGAGACGCCGCTCGTCTCGACAGACGAGGGCTCGGTGGACCTCGAGGCGCTCGCCGCGACCGACCCCGACCTCGTCGTGCTGTGGTCGGCCGACATCGACGACAAGGACACCACCGCCATCGAGAGCAGCCTTGGGGTGCCCGTGTACGGCGTCTTCCTGACCTCGTTCGACGACCTCACCAAGCTCACGCAGGACATGGCCGCCATCGCGGGCGACCCCGCACGCGGCGAGGAGGTCGTGGCCCAGATCGCGTCGACCATGGCGGACATCACGTCCATCTCCTCGACGATCCCACAGGCTGAGCGGCCCACGGTGTACTGGATGTGGGGCGATCCCTTCCGCACGGCCGGTACCGTCTCCACGGCCAACGACCTCATCACCGCCGCCGGCGGCACGAACGTCATCGAGACCTGGGACGACCCAGCCAAGACCGACGAGGCCGTGCAGCTGCCCATGGAGACCATCGCGGCCCTCGACCCCGAGGTCATCTACATGTGGTTCAACCCCGACATCGACCCTCAGGACGTCATCAACGGCGCCCAGGTCGCGGGTGTCGACTTCAGCACCTGGAGCGGGCTCTCGGCCGTGCAGAACGGGCGCGTCTACGAGCTCGACGATCCGTTCCTCTACGACTTCATGACCGGTCGCCAGCCGATCGCCACGCTCAAGATCGCCAAGGACATCAACCCCGAGGCGTTCGCCGACGTGGACCTCGACGTCGAGTACGACGAGTTCTTCCAGGCCATGTGGGGAGTCAGCTACCCGGACTACCAGCCGGCCGGCTGACGCCTCTTGGCCAACCTCGCGCGACGGCTGCCGCTCCGCCGGTTCCCGGCCTCCGTGCGCGCCGGGGCCGGCCTGCCGGGCTACTGGCGGACCGTGGCCATCGGCCTCGTCGCCATCTCGCCGATCCCGGCCTTCGTCTTCTCGATGATGGTCGGGAGCTTCGGTATCGCGGCCGAAGACGTCATCGGCATCATCTGGTCTCGGATCGCCGGGACCGATGCGTACGAGGGCATGACCTCCACGGTGCTCCTCGACATCCGCCTGCCGCGCGTGGTGGCGGCGATGCTCGTGGGCATGGGGGTCTCGGTCTCGGGCGCGGTGCTCCAGGGCGTCTTGCGCAACCCGCTCGTCGACCCCTACATCCTGGGCCTCTCGGCGGGTGCGGCCTTCGGCGCCGCGCTGGCCATCGCGGTGGCCACGTGGCTGCCCGTGCAGCTCTCGGCCTTCGCCTTCGGCCTGCTGGCCATGGGCATCGCCTACTCCATGGCACGCACCGGCGGTCGTGTGCCCATCGTCTCGCTCATCCTCTCGGGCGTCATCACCGGCGCCATCTTCACGGCGCTGCTCTCCATCGTCCAGATCAGCGTCCACGAGCGCTCGCTGCAGACCATCGTGCGCTGGATCATGGGCAGCTTCAACGCGGTGACGTGGCCGACGCTGTCGCAGGGCTGGTTGCTCATCATCGTCGGCACGATCGTCATGATCGCGCTGCGCTGGCGCCTCAACGTGCTGGCCCTGGGTGACGACGAGGCGCGCTCGGCCGGCATGAACGTCGAGCGCTACAAGGCCGTCTTCATCATCGCGGCCGCGCTGGTCTCCGCGGTGGCGGTGGCCCTCGCCGGCATCGTCGCGCTCGTCGGGCTCATCGTGCCGCACATGGTGCGCATGATCACCGGGCCCGACCACCGGACCCTGCTGCCACTCTCGGCCGCGCTCGGCGCCACGTACCTCGTCCTCGTGGACGACCTCTCGCGGGCCGCATTCGGCGTGGAGATCCCGCTGAGCATCATCACCACGCTCATCGGCGCGCCGTTCTTCTGGCTGCTGTTGCGCACGACCAAGTCGAGCGGCTGGGAGTGATCGTCACGGCCGCTCCCATCCTCGAGATCGACCGCGTCAGCGCCGGCTACGAGCGGTCCCTGGTGCTGCGCGACGTCTCCTTCGGCGTGCGACCGGGGGAGATCGTGGCCCTGCTCGGCCCGAACGGCTGTGGCAAGACCACGCTGCTTCGCGTCATCGGCAAGCTGCTCGAGCCATCGAGCGGGAGCGTGCGCGTGCTCGATCGCGACGTGCACGGCATGAGCCAGGCCCAGCTCGCGAGGATCGTGGCCAGCGTGGCGCAGGTGCATCACACGACGTTCCCCTTCACGGCGCTCGACATCCTGCTCACCGGACGCATGCCCTATGTCTCGGTCTTCGCCTCGCCCGGTGCCGATGACGTGCGCTACTGCCAGGACGTGCTCGACTGGTTCGGCATCCGCCACCTCGAGCACCAGCCCATCAGCACGCTCAGCGGGGGCGAGCGCCAGCTGGTGATGATCGCGCGTGCCCTGGCACAAGAGCCGCGCGTGCTGCTGCTCGATGAGCCGACGACCTACCTCGACCTGCGCAACCAGGTCAGGGTCCTCGACACCATCCACGAGCGGGCGCGAGCGCAGGACCTTACCGTGCTCATGACCATCCACGACCCCAACCAGGCATTCGCCCACGCTGACCGCGCGGTCCTGCTGCGCAAGCTCGCCGTGCACGAGGGCGAGGATCCGGCCGCGGCGCCGCACCCCGATCACGCCACCAACACCATCGCCACCGGCAAGCCTGCCGATGTGCTCACGCCACACAATGTGCACGCCGCCTACGGGGTCACGGTCGACGTCATCGAGCACGCCCACCACCGATTGCTCGTGCCGGGCGAGTGACGCTCGGCGCGTCGATCGCGGGCCGCTACGGGGCTCCGGCCGGCCCGTCGGTCGCGCCATCGAAGCGCGCTCGGTAGTCGAGCAGGTCGGCGACCGAGACGTTGCCTCCGCACAGCACGAGGACCACGTGGTCAGCCGGACCGAAGCGCTCCGCGACCTCGTCGAAGGCCGCCAGCGTGCAGGCGGCGGCCAGCTCGGGGAGGACCTTCGCCCGTTCGAGCAGGAGGACCAGCGCCGCGTAGGCCTTGGCGTCGCTCACGACCAGCGACTCGTGGACGTGCCGACGGGCGAACTCGTAGGCGGCCGACGACAGATATGGCGAACCCAGGGTGCGGGCCAGGCTCGTCGGCGTCATCGACAGCGCCCGCCCCGCGGATAGCGAATCGTGGAGCACCTGCGCCCCATCGGTCTCGACCGCCCAGATCCTCGCTTCAGGTCTTGACGCAAGGACGGCCGACCCGACACCGGTGATGAGCCCACCACCGCCGACGCTGATGAAGACGTCGGTCAGCTCGGGGACATCCTCGACGAGCTCGAGCCCGAGCGTTCCGTCGCCGGCCATCATCGCGGGGTGGTCGAAGGGGTGGGCCAGCGTGGCACCGGCCTCGGCGAGCTCCTCCGCTCGGTCGATCGCGGCGGCGATGCTCTCGACCAGCTCCACCTTTCCGCCGTAGCCGCGCGTGGCCTGCACGTAGTTGTCGGGCGTTGTCTGTGGCATCACGATCGTGGTCGAGACGCCGAGGACGGCGCCGGCGTACGCCAGCCCCTGGGCGAAGTTGCCGCCCGACACCCCCACGAACCGGTCGGCGCCCGTCTCATCGATGAGGAGGGCGAGCTGATCGAAGGCACCCCGTGGCTTGAACGACCCCGTCTTCTGGAACAGCTCCAGCTTCAGGTAGACGTTCGTGTGCGCACGCTCCGAGAGCGTCGAGCTGCGGACGAGCGGTGTGCGGTGGACGAGCCCGGCCACTCGCCGGCGCGCCGCCCGGATGTCCTCGAGGTCGATCATGGGGACACGATACGCGAGCCCTCTGTCCCGGTTCCGGACTGGACGGAGCGATGTTTGGGCGGTGCGGTCGGGTTAGTCATCTTTGCGATGGCTGCCCGTAGTGAGATGGTCCCAGTGACGCGGGATTGCAGGCAGGCGCAAGCCCGCGTCTTACTGCATCCGCCGCAGCGGTACGGCGATCGATGCATCGGGACCGAGCGTCATCCGACTGTCGCAGGCCGACCCCCGAGACCCGGTAGACTCCGTCGCCATGTCACCCCGCAACCTGCTGCTATCGCTTGCCCTCGTGGTCCCGACCTCCGGCAGCGGCGCGAGCGCCGCCGGCGCTGACGAGCCCGTGCTCGGCGAGGAGCTCGTCGGCCGCTGGGCCCACTACGACGTCGTGGCCTACGAGGACGAGGCCTTCGGCACCCTCATCGTCAGCTACGGCTTCAACGACCTCGGCATCGAGGGCGGTCGACTCATCGACCGGGCCAGCTTCTGCTGGTCCGAGCAGGTCTCCGACCAGCCCTTCGAGAGCTCGCTCTCCGATGCCGCCACGCAGGCCATCAGGCCGCCGGCCACGCCGCTGACGGTGGAGGAGGTCGACGGGGTCCTGCGCATCAGCCGGCCACCGACCCCGACACCCATCGGCATCCGGCTCGACGACCCCGCCACCGAGCCGCTGCCCAGCGACCCGGAGGACCCGCGCGTCGTCGACGACGACGGCGACGGCGAACCCGGGGTCACCGTGAGCATCGACATCGGGGCTGGCATCGTGGGCGAGATCTACATCGCCCGACGCGAGATCTTCGAGTACGAAGCCACGCAGGTCGAGCCCGACCTGCTGACCGGCACCGTCACCGACACCTCCGAGCAGCTGGTCATCGGCGCCAACAACCCGCTCTTCCTCGCATCCGAGGCCGACTGGGTCCAGCACCCCGACCCGGAGAAGAGCTTCATCGTGCTCCGGCGGGTCGCCGACGACTGGGACTGCGACCGACTGCGCTCGGAGCGAGACGAGCTCTTCCCACCCAACCCCGAGGTCGACTGGTAGCGGCCGCTCGAACTCGAGGCCCCCGTCACTCAGGAGGACCACGGCCAGCACCCCCGCACGGCCCAACACGACGAGCCGCGGTCCGAGCTTCGGGTCCGCGGCTCGTCGGACCGCCGGCGCACGTGGCGGCTACACTCGCACGATGTCGTCCTTGAGCGAGCATCTCGATTCCCCGCAGTTCACCGACGAGAACGGTAAGTCGTTGGGCGAGTCGCACATCGGGCGGTTCGGAGGCAACTGGGTCAAGCAGGGCGAGCCGCGCCGCAAGGCCTACCTCTTCTACGGTATCTGCCTCGTCGGCGGCATCGGCCTCATCGTGACCTCGAGCGGCGGCTTCGACATCTTCTCGATGTTCGGGGTCCTGTGCCTGATCCTCGGCCTCATCGGCGGTGCGGAGACCGTCCGCAACAAGCCCTTCACCAGCGTCTTCGGCGGCCCCGCCAAGCCCAAGGACTGAGCGCTCTATCGCTCGCGGCCATGTCAGGCCGCCTTGATGTCCGGGCCGTGTCGGCCGCCGAGTCGGGTCCTCCGGCACTGTCTCGGGGCTCGGGGGCGGGCGCATCGTCGCGTCAAAGGACCGGCTGGGGGCAGTCGTAGGCGTGACCATCCGCCGACGGCGAAGCACCGGAGCACCCAGCCGCACGCAATGAGTCGGGAGGCGCAACGATGCGGACACTGAGGACTTCATTCGCAGGGCTGGTGACCGTGGTTCTCGTCGTGGCCCTCAGCGGGGTCGCGATCGCTCAGGACAGCGATCTGGAGACGAGCGCCACCACCGGTACGCTCGAGCTCTCCGAGCCCATGGGTGATGCCACGACCCACACCGAAGCGGTCGAGCACGTGCACACCTGGACGGCTGAGGATCCACGCCTGACGGGCACCGCCACGTACACCGGCGCGTGGCACATCTACGATCCGCCCGCCGAGGACTGCGACGATCCCGAGGCCGAATCGGGGGCCTACTATGAGATCGTCAACGACGGTGGCGGCTGGGCCTGCGCCGGCGTCCGAGCCCCCATCCCCGGTCCCGACGGCGCCACGAACGTCCACGTGCTCGCGCTCTCCGGCAACGGCGACTACGAGGGCCTCTACGCCTACATCATGATCGACTGGGGCACCGATCCGTTCACCTTCAGCGCCTTGATCACGCCCAACCAGGTGCCGGTCGTGCCCGTGCCGCTGGGCTGATCAGTCGTCGATCGGCTCGTCGAAGTCGACGGCCTCGATGACCTCGTCACGGTGGTACGGGATCGGCGTCCCACGCATGAAGCCCCGTGACGAGGTCACGACGCAGTAGA
The DNA here is from genome assembly GCA_040883225.1 of Candidatus Limnocylindrales bacterium. Taxonomy (GTDB): domain Bacteria; phylum Chloroflexota; class Limnocylindria; order Limnocylindrales; family CSP1-4; genus JAFMJV01. Next base: position 3,057 of record JBFLKP010000216.1, on the reverse strand, counting down.
GCTTGCCGGCCTCGAGGATGGCCACGACCACCTCGTGCCCGTCCTGGCTCTCGACCTGTCCGACCTCGTCCTGTCTGGTGACGCCATCGACCGCGTGGCGCAGGCGCCAGATGCGACGCGGCGTGGCCGGGAAGCCATTGTCGCGCGCGAAGCGCACGACCGCCTCGCGGTACTGCTCGGCCTGCTCGGCTGAGGCCGTGCCAGGGAAGAAGAACGTCGGGGCCCGGTCGGTCGTCACGGCTCCAGGAACGCCTCGCGCAGCGCCTCGGTGACCTCCACCTCGAGGCCGAGGCCGTGATGGACGTAGCCCTCGATCGAGCCGTGATCGGCCTGCATCGTGGCGATGGCCTCATCGAGGTAGCGAGCCTGCACGCGGAGCATCGGCTCGGCCACCTCGAGCGAGCCACCGCGCTCGACGAAGTCGTCGAAGTAGGCGCCGTATGCGCGCATGACCTCGCCGTCGCTCGTGAGGTAGTCGCGCAGGACCGCCTCGCGGCCGACGCCGAGCCAGAGCAACAGCGAGGCCACGGCCCAGCCGGTACGGTCCTTGCCCGCGGTGCAGTGGACCAGCGCGGGCCGCGCGTCCGCATCGGCCAGCGTGCGCCAGAGGCGGGCATAGCCCGAACGCGCGCTGGGGACACGGACCAGGTCGCGGTACGACGCGAGGTAGAAACGCTCTGCGCCACCGCCGGCCAGCTCGACCGAGGCCCGGGGCGGGTCCTGCATCAGCTCGAAGTAGGCGAGGGGGTCGGACTCTCCCCGATCCGCCAGCAAGTCGAGCGGGACATGGACCGCACCGGGTGGGACCTGCTCGGGGCGGTGAGACCGTTCGGACTCGGTGCGCAGGTCGAAGACCGTGCGGATGCCCAGGTCCGCGAGGGTCCGCATGTCATCCGCGGTCGCGGTGTCGAGGACGACCGAGCGATAGAGCAGCCCACCCCGGACGCGCCGCCCGTCGCGGGTCTCGTGGCCGCCGACGTCCCGGAAGTTGGGGACCGCCTGCAGCCTGGGCAGGGTCGCGTCAGACACGTGTCCGTCGGACGACCGCGGTGCCGAGGCCGCCGACCAGGATGGTCGCCGCGAGGAACAGGACCCACAGCCGAACCAGCTCTTCGAAGTCCGGGCGCCCTGGGCCGCCGAGCGGCTCGACGGTATCGGAGGCCGGCAGCATGTTCGTCTCCACGAGGCCCGCGATATCGGGCGCGACGATGGCGACCTCTGCCGGCGCCGCCGCCGTGACCACGGCCGGTTCGGGGTCGTCGTCGCTGGCGGTGGCCGTGACGGTGTTGCGGTGCGTGGTGCCCGCGGAGCCCGTCACCTCCCCGCTGAAGCGGCAGGTGTAGGTCTCGCCCGGCAGCAGCGCGATGCTACCGTCGGCGAGGCAGGTGCCCTGGCCGTCGAGGTCGCCGAAGACGCTGTCCTCGAGCGCGTCCAGCGTCACCGGCTCGAAGGCCGACTCGTTGGTCACGGTGATGGTGAAGGTCACGTCGCCGCCAGGAGCCGTCACCTGGGTGGGATCGGGAGTCTTGGTCGTGCTGATGACCGGCGGTACCGGCAGCAGCTCGACGACGGCATCGTCGTCGGCTTGCGCCGGGTTGCCCTCGTCATCCTCGACCGAGACCACGACCACGTCGGTCTGGGTGTCGCCGGCGTTGCCGTTGAAGATGCCCGTGAACGAGCACGCATACGTGTCGCCGACCCCAACCGCAGTGGGCACGACGCAGTCGGTCGCGGTGATGGCCCCGCTCACGACCGTGACGTCGCCGTAGACGTCATCGACCAGGCTCATGACCTCCACCGGCTCGGCCGACTCGTTGATCACCGCGAGCGTGAAGGTGAACTCGCCACCCGGCTCATCGAGGACGAGCGGAGCGGCGCTCTTGTCGAGGCTGACGGCCGGCAGGACGTCGAGGATCTCGACGTCGGCGGTGTCAGCGCCCTCGACCGCAAAGCCATCGTCGTCGGTGCCGGCGCCGGTGACGGTGTCGGTCACGATATCGCCGGCGTTACCGCTGACGAAGGCGGTGAACTCGCAGGCATAGACCTCTCCGGGCTCGAGGTCGAAGGGGACCACACAGTCGGTGGCCGAGACCTCCCCCTGGATCTGGGTCACGTCGCCGAAGATATCGTCGGTGATGGACTCGATGGTGACCACGTCGGGGTCGCTGGTGTTCTCGATGCTGACACGGAAGAGGACGTCCGCACCGGGCTCCTCGACCTGCGCGGGATCGGCGTCCTTGGTGACCGCGATGCTCGAGGGCACGTCGGTGAGCCCCACGGTGGCGACGTCTTGCGCCTCGGTGGTGTTGGCCTCGTCGTCCTGGGCCACGGCCGTGATGGTGTCGGTCTGGCTGTCGAAGGCGTTGCCCTCGAAGAGCGCCGTGAACTCGCACTCGTAGGTCCCGCCGACAGCGATCGTGCCGCCGCTGGCGCAGGTCGTGGAGGTGATACCACCCTGGACCACGCCGATGTCGCCGTAGATGTCGTCGCTCAGGCTGGTGAGCGTCACCTCCTCGACCGAGTCGTTGGTGACCACCACCGAGAACGTGAACTCACCGCCGGGCTCGGGCAGGGTCAGCGGGTCGGCCGTCTTCTCCAGGCTGATGGCTGGCTCGATGTCCACGACCGTGACCGTGGCGTCGTCATCATCGGTCACGGGATCCCCGTCGTCGTCCGTGCCGGAGGCGGTGACGGTGTCGACCTCCACGAACCCGGCGTTGCCGCTCACGTCCGCCGTGAAGGTGCAGTCAAAGGTCTCGCCAGGAGCCAGATCGAACGGCACGGCACAGTCGCCCTGGCCGTCGAGATCGCCATGGACGTCGTCGGTCAGGCTCTCGATGGTGACGGTATCGACCGTGCTCGTGTTCTCGATGGTGATGGTGAACGTGACGGTGTCACCTGGCTCGTCGACCTCGACCGGGTCGGCAACCTTGGTGACCTCGATGCTCGAGGGCACGTCAGTGAGGGTGACGGAGGCGTCGTCGTCAGCGGCCGCCACGTTGCCCTCGTCGTCGGTCGCGGTGGCGAAGACGATGTCGGTCTGGTCCTCGCCGGCGT
>JBFLKP010000215.1:0-31961 GCA_040883225.1 Candidatus Limnocylindrales bacterium | reverse complement strand
CGCTGTCATCACTGTGGCGCCAGCGCGCCGGTCGCCCGGCGCTGTCCGTCGTGCCGCTCCGTGCGCATCCGCTACCTGGGCGGCGGTACCGAGCGCGTGGAGCAGGAGCTGCGTGTGCGCTACCCGCACCTTCGCGTGACGCGCCTGGACCGCGACGTGGTGGAGCGCAAGGGTGCCGCCGAGCGCGTCATCGACGACTTCACCGCCGGTGCCTCGGACGTGCTCGTGGGCACGAGCCTCGTGGCCAAGGGGCTCGATGTGCCGGAGGTGACGCTGGTGGGCGTGGTCAGCTCCGACGTCGCCCTGAACCTGCCCGACGAACGCGCCGCCGAGCGGACCTGGCAGCTGCTCACCCAGGCCGTCGGCCGCGCCGGGCGCGGGGACCGGCCGGGCCGAGCCATCGTCCAGACGTACCAGCCCGAGCACCCGGCCATCGTGGCCGTGGCCGCCGGTAACGCGGGGCCCTTCATCGAGGCCGAGCTGGAGCGCCGGCGCCGGTTCGGCTCCCCGCCCTTCGGGCGCCTCATCAAGCTCACCGCCGCGTTGCCCGATCGGGACAAGGCGGAAACGGTGGCCAAGGCCAAGGTGGCGGAGCTACGGGCGCGGGCGGTGGAGCAGGGCGGGCGGGTCGGTGTCCTCGGCCCCGTGCCGGCGTACATCGCCCGGCGCGGTGGCCGCTGGCGCTTCCACGTGGTTCTGCGTGGGCCCGATCCGGCGGCGGTGCTGGGCGGCGATCCCGGGGCGCCATGGTCGGTCGACGTCGACCCCGAGAGCCTGCTCTAGAGTCCGGCCCGCTCGCGTCATATACTCGAAGCATGACCGTCAAGCCGATCCTGACCCTTGGTGATCCCCGGCTGCGCCTGAAGGGCGAGCCCGTCGACAGCTTCGGCCCCTATCTCGGTGAGCTCATCGACGACCTCACGCATACGATGCGCGACGCACCCGGCGTCGGCCTTGCCGCACCGCAGATCGGCGAGCCCCTGCAGGTCTGTGTCATCGAGGTCGAGGGCCGGCTGTACGAGCTGGTCAACCCGGTCATCACCCGCTCCAGCGGCGAGGAGAACGACCTCGAGGGCTGCCTCTCGGTGCCCGGCTATGTGGCCTACGTACCGCGCAAGGAGAAGGTCTGGGTGGAGGCCCAGGATCGCCAGGGCCGCAGGATCCGGGCCAACGGCAGCGGACTGCTCGCTCGCGCCATGCAGCACGAGCTCGACCACCTCCAGGGCATCCTCTACATCGACTACCTCGAGTCGTTCGATGACCTCATCCCGGTGAGCAGGATCGAGGAGGAGGCCGGGAAGGCCGGCGAGGAGATGCCGGCCCTCGGTTGAGCGCTGCCGCGGCCCCGACGCGCACGCTCTTCTTCGGCAGCGGCAGCGTCGCCTTGCCGGTCCTCACGCGCCTCCTGGAATGTGAGCTCGTGGAGGTCGACTCGGTGGTCACCGCGCCGGCGCGACCGGCCGGTCGCAAGGGCGTGCTCACGCCGACGCCCGTGGCCGAGCTCGCCAGCCGGCGCTGCCTCCCGGTCCGAACGCCGAGGACGCTGCGGGACGACGCGGTGCAGGCCGAGCTGCGAGCCGTCGGCGCCGAGCTCGTCGTTCTCGCCGACTACGGCCGCATCATCCCCGGCGCGATCCTGGACCTGCCTCGCCACGGCGCCCTCAACATCCACCCCTCGCTGCTGCCCCGCCACCGGGGAGCCGCACCGGTCGTGGGCACCATCCTCGCGGGCGACACGGTCGCCGGCGTGACCGTCATGCGCATGGACGAGGGGCTCGACACCGGGCCCATCGTGGCCCAGCGCGAGGTTCCGCTCGACGGCAACGAGGTCACGCCCGAGCTCGAGGGACGCCTCGCCCGGATGGGCGCAGAGCTGCTGCTGGAGGTGCTCCCCGAATGGCTCGCCGGCAGGCTGACGGCCGCGCCACAGCCCGAGGGGGGTGCCACGCTCACGCGCCTGCTGCGGCGTGAGGACGGCCGCCTCGACCCCGCCCGGCCGGCTGTCGAGCTGGAGCGCCAGGTGCGCGCCTACCAGCCGTGGCCGGGCACGTTCCTCGAGCACGACGGCACCCGCCTGAAGGTGTGGGCCGCGAGCGTGCTCCACCAGGAGGTGGTGGTCGAGCCCGGCGCCATCATCCTCACCGAGGGGACGCTGGGCCTTGGCACCGTCCGCGGGGTGCTCCGCCTCGATGAGGTCCAGCCCGCGGGCAAGCGCCGCATGAGCGGTGCCGAGTACCGTCGCGGCAAGCGTCTCTGAAGCACTCCGCCTGCACCGGCCGCGCCCGTGCCCGGCCGTTTCCGGCGTTCCGGGCTACCATCACGCCTCGATGCCCCATTCCGACTCTGCCCCTCTGCCCCAGCCTGCCGTGCCGCCGACGGACGGCGCCGACGGGGCCCTGCCCATCATCGACCTGCCGGCCAGTGGCCCGCGGGATCGGCGCCCGGGCATCAGCGACGCCTCACCCCAGGAGCTGATCTCGTGGTTCGCCGACCGCGGTGAAGCAGCCTACCGCGCGCGTCAGCTGGCCGACCACGTGTGGTCCGGAAGGGCGCTGTCGTTCGACGACATCCACACCCTGCCCGGCCCGTTGCGCGCGGCGCTGGAGAGGACGTATCGCTTCTGCACCCTGACCGGGACCGAGAAGCGCTCAGCCGACGGGGGCCTCACCGACAAGGCCCTGCACAGGCTCGACGATGGTCGTGTCGTCGAGTCGGTGCTCATGCGCTATCCGGCGCGGGGCTCGCGGCGCGAGCGCACCACGTTGTGCATCTCCAGCCAGGCCGGCTGCGCCGTGGGCTGCCCCTTCTGTGCCACCGGCGAGCTCGGCCTCTGGCGTGACCTGCGCACCTCGGAGATCATCGACCAGGCACGCTACTGGCGCAACGAGCTGGCCGCCGAGGGCCGCCGCCTCACCAACATCGTGTTCATGGGCATGGGCGAGCCGCTGCTCAACCCCGATGCGGTCCTGGCTGCCTGCGGCGCGCTCAGCGACGGCAATCGCTTCGGCCTCGGCCAGCGCCACATCACGGTCTCGACCAGCGGGGTCATCCCGGGCATCGAGCGGCTGACCTCGCTGCGCCGGCAGTACAAGCTGGCGGTCTCGCTGCACGCCGCTCGGCCCGAGCTGCGCGATGTCCTCGTGCCGCTCAACCGGCGCTACCCGCTCGACGACGTGGTGGCCGCAGCCACCGACTACGCCGATGCCACCGGTCGTCGCGTGACCTACGAGATGGTCATGATCGACCACATCAACGACACCGTCGCGGACGCTCGCGCCACGGCCGAGCTCCTGCGCGGACGGCTGGCCCATGTCAACCTCATCCCCATGAACCCCGTGGCCCACACGCCCTGGCAGCCCTCGCCGTCGGAGCGGGTGGAGGCGTTCGCCTCCGAGCTCCGGGCGGTCGGCCTGCACACGACCGTGCGCCGGAACCGGGGCATCGACATCGGCGCCGCCTGCGGCCAGCTGGCCGCCGAGAAGGCTGGCCAGCCCGCGCCGGCTGCGGTGCAGCGCCGTCGCGACGTCATCGAGCGTCGCAGCGCCGAGGCCCTGGGCGGCGCCAGCTGAGCAGAGGAGGGGAGCCCGCATGACAGACGCCCACCAGGTCCTGGTCTCGGCCAGCATCCTGAACGCCGACTTCAGCCGCCTGGACCGGGTCGTGCACAAGATGGAGCGCGCTGGCGCCGATCGCCTCCACCTCGATGTCATGGACGGCAACTTCGTCGACAACATCACCTTCGGGCCGGACGTCGTGGCCGCCTTCCGCCGGCTCACCGACATGCCGCTGGACGTGCACCTCATGATCGCCGAACCTGCTCGCTACATGGACCGCTTCATCGAGGCCGAGCCACAGACCATCAGCTTCCACGTGGAGACGACCGAGTCCCACGAGGCCAAGTCCGAGGCCATCGCCGCCATCCGCGCGGCTGGCCAGGGCGCTGGCCTGGCCATCAGTCCCGATACCCCGGTCTCGGCCGTCGACCCCTGGCTCAGCGAGCTCGACGTGATCATGATCATGAGCGTGCACCCGGGCTGGGGTGGTCAGGGCTTCATCCCCGAGACCGCGCCTAAGATCGCCGAGGCTCGTGCCAGGTTGGCAGCGGTCGGCCGGGGCGGGCTCGTCCACGTCGACGGTGGCGTCAACAGCAAGACCGCCGACCTCGTGGGCAGCTACGGCATCGATGTGTGCGTCGTGGGATCGGCCCTCTTCCAGCGTTCCAGCGACGCCTCCCAAGAGGTCGAGCTGGTCAAGCAGCGCGCGCTCCAGGGCTACGCCGCCGCGACGGCCGGCAGCCGCTAGCAACATGCGCGTCCTGCTCCAACGCGTGACCCGGGCGCGGGTCACCGTCGCGGGGGAAGTCACGGGTGCCATCGACCACGGCCTCATGGCCCTCGTCGGTGTCGGTCCCGACGACACCCACGAGACCGCCACGTCGCTCGCCGGCAAGTCCTGCGACCTGCGCGTCTTCCGGGACGACGAGGGGCGCACCAACCGCTCCCTCATCGATACCGGCGGCTCCATGCTCGTGGTCAGCCAATTCACGCTCTACGGCGACACGCGCAAGGGCCGCCGCCCCTCGTTCATCGGTGCCGCGCCGCCGGACCTCGCGGCCGAGCTGGTCGAGGTCTTCGCCGCGGCCGTCGAGTCCCGCGGGGTGCGTGTCGGTCGGGGGCGCTTCGGGGCGGAGATGTCGGTCGAGCTGGTCAACGATGGGCCCATGACCATCTGGCTCGACAGTGACGCCTAGCGCGATGACCGGCCGCCGGCTGCTGACCCGGGTGCGCAATCGCGCTGAGCGGCTGCGCCAGCACCGCTGGCGCATGACCGCCTATGCCTCGGGTGAGCGGCACATCATCATGGGTGGAGCGCCCCGCAGTGGCACGACCGTGTTGCGCAAGCTCTTCGATCGCCATCCCGAGATCTGCTCGGGAGCGGAGACGAAGCTCTTCGTGCCTGCGGCCTACAACCTCGAGTGGCTGGCCCGGGCGTATGGGCTGCCGCTGGCGCAGCTCGTGGCCATGCGCGACGGATCGCCCTCACAGGCCGCCTTCATCGACGCCTTCGCGGCACGCGTGCGAGAGGACGCGGGCAAGGCTCGCTGGGCCGAGAAGACGCCGCAGAACATCCGCCACCTGCGCTGGATCAACGAGCGCTTTCCGCAGGCCTCGATCGTGCATATCATCCGCGACGGCCGAGATGTGGTCTGCTCCATGCGCCAGCATCCCGACTGGCGATGGGTGGACGGCAGCTGGCGCAAGGTGCTCGTGCCGCGTTCGGTCGAGTCCTATGCGCGCCGCTGGCTGGCCGACGTCCAGGCCGGCATCGCCTGGCGCGACGACCCGCGCTACGTCGAGGTTCGCTACGAGGACCTCGTGGCCGACCCTCAGGCCGTGCTGCGCTCCATCTGCGACGGCATCGGAGCCGGACACGACGCGACCTGGCTCTCGACGGTCGACCGTGCCGATGCGGCGTCGCAGCCCGAAGGCGAGCACACGAAGCGCCCCGACTACGAGGGAGCCTTGAGCACGGCCTCGGTGGGGCGCTGGCGGGCGGACCTCGGGGCTGACGAGCAGGCCGAGGTGGAGCGGCTATGCGGGCCGCAGCTGCGAGAGCTGGGCTACGAGCGGTGAGCGGTCCAGCCTACGAGGCGGCCTTCATCATCGTGCGGCGGCAGCGCGTGCAGATGAGCGTGCGCGTGGCCTTACCGTTCTCGTAGACCTTGAGCTGCTGCAGGTTGACGTTGTAGCGGCGCTTGGCCCGAACGCGGTTCATCCCAGAAGACTGGGGATTGAAGCCGCCCATCGAGGACTTGCCGCACTTCGTGCAGGAGCGAGCCATGATCTTCCTCAGGAGTACAGGAAAAGGGACGGTCGGGGATACGACCGCACGGCCGCGTACTATACCATCTGCCTCGCGAGCACGGAGGGATTCGAGCCATAGCACGCCAACCGCACGCTCGGACGCGTGACTCGATGCGCGGTGTGAGCCTCAGCTGATGACGCGCCTGTATGTCGACGGGCCCACGCTCATCCGCGCCGTCCGCGCCGCCACCAGGAACCTCGAGCGGCACGTCGACGAGATCGACTCGCTCAACGTCTTTCCCGTGCCCGACGGTGACACCGGCTCCAACATGCTGGCCACGATGAAGGCCGCCCTGGCCGAGGCCGAGGCCCTGCCCGAGAGCGAGCGTGACCTCGACTCGGTCGCCGACGCCCTGAGCAAGGGCGCGCTCACCGGCGCCCGCGGCAACAGCGGCGTCATCCTCTCCCAGATCATCCGAGGCATGACACACGGCGCCGACGGCAAGCGGCGCGCCAGCGGCATCGAGTTCGCGGAGGGGCTGCGCAAGGGCTCGGAGGTCGCGTACCAGTCGGTGCTCACCCCGGTCGAGGGCACCATCCTGACCGTCATCCGCGACGCGGCCGACGCGGCTGCCACCGCGGCCGGCCGCCAGCCGCATGTGGAGGCCGTGCTGGCCGAGACGATCGAGGCGGCCGCCAGCTCGGTCCAGCGGACACCCACGCTGCTGCCCGTGCTGGAGGATGCCGGCGTCGTCGACTCCGGCGGGCAGGGCCTCTACCGCGTGCTCGAGGGCATGCTGCAGGTCGAGGGTGGTGGCCGTCGTGCCCGGTCGTCGCGGCCGCCGCAGACGGCAGCCGCCGCCGTCGAGCCGATCTCCCTCAGCGCGCTCAACGGCCAGGGCCAACCGGGGGGCTCGGCTGCCGAGCACGGCTACGAGACGCAGTTCATCGTCAGCTCGGCGGCTGCCGCCATCGACGTGCCTGCCCTGCGGGAGGCGATCCAGGCCGTGGGCGACTCGGTCGTCGTGGCCGGCGACGAGCGGCTCGTCCGCGTCCACGTCCACGGCGAACGCCCGGACCTGGCCATCGCCGCGGGGCTGCCCTGGGGCCGGCTGAGCCAGGTCGAGGTCCTCGACCTCGACGACCAGGTCGCGCACAACCAGGCACACAGCCCGGACCATGATCATCTCGAGCCGGCGACCGAAGCCACGCAGGCCCCGGCCGAGGCGCCGGCCATCGCCCTCGTGGCCGTGACCCGCGCACCGGGCCTGGCCGACGTGCTCGCCTCGTTCGGCGCGCGCATCGTGGTCCCCGGCCACGGCAGCCGACCTTCGGTGGGTGAGATCGCGGAGGCCATCCTGGCTTCCGGCGCGGGCGGGGTCATCGTCCTGCCCAACGACCGCGACGCCATCCTCGCCGCCGGTCAGGCGGCCTCGCTGGCCCCGCTCGTGAGCGTCGAGGTCATCCCCACGCGCAATGCGGCCGAGGGTATCGCCGCCGCGTTCGCCTTCGACCCTGACGCCTCGCTGGCCGCGAACGTCGAGCGCATGCGGGCCGACGCGGAATCGCTGCGCTCGTTCACCGTCATCACCGCGGCCAAGGACTCGGTCGTCGACGGCCGGCCCGTCAAGGAGGGGCAGATCCTCGCGCTCGACGCCGGCCGCCACCTGCTCGCGGCCGGCGACGACGTCGAGTCGGTCACGCTCAAGGCGCTCTCGCGCTTCGAGGACGTCGAGCTGATCACGCTCTACTGCGGCGACAGCGAGGGCGGCGGTGCCTCCTCCGCCCTGTGCGAGCGCATCGAGCTCGCCGGCTTCGGCGCCGAGGTCGAGGTCATCAACGGCGGCCAGCCGCACGACCACCTCCTGGTCGCGGTCGAGTAGCGCGTGGCGCCGGCGGCCGCCGAGACGAGGGGACCGCTCGGCCTGAGCACGCCCATCGGCCGGTCCGGGCTGCCCGGCGTGACGCCGCTCCGCCGCCATGGGCGGCGCCTGGGCATCGAGACCGTGGGCGACCTGCTCACGACCTTTCCCCGCCGCTATGAGGACCTGCGGGAGTTCAGCCGGCTCGGTGACCTGTCCGCTCTCGAGCCCGGGACGCCGGTCACGGTCCGGGCGACCGTGGCCTCACTGCGGGTGGAGAAGACCTTCCGGCGTCGCGTGCAGCGCACCATCGCGGTGCTGCGGGCGGACGGCGCCGAGTGCCAGGCGGTCTGGTTCGGCCGTCGCTTCATCGAGCGCCAGATCCACGAGGGCGACCATCTCATCCTTAGCGGCAAGGTCAAGCTGCGCGGCTGGCAAGCCCAGCTCGACAACCCCGAGTTCCAGCTCGACGACGGCGGCGATCTGCTGCACGCAGGGCGCATCGTGCCCATCTACCGCCTGACCCGGGGGGTCACGGCCAAGTCGCTGCGGGCGGCCATCCGCGCCGGGCTCGATGCGTATGGCGACCAGTTCGAGCCCGACTATCTCGAGCCCGGGCTGCGAGACGGCCACCCCGAGGTCCGGGCCGCCATCACCGCGGCCCACTTCCCCGACGACTTCGAGCAGCGCGATGCCGCCGTCCGCCGGCTGGCCCACGACGAGCTGCTGGCGCTGCAGGTGGGCATGGTGCAGCGCCGGCGCCAGCGCGACGAGGAGACGACGAGGGCCCCGCTGGCGGTCGAGGAGGCGGACAGCGAGCACCTGCGAGCGTCGGTCACGGCCGGGCTTCGGCGGGCGACCGGGCGCGAGGTCGAGCTGACCGCGGACCAGCGCTCGGCCATGGACGCGATCCGCGACGACGTGGCCGGATCGGTGCCCATGTTGCGGCTGCTCCAGGGTGACGTCGGCTCGGGCAAGACCGCGGTCGCGGCCTACGCCCTCGGCCTGGCCTCGACGAGCGGTGGCCAGGGCGCGCTGCTGGCGCCGACCGACCTGCTCGCGCGGCAGCTGGCCGAGACCGTCGCCGGTCTCCTCGCCGACGCCGGCGTGGCGGTCGTCCTGCTCACGGGTTCGCTCTCGGCCGCGGGCCGCAAGGCGGCCCACGAGGCTGTGGCCACCGGGCAGGCGCAGGTCGTGGTGGGCACCCACGCGTTGCTGCAGGAGTCGGTCAGCTATGCCCGGCTCGACCTCGTGGTCATCGACGAGCAGCACCGCTTCGGCGTGGCTCAGCGGGAGGCGCTGGCGGCCAAGGGCGTCAGCCCGCACGTGCTGCTGATGACGGCCACGCCGATCCCGCGCACCCTGGGCCAGGTGCTCTACGCCGACCTCGATGTCTCCGACCTGCGCTCCGCGCCGTCGGGTCGTCCGGCCACGCTGACGGGCGTGAAGGTCGCTCACGACCTCGCGGGCACCTGGAGCCGTGTGCAGCAGGAAGCGGCTGCCGGCCACCGCACGTTCGTGGTCGTGCCCCACATCGATCCGCAGGGCTCCGACGAGGGCGACGATGCGGCGGAGCTGCCGCCATCCCTGCCGGCCACCGACGGCTTCGCGGAGGCGCGCGGCGCGGAGGAGGTGCACGAGCGCCTCGCGAGGCAGCTGGCCCCGGCGCGGGTGGGCCTCGTACACGGGCGAATGCGTGCGCAGGATCGAGAGGCCGAGATGGCGCGGTTCCGCGATGGCGCCATCGACGTGCTCGTGGGCACGACGGTGGTCGAGGTCGGGGTGGACGTCCCGGAGGCCACGCTCATGATCGTGCTCAACGCCGACCGCTTCGGGCTCTCCCAGCTGCACCAGCTGCGCGGCCGTGTGGGCCGTGGCACGGCTCAGTCCTACTGCGTGCTCGTGGCCGACATCAGCGAGGACACCGTGGCTCGTGCGCGGCTCAAGGCCATCCACGACTCCGATGACGGCTTCGCCCTGGCCGAGGAGGACTGGCGGCTCCGAGGTGAGGGCGACGTCCTGGGCTTGTCCCAGAGCGGCCTGCCCCGGATGCGCCTGGTCTCGCTGAGCGACGAGCGGGACCGCGCGCTGGCGGTCGAGTGCCGACGCCTGGCCGAGGGCATGGTCGACGCCCACGGCCGCCTCGACCCGCGGCACGCAGCCTTCGCTCGGGCCATGACCGAGGGCTGGCTGGCCGAGATCGCCGCCGGCGAGGGCAGCGACGGGGAGGCCATCGGTGCCTGACGCCGGGCGAGTGGTCACCGGCATCGCCGGTGGACTGCGACTGGAAGCGCCCGGACCCGGGACGCGACCGCTCTCGGACAAGGTCAAGCAGGCGCTCTTCTCGATGGTCGAGGCCGAGCGCGAGGACGTTTGGGAACGTCCGATGCTCGACCTCTTCGCTGGCTCTGGGGCCGCCGGCATCGAGGCGCTCAGCCGCGGCGCGCCCGCGGCCGTGCTGGTGGAGAAGGACCCCCGGGCGGCAGCCGTCATCGGGCGCAACCTCGAACGCACCCGTCTGGCGCCCGAAGCGACCGTCGTGCGCCAGGACGCGCTGGCCTGGCTCGCGCGCCCGCCCGCAGCGCCCGCGCCCTTCGGCTGCGTCGTGCTCGACCCACCCTATGCCCAGGCCGCCGACATGCTGGCCGTGCTCGGGCGACTCGGCGAGCCCGAGGCCGGCTGGCTCGACGCAGCGGCCGTGGTCGTGGCCAAGCACTTCTGGCGGGACACACCTCCGGGGCGATGCGGCCGGCTGGTGCGTCGGCGTGACCGGCGCTTCGGCGAGACCGCGTTGAGCGTGTATCGTCGGGAGCCGGAGCACGAAGTGGGAGGCTGTTGATGCGCTTGGCCGTCTATCCCGGGTCGTTCGACCCCATCACCCGCGGCCACGTCGACGTCATCGATCGCGCCTGCGCCGTCTTCGACCGGCTCGTCGTGGCCGTGCTGGTCAACACCCGCAAGAGCCCCAGCATCCCCACCGAGGAGCGCGCCGAGCTCATCCGCGCCGCCATCGCCGAGGAGCTGGGCCCGGGGGTCGTCGAGCGGGTCGAGGTGGTGACGTATCACGGCCTGACCGTCGAGCTCGCCCGGGCGAAAGGGGCGGCCTCGATCGTGCGCGGCCTGCGGGCGTTGTCGGACTTCGAAAGCGAGCAGGCCATCGCCCACCTCAACCGGCAGCTGGCCCCGGAGGTCGACACGGTCTTCTTCATGACCGGCATCGAGCATGCCTACCTGAGCTCGAGCCTCGTGCGCGAGATCGCCTCCTTCGGCGGCGACCTCAGCGCGATGGTGCCCGACGTCGTCGCCCAGCGCCTGGGAGAGCGGCACCGCTCGTAGGGCCGCCTCGACGCGTCCGCTACAGTAGAGGCGCAGAGGAAGTGGGCTAGAATGCCCAGTCGTCCGTCCCTGTCCAGCAGGAGTCCGTGCCATAGACCTCATGTTCCTGATCGAGCGGCTCGACGCGCTCATCGAGCAGGGCCGCCGTTTCCCCGGCACCAACAACGTCATCGTCGACAAGGTGGCTGCGACCGATCTCATCGAGCAGCTGCGCGTCGCCGTGCCCGAAGAGGTCCGTCAGGCCAAGCGCATCAACGAGGAGTCCGCACGGCTCGTCGAGCGTGCCCAGGATGAGGCCGAGCGCGTCATCGCCCGCGCCCAGGAGCAGGCTGCCTTCCTCATCGAGGAGCGTGAGCTGACCCGGGCCGCGGAGCAGCGCTCGGAGGAGATCATCGAGGAAGCCAGGGGTGAGGCCGCGGAGATCCAGCAGGGCGCCGACGCCTATGCCGCCAACGTCCTCGTCAAGCTCGAGGGCGAGGTGGTCAAGGCGCTGCAGTCCATCCGCCGAGGCCTCTCAGCGCTCGACGAGCGCTACCCGCCTGACGGCAGCGAGCCCACCGAAGCAGACGCCGAGTCCGCGACCGACGAGCGGACCCATGCTCCGCTATAACGTCGCCGACCTCCTGCGCTCGGCGCCCGGAACCAGCGAGCGCCACGACGTCTCGGCCACCAGCCTGTCCATGCCCGAGGGGGTCGAGCTGGTCGAGCCGGTCGAGGGTGAGGTCCGCCTGACCTTCACCGGCCGCAGCATCCTCGCCACCGGGGCGGTGCGAACGGCCCTCGCCGAGCAGTGCTCGCGTTGCCTTCGTGCGGCCAAGGCCATCGTCAACGCCGAGTTCGAGGAGGAGGCGCTACCCTCGGTGGACGTGGACAGCGGCAGCCCGATCGCCGACGACGAAGGACCGGAGGTGCTCCGGGTCAGCGACCACCACGAGCTGGACCTCGAGCCGGTCGTGCGTGACGCCATCTCGCTGGCCGAGCCCATCGCGCCGTTGTGTCGGCCCGATTGCCCGGGCCTCTGCGAGACCTGCGGCCTCGACCTCATCGAGAACCCGGGCCACGCCCACGCCGACGACGAGATCGACCCGCGCCTGGCGGCGCTGGCCGGTATCCGTGAACAGCTGAACTAGTCCAAGAAGGAGTAGAGGTAATCCGATGGGAGTCCCCAAGCGACGTGTCTCGAGCACCCGCAAGCGCGAACGGCGCTCGCACCACGCGCTCTCGGTCCCGAGCCTCGAGGAGTGCTCGCACTGCCACCAGCCCAAGCGCCCGCATCATGCCTGTCCCAACTGCGGCTGGTACGGTGGCCGCGAGGCCGTGAAGATCCGCCCGAAGTCCACGCCCGAGCAGAACGCCTGAAACACATCCACCACCTGACCGTGCGAGGCGCCTGAGATGGACGTCGAAGCGCTGACCCGTGAGACCGGCGAAGGCTTCCTCGAGAGGCCGCGCGTCGCGGTCGATGCCATGGGCGGCGACCACGCCCCGGAAGAGGTCGTCCGCGGCGCGGTCGATTGGGCCCGCCAGCACGAGGAGGTCGAGGTCATCCTCGTGGGCGACGAGGCCCGCATCACGCCCTTCATCGACGAGACCCTCCCGCCGCACGTGACCATCACCCACGCCTCCGAGGCCGTGGGCATGGATGAGGCGCCGGCGGTGGCGGTGCGCCGCAAGAAGGACGCTGCCATCAACGTGGCCATGCGTCTCGTGCGCGACGGTCGGGCGGATGCGGTCGTGAGCGCCGGCCACACCGGTGCGGGCGTGGCTTCGGCCATCCTGAACCTGAAGCGCCTGCCCGGCGTGGACCGACCGGCGCTGGCCGTGCAGATGATCACCGAGAAGGGCCCGCTGACGCTGCTCGACATCGGCGCCACCACCGACTCCACCGGCGTCAACCTGGCGCAGTTCGCGCACATGGGCTCGATCTTCAGCCAGCAGGTGCTGGGAGTCGTCGATCCCCGCGTGGCCCTGCTCTCGATCGGCGGCGAGCAGGGCAAGGGCGAGATGCGCGTGCAGGAGGCCACCGCGCTGCTGCAGGGCGGCCACCTCAACTTCGTGGGCAACGTGGAAGGCCGCGATGTGCCGCACCACCCCGCCGACGTGGTCGTCTGCGACGCCTCCGTGGGCAACGTGGTGATGAAGTTCTTCGAGGGCCTGGCCCAGGTCATCTTCGGCATGGTCGCCGACGAGTTCCGACGTCCGCCGTGGGGACCGGTCGGATACCTCTTCATGCGCCCCGGCATCAACCGCATCCGCGAGCGCTTCGACTACGAGAAGCTCGGTGGCTCGCCCCTGCTGGGCGTGAACGGCACCGTGCTCATCACCCACGGCAGCGCCAAGCGCCGCATGATCGGCTACGCCGTGGAGGTCACCGCGGCCGCGGCCCGATCGAACATCCCCGAGCGCATCCGCGCCAAGCTGCTGGAGGAGGGGGTAGACAAGTCCACGGCCCAGCGCAAGGCCGCCGGGCTGCGCAGCGCGGAGGAGCCGCCGCTGGTGACCGTCGACGAGGCCGAGGAAGGTGGCTGAGGCCACCGACGACGCGCGCCCCGGCTCGATCGTCCACGCCCCCGAGCGCGAAGGCCGCCAGGTCGCGCTCGCTGCCGTCTTCGAAGCCGAGTTCGGGCAGCGCACGGCCACCGACGCTCTCGCTCGCCGCCGCTCCGAGGGCGACATCGGCGAGCGTGCCGGCGCCCACGCGGCTCGCATCGTCGAGGCGGTCGTGACGCACCGGGTGACCATCGACGAGCGCATCGAGGAGGTGGCGCCCACGTACCCGGTGGTCCAGCTCGCGCGGATCGACCGCGCCTTGCTGCGATGCGGGGTTGGTGAACTGCTACACTGCCCGACGACGCCAGCCCGGGTCGCGATATCGGAGTGGGTCGAGCTCGCTCGAACCTACAGCGGAGAGCCCACCCGGCGGCTCATGAACGGCGCTCTCGGGCGTGTCGCTCGCGAGGCGGCCGCAGATGGGACCGAACGGGACGAACCGTCTCCGCGAGGCCCGGAGAGCGCTACCGATAGAGTGACCCAAGCCCACAGGGAGGGACCAGCAGAGTGACCGCTTCGACCTACGAGCGACTCAAGAAGATCATCGTAGAGCAGCTCGGTGTGGACGAGGCCGAAATCAAGCCCGAGGCGTCGTTCGTGGATGACCTGAACGCCGACTCCCTTGACCTCGTCGAGCTCGTCATGAGCCTCGAGGAGGAGTTCGGAACCGAGATCTCGGACGAGGACGCGGAGAAGATCCGTACCGTCCAGGACGCTGTCGACTACATCGACGAGCACCTCAACCAGTAATCCCCACCGGGGTCGATGCCTACGAGCACCCGCGAGCTTGCCGATCGTCTTGGGCTGCACTTCGGCGACCCCGCGCTTCTTGACGAAGCGCTCGTCCACAGCAGCTATGTGAACGAGCACCCCGAGGGCGGCACCGAGTCCAACGAGCGACTCGAGTTCCTCGGGGATGCCGTCCTCTCGCTGGTCATGTCCGAGGCGCTGTTCAAGCGTCATCGCGACGAGCCGGAGGGCGTCCTCACCACCCGGCGCGCGGCCATCGTCTCCACCCGAGGTCTCGCCCGCATCGCCCGCCGCCTCGGTATCGGCGACGCGCTCGTCCTCGGCCAGGGAGCCGAGAACTCGGGCGAGCGCCGCCGCAGCTCCGTGCTGGCCGGCCTGTTCGAGTCCATCGTCGCGGCCATCTACCTCGACCGCGGCCTCGAGGCGGCGCGTGACTTCATCCTCGAGGCCGCGGCCCCCGAGCTTGACGCTGCGGTCTCGGCCGACACCCTCAAGGCGCCCAAGAGCCGCCTGCAGGAGCACGCCTTCTCCAGCACCGGTCGCGCGCCGGCCTACCGCATCGTCAGCAGCGATGGTCCCGATCACGACCGCCACTTCGTGGTCGAGGTCGCGGTCGACGGCACCGTCGTCGGCTCCGGGGAGGGCCGCAGCCGACGCGAAGCCGAGACGCACGCGGCAGAGGCCGCTCTCGAGAGCATCGAGTCGGCGGCGACCGAGACGGTGACGCCGTGAGCCTGGCCCGGCTTCGCGAGCTGCGCATGGTCGGCTTCAAGTCCTTCGCCGAGCGCACCACGGTCGAGTTCGGCCCCGGCATCTCGGCCGTGGTCGGGCCCAACGGCAGCGGCAAGTCCAACCTGGCAGATGCCCTGCGGTGGGCCCTGGGCGAGCAGGGGCGGGCGCTTCGCAGCCGCCGCGCCGAGGATCTCATCTTCGCTGGCTCGGCCAACCGCCGAGCCGTGGGCATGGCTGACGTCAGCCTCGTCATCGACAACGAGGACCGCCTGCTCTCGGTCGACTACAGCGAGGTCGAGCTCTCCCGTCGCCTCTTCCGTTCCGGCGAGAACGAGTACCTGCTCAACCGTCAGCGCATCCGCCTGCGCGACCTCGTGGAGCTGCTCGACGACGCCAACATCGCTGACAACGCCTTCCTCTTCATCGGCCAGGGCATGGTCGACCAGGCCCTCGCCCTGCGGCCGGAAGAGCGGCGGCCGCTGTTCGAGGAGGCCGCCGGCATCCGCAAGCACCAGCGCCGACGCAAGAAGGCCGAGAGCGAGCTCTCGGAGGCGGAGTCGAACCTCGAGCGCGTCCGCGACCTGTTGGCCGAGCTGCGCCCACAGGCCCGCCGGCTGGCCGCACAGGCAGAGCAACAGGAGGCGCGCATGGCCGCGGGCGCCGAGCTGGCCGAGGCCCTCGTGGCCGGCGCCCGGGCCCGCCTGGCTGCTGCCGAGTTCGAGTCCAGCCGCCACGCCGAGGCCCTCGCCGCCTCGCGGCGTGATGCCGACGCCGCGCTCGCTGCCCTGCGCGATGCCGAGGAGCAGGCCGCGAGCCTGACCCGCGCGCTGTCCGACCGGGCCGACGCCGAACAGCAGCTGCGTGAGCGGCTCGATCGGGCGCGTGGGACGGTGCAACGTATCGAGCTGGCCCAGGCCCGCTCGGCCAGCGAAGCCGCCGCCCTGGCGCGCGACCTCGAGCGCATCGCCGAGGAGCGCGCCGCCGCCACGGCGCGGGCAGATGCGGCCCGCCGCGGCATGGCCGCCGTCCTGCCCGAGCCCGACCGTGCGGCCGAGGATGCCCTCGAGCAGGCCGAGCAGCGCCTCGCCGAAGCCACTCGCGATGCCGAGGAGCTGCGCGCGGCCGGACGCGCCGACGAGCAGCGCGCCGCCACCGCTCGAGCGACCCGGCAGCGCCTGTCCAGCGACGCCGAGCGGGCGACCAGGCGCGCTGCCGAGGTCGAGCGCCGGCTGGCGGCACAGGAGAACCAGGTCGCCACCGTCAGCGAGACTGCGGCTACCGCCGCCGAGCGGGCCGGCGCCGCCGCCGAGGCCCGGGGCCGGGCACACGCCGCCGAGGAGGCGGCCGAGACCCAGGCGCAGGCAGCTCGGGTGGCCGCGGGCGAGGCCGAGGCTGCGGCCGGCACTGCCAACGAGACGTTGAGCCGGCTACGCGCCGAGCTGGAAGGGCTCACCGCGCGCCGCGAGGCGCTGGACGCCCAGCTGGAGACCGGGCCCGAGGCATCGGTGCTGCGGTCCGTACGTGCCCGCGGCGGCCGCCGCTTCACCGATGGGCTGGAGGTCGAGCCCGATCTGCGCCTGGCCGTGGAGGCCGCCCTCGGCGAGATCCTGGCAGGTCTCGTGGTCGACGTCGACGATGCCCGAGCGCTGGCCGAGGCCAGCTCGGTCATGGTCCTGCGCGATGGCGGCGACGGCCGTAGTCGTGCCGGCGACCGCGCCGCCGGGCGTCTCCAGGAGCGGGTCAACGAGGCCGGCGGCGGCCCGCTCGCGTCGGCCTTCCGTCTCGATCCCGAGTCCCACGCCCAGCGCCTGCTGGCCCGCGTGCAGTGGGTGCCCACGCTCGACGATGCGTTCGCTCTGCGCGAGCTGTTGCCGCCCGGCTGGCGTCTCGTCACCCGCGACGGCATCGTCGTCGACGATGTCGGGGTCCTGCATCCCGCGCCTGGCGCATCGGTGCTGGAGCGTCGCGCGACCCGCGACGAGGTCGCTCGCCGGGCCGAGCGCGTGGCTGCCGAGCTCGAGACCGCGAGCGCCCGCGCCGAGGCCACGAAGACGGCTCGTGCCGAGGCCGAGGCCGCGGTGCGCGACGCGCGCGAGGCGCTCGACCGCGCTCGCCGCGAGCGCCGCGTGGCCGACGAGAGCGATCGCTCCGCTGCATCAGCGGCCGAGAATGCGGCTCGGGAGCTGGCCTGGCAGGAAGCGCTGCTCGAGCGTGCTCGAACGGAGGCGGCAGCCGCGCGCGAGGAGGCCCGGCAGCGGACCGCGGAGCTGGCGGCCTTCGACGAGCCCGAGTCCGGGGAGGGGGCCAGCGACGAGGTCAGGGCCGCGCTGCAGGCGCTGGACGAGCGCATCAGCGCGTACCGGGACGAACGCGACACCGCCGCCGAGGTCGCGGGCGAGGCCCGCGCCGCCCGCGATCGTGCGCTGGAGGATCGCCGAAGGGCGGAGGTGGCGCTGGGCTTGGCCGAGAGCCGCGTCGAGGAGCTCGACCGCGACGAGGTCGCGCTCAGCGGACGCGATGCCGACCTGGTCAGCGAGCGCGAGCGTCTGGCCGGTGAGCTGGCCGCGGCCCAGGGCCTGGAGCGACGAGAGAGCGAGGCCTTCGAGGCATCGGTCCGGTCCGCCCGCGGCGAACGGGAGGCGTTGCTGCAGGCCGAACGCGATGCCAGCGCAGCGCGCGAGCGCCTGCGGGTGGCCGAGAACCACAGCCGCCAGAGCGAGGTCGCCGAGATGGAGGCGCGAATGCAGGTCGACGCCGCTCGGGAGGGTCTGCTCGTCGAGCTGGCCTCCATCGGCGAAGACGGGCTGCGCATGCTGTTGGCCCAGAGCCAGCAGGAGGCACCCCCCGCCGCGCCCGGATCGGAGGAGCTGCCGGACCTGCTCGAGCACGCTCTGGACGCGGCCCTCGACGCCTGGCGCGACCGCACCGGCGATGAGCTCCCCGAGCCGCCTACGCGCAACCGGATCGCCGCCCTGCGCCGGCGCTTCAACGATGTCGGGGCCAGCAATCCGTTCGCGGTACAGGAGCTGGCCGAGGTCAAGGAGCGGCTGGAGTCGCTGGAAGCCCAGCGCGAGGACCTCGAGAAGGCCATCCGCGACACGCGCGAGATGATGGGGCGGCTCGAGAGCCTGATGACCGAGCAGTTCCGTGCGACCTTCGAGGCTCTCGAGGGCGCCTTCGGCCGCCGCTTCCACCAGCTCTTCGGCGGCGGCGAGGCGGTCCTCTCGCTGACCGATCCCGCCGACCTCTCGGCCACCGGCGTCGAGATCACCGCCCGTCCACCGGGCAAGAAGAAGCAGCCGCTGGCGATGCTCTCCGGTGGCGAGCGCGCGCTCACCGCCGTGGCCCTGCTGATGGCCATGCTCGAGGTGCGACCGGTACCCTTCTGTGTGCTCGATGAGGTCGACGCTGCCCTCGACGAAGCCAATGTGGGGCGGTTCTCCTCTGCGCTCCGCTCCCTTGCCCAGGAGATCCAGTTCGTGGTCATCACGCACAACCGCGGCACCATCGAAGCCGCTGATGCGCTCTACGGCGTGACCGTCGGGGACGACGCCGTCAGCCGGGTCATCTCGTTGAAGCTGGCCGACCTGCCCGAGGACGACCCTCGTCTCGTCGGCAAGGCCGCCGGGTGACCGCGCCAGGTGGCGGAGCCGCTCCGCCCGATCGGATCCTGTTGCAGGACGCCCTCAAGCCCACGCGCCTGGGCTTCGCCGAGCGCGTGCGTAGCCTGCTTGGGGCGGGCGATCCCGACGACGAGACGTGGGAGGAGGTGGAGGAGGCGCTCATCTCGGCCGATCTGGGTGCGGACATCGCCATCGAGGTCTGCGATCGTGCACGTGCGCGCCGGGACGTGGGCCCGCAGAAGGCCCTCCAGCTGGAGCTGCTCGGGCTCTTCGCCGAGCGGAAGCAGGTGCCCTGGCCGCGCATCCCCGGAGCCGGCATCCCCGCGGTCATCCTGGTGGTCGGCGTCAACGGCACGGGCAAGACCACGACCATCGCCAAGCTGGCCTTCCGCTTCAAGTCACTGGGGGCGAAGGTGCTGCTGGCCGCGGCCGATACGTTCCGCGCCGCTGCCATCGAGCAGATCGAGACGTGGGCCGAGCGCATCGAGGTACCTGTCATCTCGCATGCCGCCGGCGCGGACCCGTCGGCCGTCGTCTTCGACGCCATGGATGCGGCCAAGGCGCGTGGCATGGACGTCGTCATCGTCGACACCGCCGGTCGCCTGCACACCAAGGCCAACCTCATGGAGGAGCTGGCCAAGATCCGCCGCACCATCGGCAAGCGCATCCCCGAGGCACAGCCTGAGGTGCTCTTCGTGCTCGATGCCACCACCGGCCAGAACGGGCTGATGCAGGCCAAAGCCTTCAACGAGTCATCCGGGCTCACGGCCATCGCCCTGACCAAGCTCGACAGCACGTCCAAGGGCGGTGTGGCCTTCTCCATCGAGCGCTCCGTGGGCGCTCCGGTCCTGTTCGTGGGCCTCGGCGAGAAGGTGACCGACCTGCGCGACTTCGACCCCAACGCCTTCGTGGCCGCGCTCTTCGCCGTGGAGGGCGACGGGGCCACCTGACGGGTCGGCCGCACCTCGGCCAGCGGGGTTGTCGATCCGTCTCGAACGTGGAACGCCCGACGGGCGAATGCGCCGAGCGCACGGCGGAACGGGCAGGTCCGACACGCGCGATGCTCCGCGCCGACGCCGTGGAGCGCGTCGGGTTCCGGACCGGGTCGACGCCAGCGAGATCCGGCTGACGGGGTCGAGAGGGACCACCTCGCGTGGGAGGCCCGGGCTGCGGGCACGCGCGCGGCCACATCTGCGACCGCCGCTAGACTGACCGCATGTTCGACGCGCTTTCCGATCGACTCCAGGCCGCCCTCGGCAACCTCACCGGCCGCGGCCGCATCACCGAGGACGATGTCAACGCGGCCATGCGCGAGGTGCGTCTGGCGCTGCTCGAAGCCGACGTCAACTACAAGGTGGTCAAGGACTTCGTCAGGCGCGTGAAGGAGCGTGCGGTCGGCGCCGAGGTCATCGAGAACATCAACGCCGGCCAGATGATCGTCAAGATCGTCCACGAGGAGCTCACCGCCATCCTCGGCGAGGGTGACCGCACCTTCCGCTACGACGGCTCGCCGGCGGTAGTGATGCTGGTCGGCCTGCAGGGCTCGGGCAAGACCACCTCCGCGGCCAAGCTGGCCCGCTGGATCGTGCGCCAGGGGCGCCAGCCGATGCTGGTGGCCGCGGACATCTACCGCCCCGCGGCCATCGACCAGCTCAAGACCCTCGGCGCCAGCCTCGACATCCCCGTCCACAGTGGCCCTTCCGGCACAGCCGTCGTCGACATCGCCACCGAGGCGGTGGCGCAGGCCAGGCAGACCGGCCGCGACGTGGTCATCCTCGACACCGCCGGTCGCCTCCAGATCGACGAGGGGCTGATGGCCGAGATCCGCGACGTCCACGCCGCGGTGGGGCCCCGGGAGACGCTGCTCGTGGTCGACGCCATGGTCGGCCAGGAGGCCGTGGCCGTGGCCGAGGCCTTCCACGAGAACACGCCCGTGAGCGGTCTCGTCCTGACCAAGATCGACGGCGACGCTCGTGGCGGCGCGGCTCTCTCCATCGCGGCCGTGAGCGGCCTGGCGGTCAAGTTCATGGGCACCGGCGAGCGGCCCGACGAGTTCGAGGTCTTCCATCCCGATCGGTTGGCCGGCCGCATCCTGGGCATGGGTGACGTGGTCAGCCTGGTGGAGCGTGCGCAGGAGGCCTACGACGAGAAGGAGGCCGCCAAGCTCGCCCAGAAGCTGGAGAAGGATGCCTTCACGCTGGAGGACTTCCTCGACCAGATGCAGCAGGTCAAGAAGATGGGCCCTCTGGGCAACGTCATCAGCATGATCCCCGGGCTGGGTGGCGCGGCCAAGCAGGCCCAGGACGCCATCGACCGTGGCGAGCTCGGTCGCGTGGAGGCCATCATCCGCTCCATGACGCCGGCCGAGCGGGCCGACCCCGGCATCCTCAACGCCTCTCGCCGGCGCCGTATCGCCAAGGGCTCGGGCACCTCCTTGCCGGAGGTGAACCGCTTGGTGAAGCAGTTCGCCGAGATGCAGAAGGTGATGAAGATGATGCGCGGTCGAGGAGGCCGGATGCCGGGTCTGCCCATGGGACCCCTGGGCTAGGTGTGAATCGGCGTCCATCGGTGCGACAATTGACAGGTTGAGATCGTCCAACACACCATACGGAGCCTCGGAGGTATCCATGTCCAGCCCCACAACGGCACCGAAGAGCCGGCGCAGCGTCGCGCGCTGGACCGTCGCCGCCTTCGCCACCGGTGCCCTCGTCGTCTCGGGCTCCGGCCTCGTCGCGTTCGCCCAGAGCGGAGCGGGTGAGTCACAAGGCCCGGCGTTCGTGCCGGCCGATGCGGTGGCCTACGTCGAGGCGCGCCTCGACATGCCCGGCGGCCAGGCCGATGCCGTCGCGGAGATGCTGACGGCCTTCCCCGGCTTCGCGGACGCAGGCAGCTTCGACATGAAGCTCGACGAGGCGATCGCCGGCCTGGGCGCCCAGGCCGGCTTGCCCATGCCCGAGGGTGACCTCGTGGGCGACGTGCTCACCGGCGAGATCGGGCTCGCGGTCTCGGACTTCGAGAGCCTCATGGCCGGCGGCGACCCGTCGCTCATCATCGGTCTGGCCACGGCCGACGCCGAGGCGGCTGGGGCCTACGTCGAGACCCTGATGTCGGGCGGCGCCACCCTCACCGAGTCCACCTACAACGACGTCACCATCACCACCGATGACTCGCAGTCGCCGCCCATGAGCGTGGCGCTCCACAGCGACTGGCTGCTCATCGGCACGGGCGAGGAGATGATCCAGAGCTCCATCGACGTGCTCGATGGAGCGGCGCCCGGCCTGGCCGCCGAGGCTGACTTCACCGATGCGTGGGGTCGACTGCCGGCGTCTCGCCTGGGCGGGGTCTACGTCGACCTGACGCCATTCGGCGCCCTCCTCGACATGGCCACCATGGTGGCCGGCGCGGAGACGGGCGTCGAGCTGCCGCCGGAGCAGCTGGCGGCGCTCATCCCCAAGGACATGGTCGCGTCACTCGCGGCCGAGCGCGATCGCCTCAACCTCGAGGTCCTGGTCAGCCCGGCGGAGGGTCAGACCAACCGCACCGAGGTGATGCGTGAGTCCGACATCGCCCTGAGCTTCCCCGTCGATACGCAGGTCTATCTCGAGATGCCTGACTTCGGCAACGGCGTCCAGACCTTGCTGGAGCAGGCCGTGGCCACGCTCGAGGCCCAGGACATGAGCCCCGGCACCATGGGCGACGAGCTGGGCATGGCGGAGATCGAGGCCCTGATCGGAGAGGACAGCCCCATCACGGCGCTGCTCGGAGCGCCCCTGCCCGAGTACCTCGACTTCGTCGGCGACACCGGCGTGGGAGCCGGTCTGAGCTCGGACGGCCTCTGGCTCGGCATCGCCGGCGACGTCGTCGACGCCGAGGCGGCTGACGAACGCGTGACCAGCCTGCTCACCGTGCTGCGCATGTTCCTGTTGGGCGCGGAAGAAGAAGGCGTGGGCATCGACACGGCCGAGGTCGCCGGCGTCGAGGTCACGACCATCACCCTGCCCGTGGACGAGATGCTGGCCGAGGAGGGCGTGCCCCTCGCGCTCGGCGACAGCATCGACATCGCGCTGACCGATGACCAGCTGCTCATCGGCCTCGGTGACTTCGTGGAGAACGCCCTCATCGCCGATCCCGCGGACTCCCTCGGCGCCAGCGCCGGCTATGTGGACGCACTCGGCGCTGACGTGGTCAACGCGGGGGTGACGTACGTCAACGTCAGCGCGCTCCTGGCCGCCCTCGACCCCATGCTCGCGATGATGGCGCCCGAGTGGGAGATGATCTCCCCCTTCGCCACCGGCGTCGACCGCATGATCGTGGTGCCCACGGTGGACGACGAGGTCTCGCGTGCGCGGATGTCGGTGATCGTCGGCCGGTAGGACCTGAAACGCGGTACCATTCGCCGGGCATCGGCCAACGATGCCCGGCGTGCCCATGCCCGCGGGACACAACGATCGCGGCAACGCCATCGCCCCATAGGAGGTCTCCGAACACCTTGGCAGTCCGAATCCGCCTCACCCGAGTCGGCGCGACCAAGCAACCCAGCTACCGCTTCGTCGTCGCCGACAGCCGCGCCGCCCGTGACGGCCGCAACATCGACACCCTCGGTCACTACAACCCTCGATCCGAGCCGGTCGAGATCAACGTCGACGCCGAGAAGGCGACCAAGTGGATGGCCCAGGGTGCGAAGCCCTCGGCCACGGTCGAGCGCCTCTTCCGGCAGGTCGGCATCCTTCCCGACCTCAAGTAGCCATGGCTGCAGTCGAGCTGGTCACGTTCGTGGCCCAGTCCCTGGTAGATGACCCCGACAAGGTCAGCGTGGAGGTCCACGAAGAAGACGGCACCCAGGTCATCGAGCTCTCGGTGGCCGAGGACGACATGGGCAAGGTCATCGGCCGCAACGGCTCCGTGGCCAAGGCCTTGCGTACACTGCTGAAGGTCGTGGCCACGCGCGAAGGCCAGCCCATCAGCCTGGAGATCGTCTAGCCACACGTGTCGACGCCCGCCGAGGAGCGCGTCGCGGTCGGGCTCGTGCACGGACTCCACGGGCTGCAGGGCGCGGTCCGTGTCGAAGTCCTCTCCGACGAGCCCAAGCGGTTCGCCCCCGGCTCGGTGCTGTTCGTCGAAGGTGACGAGCGGCCACTCACGATCGAGTGGACCGGTCAGGCCAAGCCCGGTCTGCTGGTGCGATTCGCCGAGCTTCCCACGCGCGAGTCGGCGGAGCACCTGCGGCAGCGCTATCTCGAGGTTCCGCAGGAGGCCCTGCCCGAGGGCCGGTACTACTGGCACCAGATCGAGGGGCTGGCGGTCACCACAACCGCGGGTGACCCGTTGGGCACGGTGGCCGACGTCTTCCGCGCGGGTGAGAACGAGGTCTACGTCGTGACTGGTGGCCCGCTCGGCGAGGTCATGGTCCCGTCGGTCGCGAGCGTGGTGGTCGAGCTGGACCCTGAGGCC
The DNA here is from genome assembly GCA_040883225.1 of Candidatus Limnocylindrales bacterium. Lineage (GTDB taxonomy): Bacteria > Chloroflexota > Limnocylindria > Limnocylindrales > CSP1-4 > JAFMJV01. The sequence continues at coordinate 7,853 of JBFLKP010000215.1, read as the reverse complement.
GGCCGGCTGGTGGTGGACCCGGTGGCCCTGGACCTGCCGGCCAAGCCGCCGCGCCGCCGCCGCCGCCACGAGGTCACGCGCCGTTCGCGCAGGGCAGCTCCCTCAACGAGGGCTCGCGACCGCGGGGCAGGGGACGCCGGCTGATGCGCATCGACGTCATCACGCTCTTCCCGGGCATCTTCCCCGGCCCGCTCGCGCAGTCCATCCCGGGCCGTGTCCTGGCGCAGGGGCTGGCCGAGCTGCACGCCCACGACCTGCGCGAGTGGGGCATCGGCAAGCACCGCTCGGTGGACGACTACCCCTATGGCGGGGGCGCCGGCATGATCCTGCGTCCGGAGCCGGTGGCCGAGGCGCTCGACGCGGTGGCCCCGCCCGGGAGCGGAGGCTTCCGCATCCTGCTCGACCCGGGCGGAGAGCCCTTCCGCCAGACGCGCGCTCACGACCTCGCGGAACGGGAGCAGCTCGTCTTGGTCTGCCCGCGCTACGAAGGCATCGACGATCGTGTGCGCTCGATGGTCGACCTGGAGCTGTCGGTCGGTGACTACGTGCTCTCCGGCGGCGAGATCCCGGCGCTCATCGTCATCGACGCGGTCCTGCGGCTGCTGCCGGGCGCCATCGAGGATGCCTCCACCGAGGATGAATCGTTCAGCGCCGGGTTGCTCGAGTATCCGCAGTGGACCCGACCGCCGGTGTTCCGCGGCCAGGCCGTCCCCGAGATCCTCACCAGCGGCGACCACGGTGCCGTCGACGCGTGGCGTCATGAGCAGGCCTTCGAGCGTACCCGGCGGATCCGCCCTGACCTGCTCACCGAGGACGAGCTCGAGGAAGCCTGAGCCGCGACTCGCGACGAGCCTGCTATACTCCGCCACCGACCCACCACGAAGTCCCAGCCCACGCATGCCCGCCGCACGGCGCGGCCGAGGCCCAAGTGAAGCAGGAAGTGACCCCAGTGAGCGTTCTCGACGAGATCGTCGCCGATCAGATCCGTACCGACCTCCCGGAGATCCAGCCCGGTGACACCGTGCGTGTCTCGGTCAAGGTCGTCGAGGGCAACCGCGAGCGCGTCCAGGTCTTCGAGGGCACCGTGATGCGCATGCGCGGGGGCGGCATCACCCGCTCCATCACCGTGCGCGCCCTGCGTAGCGGCGTCGGCGTGGAGCGAACCTTCAAGGTCAACTCCCCGCGCATCGAGAAGATCCAGGTCGTGCGCCACGGCGTCGTCCGTCGCAAGCAGCTGTACTTCCTGCGCAAGCGCGTCGGCAAGGCCGCCTCCCTGCGCGAGCGTCGCGCCTAAGGGATCATCGTCGGTCCTCGGGACCGGCGGCCACCTCTCTCGTCCAGCGTCTGCTGGCTGCGGCCTGCCCGCGGGGCGTTAGCATCGAGGGGTGTCCCCACGCCAGCCACACCTCAAGGCCGAGTTCGCGCTCTGGAGCGCCGGCAAGCGCTACGTCGTGGGTGTCGACGAGGTGGGCATCGGCCCGCTCTGCGGACCCGTGGTGGCCGCGGCCGTGCTGGTCAAGCCGCACACCCGCAAGATCAAGGGCGTCCGAGACTCGAAGTCCCTCAGCGCCGCACAGCGGCGGCGCGTGATCGAGCAGATCAAGGAGCGCGCGCTGGCCTGGGGCATCGGGGCCGCCTCGGTGACCGAGATCGAGCACCTCAACATCCGTAACGCCGCCGCCCTGGCCATGCGCCGCGCCCTGCGTCGGCTGCCGCCCTACGACCACGTGCTCATCGATGGCCAGAGGATCAGCGGCATCGAAGCGCATATCGGTCCGTACACGCCCATCGTCAAGGGCGACGCATCCTCATACGCCATCGCCTGTGCCTCGGTCCTGGCCAAGGTCACTCGTGACCGGCTGATGGCCAACCTGGCCCTGCGCTACCCCGGGTACGGCTGGGAGCACAACGCCGGCTATGCCACGCGCGATCACGTGGCCGGCCTGCGCCTGTACGGCCTGAGCCCGCACCACCGGCGGACCTTCCAGCGCATCCGAGCCATCCTCGAGGGCGACCAGCTGTCGTTCCAGCTGGACGGCGGTGTGGGCCAGGACGTCGGTGCCGGAGCTGACGCAGCCGCGCCAGAGGCCGAGGTACGGGCTGGCTAAACGCGGGCGAAGCGGGTGCGGCCATGGTGATGGCATGCCGCTCGATGAACGTCCTCCGGCCGGACCGCGTGGCCGTACCGGGGCCTCCGCGGAGGTGGCGGCCGGCCGCTGGCTGAGCGCCGCCGGCTGGGTCGTCCTGGCCCGCAACCTCCGCGTGGGCCCGGACGAGCTGGACCTGGTGGCCCTCGACCCGCAGCACGTACCCGTCGTGGTCGAGGTCCGGGCTCGCTCCGGTCCCGCCTTTGGATCGGGCACGGAGTCGGTCGACACCCGCAAGGTCGGGCGCCTCTACCGCGCCGCCGCCACCCTGCGCCGCCACGGGCACCCCGCGCTACCCCTCGGCTCGTTCCCGGTTCCACTGCGGGTCGACCTCGTCACGCTCCGGCGCGACCGGCTCGGGCGCTGGCAGGTGGAGGCCCACCTGCGTGGTCTCGAGCCCCCGGAACCCGGTGCTGCGGCGGGCCGCAGGCGCCGTTCGTGGTAGATTGTCGCGGGCCCGTCCCGCGAGCCCATCCGAGCGCAGCAGTCGCTGCGTATCACACACGCGTGCCGCTCCCCGCAGGGGTGCCGGCGGCCAGCCATGGCCGTCGGTCTGCGGATCTCGAGGCAACGCGGAGGAAGAACCGCACAGGAGGGTCCACGCCCCATGCCCCAGATCTCGATGCGCCAGCTGCTCGAGGCCGGTGTTCACTTCGGTCACCAGACCCGCCGCTGGAACCCGAAGATGAAGCCCTACATCTTCGCCGAGCGCAACGGCATCCACATCATCGACCTGGCCCAGACCGCCAGCCTGTTGCGCGAGGCGCTCGACTTCGTGACCGAGACGGTCGCCAACGGTGACTACGTGCTCTTCGTGGGCACCAAGAAGCAGGCGCAAGAGCCGGTCTTCGAGCAGGCTAGCCGCGCGGAGCAGCCATACGTCAACCATCGCTGGCTCGGCGGCATGCTCACCAACTTCGTGACCATCCGCAAGCGTGTCGGCCTGCTCGACCAGCTCGAGGCGCGCCAGGCCAGTGGCGACCTCGACCGCCTTTCCAAGAAGGAGGCCTCGCGCCTGACCGACGAGATGGCCCGACTGCAGCTGAAGCTCGGTGGGGTGCGCAAGATGCGCCGCCTGCCCGGTGCCGTGTTCGTGGTCGACCCGCAGCGCGAGAACATCGCCGTGACCGAGGCTCGCCGCCTCGAGATCCCGGTCATCGCCACCGGCGACACCAACGTCGACCCGGACATGATCGACTACATCATCCCGGCCAACGACGACGCCATCCGCGCCATCCGCCTGCTGTGCAAGATGGTCGCCGATGCCGCCATCGAGGGCATGGGCCAGCGCCAGGCGCGCACGGCCGAGGACGTGCCCATGAGCGCCGACGTGAGCGACGCCGAGATCGCCAGCGACGAGATGATCGCCAAGGTCGCGGCGGGCGGCACCTACAGCTTCGCTCCCGAGCCCGACGAGGACGAGGCCGTCCTGCCGGGTGAGGACGTCGCTGAGGAGCCCACCGAGGCCCCTGCTGCCGAGGAGCCCACCGAGGCCCCTGCTGCCGAGGAGCCCACCGAGGCCCCTGCTGCCGAGGAGCCCACCGAGGCCCCTGCTGCCGAGAAGAGCACCGAGGCCGCGGCTGCAGAGGAGCCCACCGATGCCGCTGCTGCCGAGAAGAGCACCGAGGCCCCGGCGGCCGAGGAGCCAACCGAGGCCCAGGCCGAGCCGTCCGCAGCCGACGACGACGAGAAGAAGGACCAGGCCGCCGGACAGGCCGCCTCCTAGCCATCGACGACAGAAAGGACTAGCCACTCTCATGGCAGAGATCACCGCCGCACTGGTCAAGGAACTCCGCGACCGCACCGGTGCCGGTTTCATGGACTGCAAGAAGGCGCTGGCCGAGACCGGTGGCGACATCGAGGCGGCCATCGAGTTCCTCAAGCAGAAGGGCGTGGCCAAGGCCGCCGGCAAGGCCGGCCGCGACGCGCGCGAAGGCCTCGTGGCCTCATACATCCACGCCGGCGGCAAGCTGGGGGTGCTGATCGAGGTCAACTCCGAGACGGACTTCGTGGCTCGCAACGATGACTTCCAGAAGCTCGTCAAGGACATCGCCATGCAGGTCGCCGGCATGGCCCCCAGGTACGTCACCGTCGACGCCATCCCGGCCGAGGAGCTCGAGGCCAAGAAGGCCGAACTGCTCGCCGATGAGGCCACGCAGGGCAAGCCCGAGGAGATCCGCGAACGGATCGTCGAGGGCCAGCTCAACAAGTGGTACAAGGAGGTCGTGCTCTACGAACAGACCTTCCGCGACACCGAGATCACCGTCGGTGAGCTCGTGACCGAGGCGGTCGCCCGCATCGGGGAGAACATCCGCGTCCGTCGCTTCGTCCGCTTCCAGCTCGGGGAAGCGCTGTGACCGACGGCTCCACCCGAGCCGCAGCGGCCGCGGCGCCTCCCGATGGCGCCCGCTACGGCCGCATCCTGCTCAAGCTCTCCGGGGAGGCCTTGCTTGGCTCACGCCAGTACGGGGTCGATCCGGAGAAGTGCGTCTTCATCGCCGAGCAGGTCCGCATCGCGGTCGATCGCGGTGTGCAGGTCGCCATCGTCGTCGGTGGCGGCAACATCTTCCGCGGCCTGGCTGCGTCGGCGAAGGGCATGGACCGGGCCACGGGTGACTACATGGGCATGCTGGCCACGGTCATGAACGGCCTGGCCTTGCAGGACGCCATGGAGTCCGCCGGCGTCGAGACCCGTGTCATGTCGGCCATCGGGATGAACGAGGTTGCCGAGCCATACATCCGTCGCCGGGCCGTGCGCCATCTCGAGAAGGGCCGGGTCGTGATCCTCGCTGCCGGCACCGGGAACCCGTACTTCACGACCGACACCGCAGCGGCCCTTCGTGCCGTGGAGATCGGGGCCTCGGTGCTGCTCAAGGCCACCAAGGTCGACGGCGTCTACACTGCCGACCCCGTCAAGGACAGCAGCGCCGAGCGCTACGACCAGCTCACCTACACGGAGGTGCTGGCCAAGCGCCTGGCCGTGCTCGACTCGACGGCGACCAGCCTGTGCATGGACAATGAGATGCCGATCCTCGTGTTCGACATCAACAAGCAGGGCAACATCAGCCGGGCCGCCCTCGGCGAGCCCGTCGGAACGCTCATCCATGGAGGGAAGCAGCCATGAGCGACGCCAAGTCCGTCGATGCCAAGATGTCCGACGCCGTCGAGGCGATGGACCGCGAGTTCAACCACATCCGGACGGGGCGTGCCTCGACCTCCCTCGTCGAGCGCATCTCGGTCGACTACTACGGCACGCAGACCCCGCTCAACCAGCTCGCCAGCATCAGCGTGCCGGAGTCGACCACCATCGTCATCCAGCCGTGGGACCGGGGCGTGCTCGGTGCCATCGAGAAGGCCATCCAGAAGGATGACATCGGCATCACGCCCAACTCCGACGGCACCGTCGTCCGCCTCAACATCCCGCCGCTGACCGAGGAGCGCCGCAAGGACCTCGTGAAGCAGGTGCACAAGCGGATGGAGGAGGCCAAGGTCGAGATCCGCAACCACCGACGTGACGCCATCGACGCTCTCCGCAAGCAGGAGAAGGCCGGCGAGATCGGCAGCGACGAGGCTCATCGCGAGCAGGAAGAGCTCGAGAAGCTGACGCACAAGTGGACCGACGAGGTCGACCGCGTGGGGGCCGCCAAGGAGGCCGAGGTCCTCGAGGTCTAGGTGTCCGCTCCCTCGGTGGCGCCGGGCACGAGCGGCGGCGGCCGGTCCGCCGATCCGGCCGAGCGCGTGGTCCCGCGCCACATCGCCATCATCATGGACGGCAATCGCCGTTGGGCCCGCGCCCAGGGCGTGACCGAGGCCCAGGGTCACGCTGCCGGTGTCGAGGCCATCCGGCCCATCATCCGCCACTGCGCCACGGTCGGCGTGAAGGCTCTCACGATCTACGCCTTCAGCCGCGAGAACTGGCGACGCTCGGGCGAGGAGGTCGAAACGCTCATCGGCCTGCTCGAGGGGGCCATCCGAGACGAGACCCCCGAGCTCGTCGAGCAGGGCGTGCAGGTACGCCTCGCGGGACGCCTCGCGGAGCTCCGCCCGGAGACTCGCGTGTCGATCGAGCAGGCCATCGCCGCCACGGCGGGCGGCGAGCGGATGGTGCTCAACGTGGCCTTCAACTACTCCTCGCGCTCGGAGATCGTCGATGCCGTGCAGGCCTACGTCGACGACGGCAACAGCCTCGCCCAGCTGGACGAGGAAGCCCTCGGGAGCTACCTCTACACCGCCGGCCTGCCGGACCCTGACCTGCTCATCCGCACCGGAGGCGACCAGCGCGTGAGCAACTTCCTGCTGTGGCAGGCGGCGTACGCCGAGCTCTACTTCTGCGATTGCTACTGGCCGGACTTCGGGCCCGACGAGCTCGATGCCGCCATCGACGAGTTCGGGCGTCGCTCGCGGCGCTTCGGTCGCTAGGGACCGCCTCCGATGCGAGAGCGTGCCATCTCCGCCGTCGGCATCGCCGTCGTCGTCATCGTCTTCTTCCTGGCCGGCCAGCCGTGGCTGACCTTCGGGGTCGCGGCGCTCTCGTTGATCGCCGCGGTCGAGGTCTTCCGGCTGCTGCCGGCCGCCGGCTTCCCGGTCACGCTGCTGCCGGGCGTGCTGCTGCCGCCAGTGCTGGTGCTGGCCATGGGCCTCGACATCGTGGAGCCCGGCTGGCTGGCGGTCTACGTGGCGGCCGTGGTGGTCATCCTGGCCATCGACGCCTTTCGACGGCCAGAGGTGCGCGACGGCTTCCTCGTCTGGATGGGCGGCAGCTTCGGCGCCGTCTACGCGGGGATGCTGGCGTTCCTGGCCGGCGTGCTCGTGGCCGCTCCACCCGTCCCGGACGACGCGCTCCTGGGCGAGACCTTCCTGAGCGACGGTCAGACGTGGTTGCTGGTGCTGGTGCTCACGGTGTGGTCGTTCGACACCTTCGCCTACCTCTCGGGCCGGACCTTCAAGCGCGGACGCTTCCTCAACCACATCTCGCCCAACAAGACCTGGAGCGGCGTCATCGGCGGCACGGTAGCCGCGATCATCGTGGCCGGCGCGCTGGTCTGGGCGGCCGGGCAGTGGTTGCCAGGCGGCCTCGCGCTGGGCCTGCTCGTGGCCGTGGCGGGGCAAGCCGGTGACGTGGCCGAGTCGATGCTCAAGCGCACGGCCGGCGCCAAGGACTCGAGCAACCTCATCCCCGGCCACGGCGGCATCCTCGACCGCACCGACTCGTTCCTCTTCGCGGCGCCGGTGGTCTACGCCTACCTGCTCATCGTCGGCGCCTGATGATGGCTCCGACCGGAGCGCGTCGCCGCACCGGCGTGGCGCTGCTCGGCTCGACCGGCTCGATCGGGCGCCAGACGGTGGAGGTACTCGTCTCGGGTGAGGCTGGCGCCTTCGACGTCGTGGCCCTCGCCGCGGGACGCGACGCGGCGACGATCTCGGAGCAGGCACAGCTGCTTCGACCGCGGGTCGTGACCCTCGCGGACCGGGACGCCGGCGCTGCCCTGCGGCTGCCCGAGGGCACCCGCCGGCTCGAGGGCCACGACGCCATGACCCAGATGGCCACGCGTGACGACGTCGATCTCGTCATCGTCGCCACCGGAGGGGTCGTCAGCCTGCGCCCGGTGCTGGCAGCGCTCGAGGCCGGCAAGGTCGTGGCCACGGCCAACAAGGAGACCCTCGTCTCGGCCGGCCACCTGGTGATGCCCCTGGCCAGGGCGCGCG
>JBFLKP010000214.1:0-6657 GCA_040883225.1 Candidatus Limnocylindrales bacterium | reverse complement strand
GTGAGCAGGTCGGCACAGGCCGCCGCGATCGCCGCCGGATCGTCGATGTCGACACAGGTGCCGACGCCTTCCTCGGAGGTCAGCCGGCACTGCTCGTTGCCCTCGCTGACGACCACCGGCACGCCGGCCATGATCGACTCGAAGAGCTTGTTGGGCAGGTTCATCCGTTGGTTCAGCGTCCGCGGTGGCTGGCCCACGAACGAGACGTCGGCGCTGGCGGTCCAGGGCATGAGGTCGTCAGGGCGCACGGCGGGCAGCAGGTAGACGCGTCCGGGGTGCCGCTCGACGGCCTCGGCGATGCGGGGCTCCAGGCGGCCGTAGCCCATGAACACGATCGCCGCCCCCAGCTCCATCAGGCGGGGCTCCGTGGCCGCCGCGACCAGCTCCTCCACGCCACGATCGATGGAGAAGCCGCCCTGATAGAGCACGACCGGCCGCTCGGCCTCGATGCCCGTGGCCTCGCGGATCCTGTCGGACTCGATGACGCCGGGCTCTTCAGGCCGCCAGGCCGGCGGGCAGTTCCACAACACGGTCGGCCGGGGCACACCCCACTTGCGCGCGACGAGGTCGGCCACGGGGTCGCTCACGGCCAGGAAGCCAGAGGCATCGCGGGCCCAGTCACGCTCGCGCCGGCGCACGACCTCCCGCACGAGCCAGGGCATGCGCGCGAGGCGGGCAGCTTCGGTGTGGTAGTCGGCGACGTCGTAGATGAAGCGGCCGCCGAGCCGCTTGGCGGACTCCCGCACGACCGGCAGCACGACCAGCGACTGTGCGTGGAAGACCTCCGTCTCGGGTGCGGCCTCCACCACGGCGTCGGCCCAGGGCCCCGCGCGACGGGCGTTGGCGAGCATCTCGAGCGTGCGGCGGACCGGGTGCAGCAGCCGGTCGAAGCCGGTGGGCGCGTCCGGGGGCAGCACCTGCGCGTCGTAGTCGAGCCGGACGAGCCGGCAGATGCCGCGCCGCACGCGCCGGGGCAGCGGCTTGAGGGCGTTGCTGATGCGACGGTCGATGTCCAGCCGCGTGAGCCACACGCCGGGCGCCAGCTCCTCCTTCTGCGGCAGGCCCGGAGCCGACCAGCCGAGGATCCGCAGCCGGTGGCCATCGGCCGCCAGCGACGTGGCCGAGCGCAGGAACCGCGAATCGAACTCGAAGGGGTTGGCGGCGACGATGGTGATGTTCAGCCGTCCCGGCTGCGGCGCGTCGACACTCACGTGCGAGGCATCTCCAAGAGCTTCCCGGTCACGGCGATCCGGGGTGACCGGTCCAGCCTAACCCGGACCGCCGATATGGGCACGACAATCAGTCGTGCCCCTCGCTCGAGGCCATTCGGGCGGTCGGCCCGCGGCCCCGGATCTCCTCCCAGCGCAGCTGCAGGACCACGATCAGGGCCTCGCCGATGATGGACTTGGACATCTTGCTGGTGCCGACCTCACGGTCCTTGAAGACGATGGGCACCTCGGTCACGGTCGCGCCCGCGCGCGTGGCCAGGTACGTGGTCTCGATCTGGAAGACGTAGCCACCGGAGTGCACGCGGTCCCACTCCACCGACTCGAGCGCGGCGCGGCGCCAGGCCTTGAAGCCGCCGGTGAGGTCGTGGGGGCCCAGCCCGAGGACGAGCTTGGCGAAGAGCGAGCCGCCGCGCGATACGACCCGACGGAGGAGCCCCCAATCCCGGACGCCACCGCCGCGGGTGTAGCGCGAGCCGATGACCAGATCGGCGCCCTCGTCGAGCGGTGCCACCAGCGCCGGCAGGTAGTCGGGCGAGTGCGACCAGTCGGCGTCCATCTGGATGACCCGCTCGGCCCCGGACTCGAGCGCGACCGCGAAGCCATCGATGTAGGCCTTGCCCAGGCCCTCCTTGCCGGCGCGGTGCCTGACCGAGATGCGCGTCTGCTCGGCGGCGAGACGGTCGGCGATGGCGCCGGTGCCGTCGGGCGACGAATCGTCGACCACGAGCAGGTGGCAGCCGGGCAGGGCCGCGAGGATGGCAGCGGAGATCCCCTCGAGGTTCTCGGCCTCGTCATAGGTGGGCAACACCACCCAGGTCCCGGCGTGTGCTGGAGCGGCGGCGGTGTCGGTCATCCCTATCAGTCTATCGGCGTTGGAGGTTCGGGCCGAGGCGGCCGCTCGACCGGCCCGTGCGCGCCTAGGTCAGCTTGATGGTGAAGACCTTCGTGTTCGTGCCGCCCCCCTTGTCGACGCCGGTGACGCGCACCGCCATGCCGCCCGGCTTGCTCTTGGCCTTCGTCTTGATGACGACCTTGTAGAGGTTCGTACCGACCTTCCTGACCTTCTTCGGCGGGACGGTGTACTTGGCGATGCCCTTCTGGTTGGCGGTCACCACCGGCTTCCTCTGCAGCGGCTCGGCAGAGGTGACCTTGAGCGTGACGGTGTCACCACGCTGGCGCGTCCACGTGCGCGTCCAGGCCTTGAAGGGCATGTTCCGCACCTTCAGCTCGTGGGCATACCAGCCGGCGGCGGTCTGGACCTTGACGCGGGCGGTGTAGAGGCCGCTCGGCACCGGCTTGCCATCGTCGTTCGTGCCGTCCCAGACGAAGCGCACGTCGCCGGCGGGCCGTTCCTCGTTGACGATGCCGCGGCGGACGATGGTGCCCTGCCTGTTGCGCACGATCCAGCTGACCGCCGCCGTGCGCGTGAGCCTCGCCTTGAGCGCCGTGGTGGCGGCGAGGCCGTCACCATCGCGGGCCCAGAACAGCTCGCGGCTCGCCTTCGGGTTCTTGACCGAGTTGAGCAGCCTGACCGAGACCGACTTCGGAGCGCCCTTGTTGCCGGCCTTGTCGGTGGGCGTGAGGAAGACGTTGTACTTGCCCTCGGCCGCGTACCTGCCGTTGTCATTGCGGCCGTTCCAGACGACCGAGCCCGCGCCGCCGAGGGCCCACGAGGAGGCCCGGCGCACGACCTTGCCGTCGCGCTTGACCTTGAGCTCGAGGAAGGCGCCCTCCGAGAGCTTGTAGGCGATGCCGATGGTGTCCGAGAGGCCGTCGCCGTTGGGTGTGAACACCGGCGCGCTGGAGCTGGCGGTGCTGATGGTGCCGGGTGCCTGGCTGACGCGAAGCTCGCTGACCACCGGCGCGGTCGTGTCCGGCGGCTGGGCTGTGGCGTCGCGCCAGGCCGTGGTCGTGAAGGCCAGGTCTCCGGTCACGCCCCGCAGATAGCCTTCCGACGGATGCGGGTCGATGTGGATGCGGGCGCCGGGGATCCGCTCCGAGTCGTAGTAGCCGGGGTCGTGGCCGATCCAGCCGTTGCGTGGATTGACCGGTTCGCGATAACGCGTCTGGAAGACCGCGTCCATGGTGGCGTCCTCGGTGTGCAGCGCGTCGACGATGTCCGCGCCGGGCTGCCAGCCAAGCGCCCACACCACGCGAGCGCCGATGGACAGGAAGCCGTTGGCGAAGTTGTCCACGCGTTGGACGGCCACGCTGCGCGTGGGGATAGGCATGCCCGACGAGGCGTTGCCCGACGCATACGAGAGGTGGGAAAGGATGACCACCGCGTTGGGCGCCAGCTCGAGGTTGTCGCGCAGCCAGTTGGCGCCCTTGTAGATGACCGTGTTGGGACTGCGCTTCTCCTTGTCCAGCGGATCGAGCCCGAGCCCGTTCTTGGTGTCCTCCTGGAAGGGTCCGTAGGGGCTGGGCCAGCCGTTGCCGTGCCCGACGTAGACGAAGAGGTCGGCGCCCTGGGCCTGGTTCCTCACGCGCTTGGCCGGCGCGTAGGGGTGGAAGATGCGGATCGTCTCCATGCCCTGGGCTTCGGCCGCGTCAGCGATATCCTTCGCGTAGGCCTTGTACTTGGCCGTGAGCGAGTGCACCGGTCCGGCCACGATGACGGCCTTCTTGACGCCCTCGGCGGCGGAGACGCCGGGCACGAGGTTGAGCGCGGAGCTCGTGAGCACCAGCGCGACGATGGCCAGGAGGATGACCAGGGCGCGGATGACGTCCTTGCGCAGAGCTCGGTGGGACGACGTCGCGGCGGGAGCCCGGTGCTGTTCGGTCATGTAGGGCCTAGGGTCGTCGCGCACACGCGGAGGGGCCATGCAGAGAAGGTCCCGCGGGAGTGCCCCGATTGTCCCACCTGGCGGCTACTCGGAGGCCGTCTCGTTCGAGCGCCTGGGCGCCCTGAAGTTCGTCTGCACCAGCGCGTACTCGATGTTCTCGAGGTCCGCCTCGGGCACGATGAGCGCCGTCTTCACGACCTGCTCGGGCTCGTCGATGATGTCCACCACGCGGCCGATGGGGATGCCCGGCGGGTAGACCGAGCGGAAGCCGCCGCGGAGCCTGACGCCGTAGGTCACGACGAGGTCCTTCTCCGAGAGCTTCTCCGTCCTGGGCACGTCGGTCATGGCCAGCGGCGCCGACATGCGCCCCACCACGGCACCGGTGGCGTCGGTGCGCTTGACCCAGCCGGTCACGAGCGAGTCGGGATCGCTGATGAGCCTGACGTCGGCCCAGCCCTCGCCGACAGCGGTGACGCGCCCCAGCAGGGCGCCGCCCTCCGAGAGCACCGGCGCGTCCTTGCGGATGTCGGCCTCGCTGCCGCGGTCGAGCGTGATCATCCGCTCGAACTGCGTGAACTGGCGCGAGGCGACGCCGGCGGCCACGGTCTTGACGGGCGCGTTCCGGCCCTCGAGGGCATCCTTCGTCTCGAGCAGGCGCGTCAGCTTGCGGTTCTCGGCCTCGAGGCTCTCGATGACCGCCACCTGGTCGCTGAGCCTGGCGACCTCGGCCGCCAGCGCGTCCTTCTCTCGCCGCAGGGTGTCGACCTCCGTGATGGCGCCGACCACCGAGGTCAGCGAGCGGGTGCCCTCGCCAAGCGTGTCCTGTACCGGTGTGACCGCGAAACGGATGCCGTTGCGCAGCTCGCTCACGGGTGCGGTGTCGCTGATGGCGATGAGGCCGGTGGACAGCACGATCAGCGCCAGGAAGGCGATGAGGCGGCCTCGGGCGAAACGGTCTCTGAGCATGGTCGGCTACCGCGGCGGGCGCGAGTAGGTCTCGGCCACGAGCGCGCGCTCCATGGTGGGGTCGTCGATGGCCTCGAGCACGATACCGGTGCCGCGAGCGACGCAGGTCAGCGGGTCATCGGCGACATGGACGGGCATCTGGGTGGCCTCCGCGATGCGGCGGTCCAGGCCCTGCAGCAGGGCGCCGCCGCCGGCGAGGACGATGCCCTGATCGACGATGTCGGCGACCAGCTCCGGCGGGGTCTCCTCGATGGTGTCCTTGATGGTGCTGACGATCTGCGCCAGCGAGGCATCGATGGACTCGCGCACCTGCTCGGCGGTGATCTCCACGAAGCGCGGCAGGCCGGTGAGCAGGTCGCGGCCACGCATGCTCACGTGCTGGGTGTCGTGCGCGCCGGGATAGGCCGAGCCGACGGCGATCTTGATGTCCTCTGCCGTGCGCTCACCGACGAGCAGGTTGTACTCACGGCGGGCATAGGCGATGACGTCCTCGTCGAGCTCGTCGCCGCCGACCCGCACGGAGCGTGAGACGACGATGCCGCCGAGCGAGATGACGGCCACCTCCGTGGTGCCGCCACCGATATCGACGATGAGGTTGCCGCTGGGCTCAGCGACCGGCAGCCCGGCGCCGATGGCCGCGGCCATCGGTTCCTCGATGAGCCGGGCCCAGCGGGCGCCGGCATTGAGGGCCGCGTCGCGCACGGCTCGGCGCTCCACCTCCGTCACGCCGCTGGGGATGCCCAGCAGCATGCGTGGACGAGGCACCAGTCCGACGCGGTCGTGCACGCGCTGAACGAAGTACTTGATCATCTGCTCGGTGACGTCGAAGTCGCTGACCACGCCGTCACGCAGCGGTCGCACGATGCTGATGCTCGCGGGCGTGCGTCCGAGCATGCGCTTGGCCTCCGCGCCGATCTCGATGACCTTGCGCGTCTTGGTGTCCACGGCCACGATGCTGGGCTCGCTGATGACGATGCCTCGGCCGCGGACGTGGACGAGCGTGTTGGCGGTGCCGAGGTCCATCCCGATGTCGCGGGAGAAGGCGCCGAAGAACGCGTCGATCATCGCTGGCGAGGACCGCCTCCATGGGGTGGCGCTTGGGCGCGGCCACGGACGTGCTGGCAGCGACGGTAGCGCCGGCCACACGGCAAGGGTGGCGCACCGTCCTGGTTGCAGGCCACGGCGACCCGGACGGCAGCCCTCCTCGACTCCCGTCTCCAGCCCGCAGAGTATACGCGCGCCTTCGCGCGAGCCGACGACGGGCGGCGGGCTACGGGCGGTCGAAGGCCACACCGCGGTCGCGCAGGCTGGCCCAGGTGCCGTGGCCGATGACGAGGTGATCGAGGACCGCGACATCCAGCAAGCGGCCCGCAGCCACGGCTTCCGCGGTCATGTGCAGGTCGTCGGCGCTGGGCGTGGGGTCACCCGAGGGATGGTTGTGGACGAGGATGAGGCGCGAGGCGTGGAGGCGGACGGCATCACGGAAAAGCTCCGCGATGCGCACCAGCGCGGCCGAGACGTTGCCGCGGTAGACCGTGGGCATGGCCAGCACGCCGTTGCGCGTGTCAAGCAGCACCACCCGCAGCTCCTCGCGCTGCAGGTGACCCAGATCCGCCAGCAGGCGCGAGGCCAGGTCACGCGGACCACGGACGGTCCAGCGCCCCGAGGGCCAGTCG
>JBFLKP010000213.1:0-12905 GCA_040883225.1 Candidatus Limnocylindrales bacterium | reverse complement strand
GGCTGGGGACAGCCGCCGAACCAGTCCGGCTGGGGACAGCCGAACCAGCCATCGCCGCCCGGACAGGAGCCACCACGTCCGGGTCAGCAGCCCCCGCCGTGGCAGCCGGCCCCCGGACCGGGTGGCTACGGCGGCGGCACCAAGCACTGCCCATCCTGCGGCTCGGTCATCGACGCCCGCGCCGCGGACTGCCCGCGCTGCGGCGTGCGCCAGCCTGACAACGTTTATCGCGAACCCAAGAACCGGCCAATCGCCATCCTGCTCGCCCTGTTCCTGGGCAGCTTCGGCATCCACCGCTTCTATGTGGGCCCGATCGCCTGGGGCATCGTCTACCTCATCTTCTTCTGGACGGGCATCCCGGGGTTCCTCGCCTGGCTGGAGGCCATCTACTGGCTGACCCGCAGCGACGAGGAATGGGCCTACAAGTACGGTGGTCCGGTCACCCACTCGAACGGTTTGGCGATCGGCTGTCTGTGGGCGCTCGCGCTCTGGCCACTCATCGTGCTGGTGCTGCTGGCGCTCAGCATCGGTGGCCTCGTCTTCGTGGGTGGGGAGATCGGGTCGATCCTGTCCGAGATCAGCGTCGAGCTCGAGCCGGCCGGATAGCTGGCGGCCGACGCGCGGCCGGGTGAACCGTCAGCGACGCCTGGTCCCGACGAGCTTGCGGGCTGGCCGGCCTTGCCGCTGACCCCGGGCCCGCGCCACGTCTCGGCCATGGGCGCCGGAAGACCCAGGCCCTGCCGTTGCGGCGTGGCCTGGGCCTCCGGTGGTCACGCGGTGGGAGCTTCGCGCGACCGGCGTCCGCGAGCAGCGCACGGCACCCGCTGCCGGGCGCCCGCTTCGCTACTCGCGGGTGCGAGGGATGGACGTGATCTCGTCGTGGTCCGCGCCGACCTCCTGCTCATCGAGTGAGATGCGCGCACGCATCTCACCGGGCTCTTCCTCCAGGACCAGCTCGACCGGGATCTCGAGCCGTCTCTCGGAGCCGTCGGTGGCCATGACCAGGAAGCGGTCACTGTCCGCCCCGAGGGCCTCCCCGATGAGCTCCCCATCCCTGCTGTAGATGGCCCAGCCTGCCTGGACCAGGCTCGGACGCTGATCGTCTGTCGTCATCACCATCGTGGATACCTCCATGTGGGTCCACATCGTGTGGCAACGGGTGCGAGGTTCGCACTACAGGGGGCGGACGCGACCTTTCGAGACCGTGACAACCGAGCGATGGCCATCGCGCTCCACGAGTGCCTGATCTCCAGCGGCCTGCTCCCGGTCCCCGGCGGCGGTGGGCTCCGCTTTGGTACCCAGTGATGCTCCGGCCACCACGTACGCGACCGGATGCCCGCGCGCGACCTCCGTGCCCGCCCGTGGGATGGTACCGAAGACGGTCCCACCCGCCACGCTGGACGAGGGCTCCAGGATCCGCTCGCCGGCGACGAGGTCGCAGTCGCGAAGCTTCTTCAGCGCGACGGACTCCTCGTCACCCCAAGTCTCGGGCACCGCCACGGTCCCGTCCGCGACCGTACGGGACGGGCTGGGCATCGTGTCCCCTTGGCGAGACGCCACCGCGATCCTCCTTTCCACGTCACGCGGAGCCACCGAAATCGCTGACGACCCATCACGCTACGGAGGTAGCTTCGTGGCGTCCGTCTCACAGGGAACAGAGACCGGGGTTGACCGCGGACGGCGGCTCAGCGCATCCTCTGGTCCGAGGACCTTCCTGGTCGCCTCCCGTCGCACCTCATGCGCCTTGCCCGACCCGGAACAGGCGAGCACTGGGCTCGCAGGCCCCTCGAGGCCGTCAGGATGATCCGGTGTTCGAGGAACTCCGACAGAACCAACTGCTTGCCAGCCTCCCCGACACGGAGCGTGCGGAGTTGGGTCCGGCTCTGTCCGTGGTCGACGTGCCACGGGCGTCCGTCATCCGAGACCAGGACGACCCGGCGGAGTGGGTCCACTTCCCGCTGAGCGGCCTCGTGTCGGTGGTCGGGCGCGACAGCCATGGTGCCGGCGTCGATGTCGCCATCGTGGGGCATGATGGCGTGGTCGATCCCCATGCCGCCCTCACAGACGCGCCGATGCCGACGGAGGTCGTGCAGCAGATCGCCGGTCTGGCCGCCAGGATGTCGGCGGTGGGCTTTCGCGATGCGGTCGCCTCCCTGCCGGGTCTGCGTCGCGCGGTCGACCTGTACCTCGCGGCACTGTTCGTCGAGGTCGCCCAGGGCTCGGCCTGCAACCGGCTGCACGACCTGCCGGCCCGGGTCGCTCGCTGGCTGCTGTTGACCTCGGAGCATGTCGGGTCACACGAGTTGGCTCTGACCCACGAGCTGCTGGCATTGATGGTGGGGAGTTCACGACCCAAGGTCTCACAGGGCTTGGGCGCGATCGCCAAGACGGGCGCCATCGCCCTGGGGCGAAACGAGGTCAGCCTGCTCGACACCGAGGCGCTCGGGGACCAGGCCTGCGACTGCCACCGGGCCATCATCGACTCACGAGCTCGCATCTACGGGAGGGATGAGCTCGGGGACTGACCCCTGGCTTCATCTGGGTTGCTGTTCGGTCAGTCGTCCTGATGGCCGCTCTGGCCGGATCGATGGCCCTCGCGGCGGTCGCGCTCGGGCAGCTCCTCGCCCTCGGCGTTCGGCTGCGGTGCTGCCTTCTCGATCTCATCGTGGCGGTGCCCCGACCCAGCACCATGCCGAGTCGGGGCACCATGGGTCACGCGGAGGGATGGACGCGCGACCCGTCAGGTTGAGACGTACGTTTCGAGGTCAGCCCGACCGCTCGACTTCGCCCTTGGCCTGGTTGGCCTTGCCGCGGGCCTGCTGCTCGGGGTCGTCGGTCGCGTCGCCCCACGTCTCCTGGACCTTGCCCTTGGCCTCGTCGACGACACCTTCGGCCTCTCGCTTGGCCTTGGCTTCGTTCTTCTCGAGCTTGCCTTCGCGCTCCATGTCCTCGTTGCCGGTCAGACCGCCGACGCGCTCCTTGATGGCACCCTTGGTCTCGTCGATTCGCTCACCCATGCCAGGGTCCTCCTTGTCGTTCAGGTTGCGGTGCGACTCGTTGCCGCCACCTGACGATAGGTCGTGGTGCGCTGCGGCGGCATGCCGTGAGACGTCACCGGCATCACGGATGCGTTGCAGGTGAGCGGCCAACCGGCCCGACCGGCCTTCGTCGAGGAGCCCGTCCGCCGGCCACGACGCGATCGGTCGGCAAGCTTTTCGACCGGGCGCGTCGTGGGCGATGGATACTGTGGTGGATGCACGTGCAAGCGAAGGGCCCGTCTCGATGAGCACCCAGCCGGACGCCGGGGAGCGCCTCTCGCGAGCCGTACGCTCGGCTGGGGCGGGGCTGTGGCGATTCGACGAATCGACCGGGACCGTCGAGCTCTCGGCACAGATGGGGCGCCTGCTGGGCGGGGCCGACGAAGGCCGTGCGGTATCCCTCGGCGTGATCGACTCGCTGCTCGAGCCTGATGCACGGAGCCGAGCCGAGCAGACGGCCGAACGGGCGCTTGCCTCGAACGGCGCACTGTCGCTCGACCTCCAGATCCGCGGGCTCGACGGTGTCACGCGCTGGCTTCAGGTCAGCGGCAGGCTGGAGCGAGACCCCGTGACCGGTCGCCTTCGCGGCGATGGCATCGCCATCGACATCACCGACCGCAAGCGCACCGAACAGCGGCTGGTCCTGGGCGAGGCCGTATCGCGCATCATCGCTCGAGCCGACGAGCTCGAAGGAGCGATCGAGGAGATCCTTGCGGCGGTCGCCTCGGGCACGCAAATGACCATGTGCAGCCTGTGGCTGCCTAGCCACCGCCGGGGTCAGCTGCGAGCACGATATATCCACGTGGAGTCGAAGGCGCGCGGGCAGCTCGACGGCTTCGTCCAGGCGACGCGGGAGTCCGCCCTCGCCCTGGGCCAGGACCTGCCCGGCAAGGTCTGGGAGGACCGGGTACCGCTGGACGTTGCCGACGTGCGGGACCGACCCGGCTTCGAGCGGTTGCACGTCGGCCTCTCGGAGGGCCTCACCAGTGGGGTCGCGTTTCCCCTGACGGCAGGCTCAGCCTTCATCGGGGTCATCGAGCTCGTGGGCGATCCGCTTCTGCCGTCGGATGAGCGGTTGGCCGCGGAGCTCGACTCGCTCGGGCGAGCACTGGGGCAGTTCATCGCCCGCACCCGTGCCGAAGAGCGGCTGCGGGGGAGCGACATCCGGCAACGCCTGCTCGTGGAGATCCTGCGGGCTCAGCGAGACGCGGCCGACACGGACGCCGTCATGCGCGTGGCGTCGGAAACCCTGGGGCGTCATCTCGAAGCAGCCCGAGTGGGGTTCGTCGAGCGGCGCGGGCAGCGACTCGTGAGCCTCGGCAGCTGGACCGCCGACGACGCGGCAGCCATCGACCATGCGGTCACGGCCACGGTCACCGTCGAGCCCGACCTGCACAAGCCGGAGAGCGACGAGGTCGTGGCCGTCGAGGACGTCTCGACCGACGTGCGCACGGCCGGCACAGCGTTCGAGCGCATCGGCAAGCGCGGTCTGATCAGCGTGCCCATCATGCGCTTCGGGGGCCGCGTGGCCGGGATGCACGTGCTCAGCCACTCGCCGCGGGAGTGGACCCGTGCCGAGCAGAGCCTGTCTCGAGAGGTCGCAGACCACACCTGGAACGCGGTCGAGCGACTCCGCGCCGAGGCCGCCCACGGCGAGGCCGACACGCTCGCGCGGACGATCTCCGACAACTCCTCACAGTCCCTCCTGCTGCTCGAGCGGGAGGGCCGTGTGCGGTACGCGAACCCCGCCGCGGTCGAGATGTTCGGCTTCGCCGAAGCGGACATCGGCTCCGCGCCCCTCCACGACCTGGTGCACCACCACCATCCCGACGGCCGACCCTATGCGCGTGAGGATTGCCCCATCGACCGGGCCATCACTGCCCGCACGGACCTGCGGGACCATGGCGACGTCTTCTATCGCAAGGACGGCAGCGCCTTCCCCGTCGTCTGCACCGTCAGCCCGGTCTCGGGCCCCGGCAACTCAGGCAAGACGGTCCTCGAGATCCGAGACGTCACGGCCAGCCGCGCCGCGGCCCGGCAGCTGGCGGCCAGCGAACGGCGCTTCCGCGCGACCTTCGAGAACGCGGCGGTCGGGGTCGCACACGTCGGGCTCGATGGACGCTGGCTCCGTGTGAACCGCAGACTGTGCGAGATCACCGGGTACAGCGAATCGGAGCTCCGGGCGCGCACGTTCCAGGACATCACCTACCCTGACGACCTCGACATGGACCTGGAACACCTCGAGCGGCTGCTGCGCGGTGAGGTCGCGGACTACTCCATCGAGAAGCGCTACCTGAGAGGTGATGGGCGACCCATCTGGGTGGACCTCACCGTGGCCCTGGTCCGTGACGAGCAGGACGAGCCCGAGTACTTCATCGCGGTGATCGACGACATCGAGGACCGCAAGCGGGCGGAGGCCCGCATGCAGACGGCGCTGGCGGTGAAGGAAGAGTTCCTGGGCCTCGTCTCGCACGAGTTACGGACGCCGATGACGGTCATCATGGGCATGAGCCAGATCCTCGCCTCCGGCAAGGTCGACCTCCAACAGGCTCGCGCGATCGCCGACGAGATCGCGGAGAGTGCCACCGAGCTCCACGAGCTGATCGAGTCGATGCTGCTGCTGGCGCGCTTCGACAAGGACGAGGAGGCCATCCGCGAGCCGGCCGTGCTCGGCCGGGTCGCAGCTGCCACGCTCGAGCGGCGGAGGCAGCGGGACGCGACACGTCGGTACGAGCTCGAGTCGGGCGCCACGATCGTCGTCGACGCCGCGCCGGCTCTGCTGGAGCGAGTCGTCAACAACCTGGTCACGAACGCGGCCAAGTACTCACGACCCGGCGAGCCCGTCCGCGTGATCGTCGAGACCTCTGGCCCCGACGCCGTCCTGCGCGTTCGCGATCACGGCCCCGGTCTCGAGGACGACGTCATCGAGCGCGTGTTCGAGCCGTTCTACCGGGCCCCCGGGTCGGCCCAGGCTCCAGGGGCCGGACTGGGCCTGTCGGTGGTCCGGCGCATCATCGAGTCGGTGGGTGGTCGTGTCTGGGCCAAGCGCCACGATGATGGCAGCGAGTTCGGGTTCGCCCTACCGGCGCTCGACATCGAGGAGTGACCGGCAGGTCAGCAAGCCGCTTGTAACGCGAGGCCCGAGCGGGCAGCCGCGGTTGTAGCGTCGATGCGAGCAGGCTCTGGGTGTGAACCCATCCCGTAAGGAGCTCGCGAACGATGGCCTCCATCATCGATCCCACGAAGTCTGGTCGCCCGAGCGACGAGTCGACGTCCGAGCAGCTCGCGCTGGCCCGCGCACAGGGGGAGACGTACGGTACGGCGCTCGCCGAGATGGCCAAGCGCGAAGCCGACGACGGTGATCAGATCCAAGCCGGCGACCTGCTCGTGGCCTATGCCATCGAGGAGGCCGAGGGCTTGTACCGCTGGGTCGACGGGCAGCTGCGGTGGCAGAACCCGACCGATGAGAACGTCCACGTCGAGATCGCCGTGCGTGACGCCCACGACGGACGTTTCGTCCCGGGCCTGGACGTGACGGTCTCGCTCACGACCCTGGACGGCGAGGAGGTCGGCGCGCACCAGCAGCCCTTCCTGTGGCACCCCTGGCTCCACCACTACGGGCGCAACTGGCAAGTGCCGGGTGATGGTGAGTACCGCTTGGCGGTTCACATCAGGCCGGCCGAGTTCATGCGGCATGACAAGGAGAACGGGGACCGCTTCGCCCAGCCGGTCGACGTCGAGTGGCCCAGCGTCAGGATCGAGACCGGCCAGAAGCGGAGCTGACCCTGAGGAAGGACGAACGATGACTCCACGATACGAGATCCGATATGACACCGACATACCGGCGCTCCTGAAGCGGCTGGACAAGCTCGAGTCGGCCGGCGACAGACCGCTCGCCTTCGCCTCGCTCGACCTGCGTCCCGACGGCAGCGGTAGCCCCACCGCGCCGAAGATCCTGCGCGAGGCCCTGCGCTCGACGTCGGCGGAGCAGACCGACGACGAACGGGTCACCTCTGCCCTGGAGGCATCCATCGAGGACTTCAGCGACCGGCCCGGCCTGTTCGTTGCCGGTCCCGTCGAGGAGCCGACCGACGAGGTGACGCCCACGCCGATCGCTCCAAGGAACACGATCAGCGTCGGCCGGCAGGCGCCACGGTTCGAGCTTGAACGCTATCTGGCTCTGACTCGCCCGGTGGTGGGCGCGGTGTGGGCCAACCGGGGATCGATGAGCTGGGTCCGGTGCGGCGGGTCAGGAGCGCCGGTGGCGGGCAGCATGTCCACGGACCCGCACGACATGCGGAGCATCGCCGGTCGCACGGCTCAGCATGGCCGAGGTGGGTCGGCTGAGACACCGGCCGGGGGACACGGCAAGACCCGCATCGAGGAAAGTGCAGAGGAGGCGCGTGAACGCTTCGCGCGCGAGGTCGCCGCGGAGATCGAGTCGAACCTCGCCGCGGCGCAGGAGGTGCTGCTCTACGGGCCAGTCGAGTTCCGCTCGCGCCTTCGACGGCAGCTGCAGAACGGCGTGCTAGCCTCGTGCCTCGCCGAGGTCGAGACAGCTGGTGGCGAGGATCCGGAGGACCTCGTAGAACTCGCGTGGCAACGCTGCGTGGAGCTCCAATACGAGGGGGCGGCAGAGCGTCTCGACGCGGTCACGAGCGGAGGCCTGGGAGACCAGGGAACCGACCGGATCGAAGCCATCGTGAGCGCGGCCGAGGCGGGCCGACTGCAGGCGGTCGTGCTCGACGAAGACGCGGTGGGCCACTTCGGCACGGCGCTCGATACACGTCGGCACGAGCCACGCAGCGAACCCGAGACCATCGAACGGTTGCTGCGCCTGGCCATCCACGGCTCGGGTGCGGAGCTGTGGTTCGCTCGCTCCGAGGATATGGCCGCACACGAGGCCGGCGCTGTCGGCGTGCTTCGCTGGTAGCGCGCCGAGCAGGGCGCCAGGGGCTCAGCGCAGTCGACGCCCGTGGCATCCTTGAGCCTCGTCAGGCGTCATTCGCCAGGCGTACACCTGGCTCTCCTGGCATCACTCGGCCAGCATCTGGCTCAAGGTCGCGATCGATGGCGCGCCGCTCCCGGGCGTCGCGATCGAGCGCCAGGCCTCGAGCCGAGAGCGGCCTTCCGCCACGACCGCGAGGACCGCGGCACGATCGGC
This sequence comes from Candidatus Limnocylindrales bacterium, assembly GCA_040883225.1. Taxonomy (GTDB): domain Bacteria; phylum Chloroflexota; class Limnocylindria; order Limnocylindrales; family CSP1-4; genus JAFMJV01. Next base: position 4,703 of record JBFLKP010000213.1, on the reverse strand, counting down.
CTCCGGCGGGCCCCCTGACCAGCAGGCGGCAAGCAGCTCCGCATCGGACGCGCCAGGATCGTCTCGACGCAGCAGCTCGAGACCGGCGGCAGCGCCGATGGCATAGCGCGGGGTGGCCACACCGTGACGCAGACCCAGCCGGATGAGCCCGATCAGGCGGTCGTCCCAGCCGAGCTTGCGGCGAGGGTCCCGTGCAGCTCGCTCGACCGTGTCGGCGAGGTAGGGGTTGACCATGCGCTCCAACAGATCGTCGGCGAAGGCCGCGTAGCCGGCCTCGGTGAACAGTGGGTCCACGCCGCCCCAGCGACGGCGCAGCGCGGCTCCCGACTCCTCGAGGAAGGCTGCCCGCAGGAACCCCATCGCTCCATCCACCTCGCGCAGCTCGGCCACCAGCGTCAGGCCCACCAGCGAGCCCAGGAACCCGGCCAGCGCATGGGTCGCGTTGTGCCCGAGCAGCTTGGCGTCTTCGAACGGAGCCAGCTCGTCGACCTCGCGCAACACCGGCATCCCGGGGTGCAACCCTTCCCCTGCGCGCGAGACCAGGATACGGTCGAAAGCCTCGACGAGGAACGCGGAGGGCAGGGCCGAGGTGATGGTGGCGAGGCCATGCTGGCGCACCTCGGCCGGATCGGTGATGACGCCGCTCATCTTGCCGATGACCGTGTCCACGTAGCGAGCGCGCGTGGCCACCGCCTCACGCTCGTGGGCCGGGACCGCCTCGAGCACCGCGGACCTGAGGATCTCGGCCGCCGCACGGTGGTTCTCGGCACAGAAGACGAGGAGCGGCCTCGACCTCGACCGGCGCCGCAGGCCCTCGGCCAGCAGTCGGTGCGGGCTGTTCGGCCCATCCGTGCGGTAGAAGGCCACGCTCGGCAGCGCAGAGGCGAGCTCGTCGGCGCCGGAGATGGCCTCGATGACCAGATCCGTCTCGGCCGGGACCGCCGAATCGGCGACGGAGATCGGCCCCACCTCGGCCACGTCCACCCCGTCGTCGCGCGCGATGTTGACACGGAAATGGCCGTCGTCGGCGCGCAGGCCGGCGACGAGGTCGGCGCGCACATCGACGACCAGGGGCGGAGCGTAGTCACCGGTGCGATGGGCCTCGTACACGAACAGTCCCGACTGGATGGCCCCGAAGCCCAGCCCGACCAGCCGGCGGGCACCGCTGAAGGCCACTACCCCTCCGCGAGGTAGCGCTGCTCGTCCTCGGCTGACCAGCGGGTGACGTCCCGGATGGCTTCGCTGCGCCGATGCGGGTAGACGATGGCCTTGCCCTGCACGCGCCCATCACGGGCCATGCCCAGGAGCTCCGGCGCGTGGTCGAGGTCGCCGACGTGGCCGATGTGCGCGGCCGCGTCGATCTCGTCGGCGGCCATCAACCGCAGCGTCTCGATGACATCCCATGGCCCGCCACCGGATGAGCCGGTGATGTTGATCTCCTGGTAGTGCACGAAGCGCTCGTCGATGCCGATGATCTCCTCGCCCGGTTTGAGACCGGCGAAGAGGTCGAGCACCCCGTAGCGCGCGAGCAGGTGCTGGACCTGCTCCATGAGGGCACCGTCGGCCGCGGTGACGATGAGATCGTCGGCGCCCACGCCGCCGCTCACCTGCCGCACGGTGGCGGCGAGGTCCTGCGTCGTCGTGTTGACCGTCACGAGCTCGACGCCGGCCTGGGCGGCACGCTGCCCGAACGTCTCGTGGATCCACGCCAGCCGCTCGTCACGGCGGGCGGTGGCGACGATGGCGCGGGGCCGCGCCGTGATGGCCAGGTCGACGTGCATCCGGCCCATCGGCCCCACACCGATGACGACGGTGACACCGCCAGGCTTGAGCCCGGTCGTGGCCCTGCGCGCCTTCGTGCGGTCGGGCTGCGAAAGGTGCATGTGGTGGGCATGCGAGCTGATGATGCAGCTGATGGGCTCAGCGATGGCAGCGTGACCGGCCGGCAGGCCTGGATCCGGCAGCGGGATGAGACACCCCGCCTCGAGGACCTCCTCGGTCACGAGGATGTACTCGGCGAGCAGGCCCGGGAGCGAGTAGCCGACCGCGACCTTGGCCACGCCGCGGGCGTCGTCGTCGTAGCGCTCGAGGTGATTGACCGGCGCGATGTCCACCGCTGGCTGGACGGCACAGCGCTGCCCTGCGCTCCACTGGCCATCGAGCTCGCCTCCGACCTCGACGATCGTGACCACGCCTTCGTCTCCCACGATGGCCGGGTGCTTCGCCGGATCCCAGCCGTGCATCAGCGGGTGCCTGGCCCCCTGGTCGACGAGCTTGTTGACCGACGTGCAGATCCCGGCGGCGTCGACCCGAGCGAGCAGCTGTCGCGAGCCGGGTCGAGGGACCGAGACCGCTCGCACGGCTAGCGACTCGGTGCCCGTGCCGGAGAGCGTGGTCGCTCGCATCTCGGCCGGGACCGTCCCGGCCTCTCCCGGCCGGATCATGCCGGTGGCTCCAGCCCGGCCATGCGCCAGGCGTCGGCGGGGTCGGCGGGGCCGGTGAACGTGTCGATGGTCGTTGTGCACAGCGCGCCGAGAGCCGCTCCCATACGGGCGGCGTCCTCGGCGCCGAAGCCGTGGATCAGCGCGGTCAGCACGCCCCCGGTGAACGAATCACCGGCGCCGGTGGTATCGATGGTGTCGACCTTGAAGGCCGGGACGTGGCCGACGAAGTCGTCGTGGTCCACCCACGCGCCATTGGGCCCATCGGTGACGATGGCAAAGCGGACGCCGAGCCCCCTCAGCCTGGCCGCGGCGGCCGCGGGGTCGGCGACGCCGGTGATGCCCTCCGCTTCGGGAACGCTGGGGATGAAGAGGTCGGTGTAGGGCAAGGCCGCGAGCACACGTCGCCATCGGCCGGTGGAGTCGTGGACCACGTCCAGGCTGGTGTGGATGCCCTTGGCCTTCGCGCGCTCGAACAGTCCTGCCAGCGGCGCACCGTCGGGATCATCGAGGCCCGGTAGCACCAGCGCTCCCCCCACGTGCAGGAAATCGCTCTCCATGCGCGCCTCGATGGCCTCGGCGGTGATCGACCCGTCGGCGCCGAGGTTGTGCAGCATCGTGCGCTCACCGTCCTGATCGACCGCCACCAGCGAGGTCGAGGTCGGCAGTTCGGACTCGACGAACTCGACGTGCAGGTGCGGTGCCGGGACCGTCTCGCGGAACGAGCGCCCGAAGATGTCGTCGCCCACGGGGATGACAAGGCGGGTCTCGATGCCCATGCCTGCGAGGACTCGGCCGGTGCGCAACGCGGGGCCGCCTTCCGCGGTCGAGAACTTGTCCACCAGACCCAGGACCCCGATGGGCAGCGGACCGGCGGCCTTGGCCAGGACGTCGAAGACCGCGCTGCCCGCGCACGTGATCTGGATCTTGGTCATGCCTTGATGATAGGGGGGTGACGAGGACACCTTCACGCTCGCCATGCGCGATGCGAGGGCGGCGGTGAGTCGTGGATAGGACTAGTACCTATGGGCCCCTCCCATCCGCCCCCGACTGCACCCAACATGAGCCGAGTTAGTCCGCCGTACGGGACATCGAACCGATTCGCATGCACTCTGACAGGCTCGCGCCCGAGCTCGCGCGATGACCGAACCCCGCCTCTGCCCCAGCTGCGGAGCTGAGAACGCGCACGACGCGCTGTTCTGTGCTGCCTGCGAGACGATGCTGCCCATCGACGGTGCGTCGCTGCACGCCCATGGCGGAGAAGCACAACAGCCTCCGGCCTCGGTCCTGCGCTGCCCGCGCTGCCTGACCAGGAACACCGAGGACCAGGTCTACTGCTGGCGCTGTCTCCATGAGCTGCGCTCATCCGACGCCATCGACGACACCTCGCCGCGACCGCTGACGGCGGCCTTGGCCAGGGCGGCCAACTCCGGCGTGCCCGAGCCTGAGGCGTCGCCCTTCGAGGCGACCGACACGGAGCTGGGCGAGCCGGAGCACGACATGCGGGAGCCTGAGGCTGAGACGGCCGAGGCTGAGACGGCCGAGGCGCCCGAGGCGGAGCCGGAGGCCGAGGCTGAGACGGCCGAGGCTGAGACGGCCGAGGCTGAGACGGCCGAGGTGCCCGAGGCGGAGCCGGAGCCCGAGGCGGAGCCGGAGCCCGAGGCCGTGCCAGCGGTCGCCGCCGCGGCGGAGCTCGACGACGCACCCACGACGGCCAAGCCGTTCTTCATCCCGGCGCCGGTCGATCGTCCGGCCGAGGTCACCCTGATGCCGACCTTCACGGCCGAGACGGCGATCGAGCGTGACCGATACCAGCAGCGACGGGTGCGCTTCGGCGCCGTCGCTGCGGTCATCGCGTTGCTCGCGGTGGTCGCCTTCGCGACCACGTTCATCCTGGGTTCCGGCGATGACGGCTTGCCGTCGACTGCAGAGGTTGCCGAGACCCCGCTCGCGGCGACGGCCGACGCGTCTCGCGAGCCCCAGCCGTCGACCGCGCCGGTTGCCGGCCAGATCGACCGAGACGCCCTGACGGGTCAGGCGGACCCAACGCCGGAGCCGACGCCACGCCCGACGCGTCGCCCGACGCCCGAGCCGACGCCCGAGCCGACGCCCGAGCCCACGCCGGAGCCGACGCCCGAGCCGACGCCCGAGCCGACGCCCGAGCCCACGCCCGAGCCCACGCCCGAGCCGACCCCGGCTCCTGCGACCGTGCCCCCATCTCCGACCCTGCCACCGACCCCCGCGGCATCACCGATCGCGACG
>JBFLKP010000212.1:0-6277 GCA_040883225.1 Candidatus Limnocylindrales bacterium | reverse complement strand
TACGCCGCCGAGAAGACGGCCTCGATGGGCCGCTGGTTGGCGAGACCCGGGATGCAGCCTTCGCTGGCACAGGACCCGAAGGCCACCAGCACCTTCGACTTGGCCCGCAGCAGGTGCGCCATCTCGGCGTCCTCGTCGGTGCGGATGCCGCCGTCGAAGAGGCAGACGTCGATCTCGTCGTCCTCCATGGCCCGGACGTCCTCGCGCTTGGCGTCCATGGCGGCCGGCCAGAAGACCGGCTCCCAGCGCTCGGTGAACTCGATGAGCTTCATGCCCAGGTTGAGCACAGCGACGTCGCAGCCACCGCAGGCGGAGGCCCAGTACATCGCCAGCTTGTAGCGGGGCTTGACCTCGGCTTCGGCCGGGGCCACGGCTTCGGCGGTCATGCCTCCACCTCCTCAGGCTGGAAGGCTGGAGCCGGCGCTTCGGGGCGCGACTCCAGGGCGACTCGGATCTCAGGCGGGATGGGACCCAGGGCCTTGATCTCCTCGGTGATGCGGGCCATCTCATCGGCGAAGCGCTGACCCTCCGCGGCGCTGGCATAGAAGCGCTGCAGACGGGCCGGCTCGATGCCCAGGTCGCTGAGCGTGCGACGCAGGAAGATGAACCGTCGCAGGGCCTTCACCGACTGGATGCGGTAGTGGCAATCCTCCGGCCAGCAACCGGTCATGACCACCGCGTCCGCGCCCTTGGCGAAGCCCTCAAGGATGAACTCGGGCTCCATCCGCCCGGAGCACATCAACCGGATGAGCCGAACGTTGTACGGGTACTTGGTGCGGGCCGTGCCCGCGAGGTCGGCAGCCCGGTAGCTGCACCAGTTGCAGGTGAAGCCGAGGATGAGCGGCTCGAAGTCGGCGGCCGCGACGGGCGCCGCGTTCTGAGGCGTGGTCGCAGGTGCGGTCATGCCGTCACCTCCACTGGCTCTTCGGTCCGAACGCCGGCTGCCACCCCGTTGCCGGGATTGCCCAGCAAGCCGTCGATCTGGGCCATGATCTGCTCGTGGCTGAAGCCGCTGCCGCTGATGGCGTTGGCCGGGCAGGCCGCCACGCACACGCCACAGCCCTGGCAGAGCTTGGGATTGATCTCGGTGACCATCGCGCTCTCGTCGAAGCTGATGGCGCTGAAGGGGCAGAGATCGTTGCAGATGCGACAGCCGGAGCAGCGCTCGGCATCGACCGTGGCCCGGTATGGCTCCATCGCGATCTCACCCTGGGCGATGCGACTGAGGATGGTCGCCGCCGCGGCCGCGCCGTTGGACACCGAGGTCGGGATGTCGCGTGGGCCCAGCGTGGCACCGGCGGCGAAGACGCCGTCGGTCATCGTGGCCACGGGGTCCAGCTTGGCGTGGCGCTCGATGATGAAGCCGTTGGTGCTGCAGCCGACGCCGAACATGCGCGCCACGTCCGTGGCGTCCGGTTGTGGCTCCAGGCCGGTCGAGAGGATGACCATGTCAGCCGGCACGCGGCGCTTGACGCCCGCGAGGGTGTCCTCCACCTGCACGATCAGCCGGCCTTCGTGGCCTTCCTCCTCCGGGTAGCGCAGCGAGTCGGTGATCTCGGCCACGCGGCCGCGGATCATCTGGGTGCCCTCGTCGAGGATGCGGTTGTAGAACTCGTCGTAGCCCTTGCCCGGCGTGCGCATGTCGATGTAGCACTCGTAGACGTCGGCGTCGGTGTGCTCCTTGACGAGGTGCGCGAACTTCAACGACTGCATGCAGCAGATGGCCGAGCAGTACTCGTTGGTGTTCTTGTCGCGCGAGCCGACGCAGTGGACGATGACCACCGACTTGGGCTCGGTGACGCCGTCGCGAAGGACGATCTTGCCGCCGGTGGGGCCGGCCGCGTTGCTCATCCGCTCGAACTCCATGGAGGTGAAGACGTTGGGCAGGCGCCCGTAGCCGAAGGCCTCGATGCGGCGAGCGTCGAAGGGCTGGAAACCGGTGGCGAGCAGGATGTTGCCGACGGTCACGTCGACGTATTCGTCGGTCTGGGTGAAGTCGATGCAGTCGACGGGGCAGAACTTCTCGCAGGCCTTGCAGGTGCCCTTCTGGAAGTAGGTGCAGTCCTCCGGCGTCAGCACCGGGTACTTGGGCACCGCCTGGGGGAAGGGTGTGTAGATGGCCTTGCGGTAGCCGAGGCCGGCCTCGAAGCCGGTGTCGATGACCTGGACCGGGCACTTCTCCCAGCAGATGCCGCAGCCGGTGCAGTCGGCTTCCACGACCATGCGGGGCTTGTGCTTGATCTTGATCTTGAAGTCGCCGACCGAGCCCGAGACGTCGACGACCTCGCTCCAGGTGTGGAGCGTGATGTTCGGGTGTGCGCCGGCGTCGACCATCTTGGGTGTGAGGATGCAGGCGGCACAGTCGAGCGTGGGGAAGGTCTTGTCGTACTGGGCCATGTGGCCGCCGATGGATGGTTCCTTCTCCACGACGTGGACCGGGTAGCCCGCGTTGGCGATCTCCAGGGCGGCGGTGATGCCGGCGATGCCACCGCCGACGATGAGCGTGGCGTTGTTGACCGGGGCGATGAGCGGCTCGAGCGGCTCGTGCTCGCTGACGCGGTACACGCCACCGGCGATGACGGCCTTGGCCTTCTCGGTGGCCTTGGCCTTGTCCGTGTGGACCCACGAGACCTGCTCACGGATCGACACCAGCTCAGCGAGGTAGGGGTTGAGGCCGGCGTTGCTGCTGGCCTCACGGAAGGTCTTCTCGTGCATGTGCGGCGAGCAGGCGCCCACCACCACGCGCTCGAGGCCGTACTCCTCGATGTCCTTCTGGATCAGCTCCTGGCCCAGGCTGGAGCACATGAAGGGGTAGTCGCGCGCGACGACCACGCCCTTGTCCTTGAGCTCTTCAGCGGCCCAGTCGCGGACCTCCTCGACATCGACCACGGCGGCGATGTTGGTGCCGCAGTGACAGACGTAGACGCCGGTCTTGGGGGCCGTCATCGCAGCACCTCCTCATCCGCTCGCGGCGCTGGTGCCGGCAGCGTGGGATCTCCTCGGCGGCGACGCGCGGGCCTGGCCGCCTTCTCCTTCTCGGCCTTCTCCTCCTCGGTCAGGGGGGCCTCGATGCCGATGTGCGCCAAGGCCGGCCGGGCCGAGATGATCTCCCGCCCGAAGCCGAGCTTCTTGGCCGGCAACCCGTAGGCCAGGCCCATCAGCTGCGTGAAGAACAGGATGGGCATGTGGTGGTCTTCCTTGAAGTGGTGGTTCATCTCGCGCTGGTAGAAGTCCACGTTCATCTGGCACATGGGGCAGACCGTGACGAGCGCGTGGGCCCCGACCCGCTCGGCCTCGACGATGAGGCGACGGATGAGCTCCAGGCCGGTCTCCGGGCTGATCTGTGTCATGTGGCCACCGCAGCAGTCGGTGCGCCGCGAGTACTCGACCACGTCCGCTCCCAGCGTCAGCAGCAACTGGTCGAGCGCGTGCGGGTGCTCGCGGTGTTGCCAGCGGTCGTCGTAGTCGGGCCGCGAGACGAGACAGCCCATGTACGGTGCCAGCTTCAGACCCGTCAGCGGCCGCGTGACGTGCTCGCCGACCCCTTCGAGGCCGACGTCATCGATCATGATCTCGAGCAGGTGCCGGACCTTGACCGCGCCCGGGGTGTAGTGCATGCCGTCGGCACCGAGCGCGTCGTTGACGTTCTCGGCCAGCTCTTTGGACTCACGCACGTAGGCGTCCGTGCGGGCGAGGTTGACGTAGCAGGCGCTGCAGGGAGCGACGAGCGTGTCGGTACCGTTCTTCTGCTTCTCGGCCAGGGCCAGGTTGCGGCCGACCAGCGCCTGCGAGCGCAGGGGGCTGATGCCCATGTACTCGGTGGCGCCGCAGCAGTTCCAGTCGTCCAGCTCGGCCAGCCCGATGTCGAGCGTCGGCAGGACCGCTTCGATGGAGTCGTGGTAGGCCTTGCCCGTGCCGTCCATCGAGCAGCCCGGGTAGTACATGTACTGCGTGGCCATCAGTGCGCTCCCCCGCTTCGTGCCGGCACATCGAAGACGGCGCGCTGCTTGGCCTGCTCGATCTCGGTGGCACGGTCGAGGATGGCGTTGAGCCCGTCGATGTCCCTGATCTTGTGTGGCCTGAAGCCCATGCGACCCTTGGTCACCATGCCGATGCCCGAGGTGGTCATGCCGGGCAGGCGGGTCATGTAGTGGCGCAGGTAGTGCTTGGCCACGAGGCCGACCTCGAAGCTGCGGCCGTACTGGTGGATGTAGTCGACGAAGGTCTTGCTGAAGTCGGGCGCCACGTGGCTGGGTACCCGGTCTTCCTGGGTAGCCTTGGCCTTGAGCGCGTACATCACGTCGGGGATGTGGATCTGCTGCGGGCAGCGGACCGCGCAGAGGTAGCAGCTCACGCACATCCAGGGCGTGTTGCTGTCCATGACCTTGTCCCGCGCGCCGGCCCGCACAAGGGCGAAGATCTGTCGAGGCGTGTGGTCCATGTCCGCGTACGACGGACACGACCCCCCACACGTCCCGCATTGGATACAAGCTTCAAGGCGGGAGTCAGCCGGGATCATGGCGATGACTTCCTCTTGGAACGTGGCCGCTCGCTTGCCCCCGACGGGAGCAGGCGGTGGCGGTACAGCAGCCTTTGGCATCACTACGCCTCGTTGTGTGCTCAAACGCCCGCGGACCGTGGGTCAACACGGATACCGCGGGCGATGGACGGACGGCTATGTGTCAGACATGGCCCACGACTCGGGTCGTCGGGCAGCCGGGGGGAAGCCTCCGGTGGCTCGAGCTATTCGGTTGTCGACAGCGTCTGCCCGTTGGCTCGCGCCATACAGGGCCGACCGGCCCGCTTCGAGTTCCCCGTTTGGGCCAAGTGCACACGTATTCATGCAGCGTGCACGTGCTCGATCCGGGCGCGCTGGCCGCCATCCTGAGACGGTTCCGCCGGCTCTCGCAGCCAGCCGTCGCTCAGGCCGACACTAGGCCTACGGGACCGGTCGACGCATCGCCATGGGGGCCCATAGGCTCACGGCATATGCCCACCCACGCTCGGGATCTGCGGCCACCAGCGGCTCGACCAGTGCGGGCGTGACGACGAGCTCGCCTACCGTCCGTGGGAGCGACGTATGTCCAGGTGCCCGTCAGCCGCCACGTTACGGTTGGATGGCGCGGCGGGAACCTTTCATGGGCGACCGAGACCCTTAGTGGTGAGCGCGGCCGAAGGCGCCGCATGACACCGAGGGTGGTGATGGTTCAAGAGCTCGTGCCACAGGCGATCGAAGGCGACCGGGAGGCATTCTCGGGGCTGGTGCGGATGCCCGCGTCACGACAGTACGACGTCGCGTCGCGACAACGCCATGAACCTCGACGTCGAGCCCGAGTTCGAAGCCGGCATCCGGGCGGCGAACCAGAACTGCGAAGACACGGCTACCGAGTAGCCCGCAGCACGGAGTAGGGAGGTACGCCATGTAGGAGCCTGGTTCGACATGTCCGACGGGGGATCCAGAGAGTGTTCGGAGGAACTTCACCATGCGTCCCTCTCGCACGCTCACAGCCCTGGCGCTTGCCGCGGCTACCGCGATCACCACGACCGCCGTGGCCGTAGCCGCAGACGTGGCGGTCGTGGCCCCATCCGGTGCCGCTGCACAAGAGAACCCGGAGGGCCTCGCGGTGGCCGCCGACGGCACGATCTACGTCACCCAGGGACTGCCCTTCTTCGTCGGGCCGAGCGACGGCTGGGTCAAGGCCATCGGGCCCGACGGTGATGTCTCGACGTTGATCCACTGGCCGGGCGGGCAGGGTCCAGCCGGCGTGGTCGTCGATGGCGATGGCGACCTCTACGTGGCCCGCCCGGATCCGATGGCCGAGGCGTCCCGTGGGGTGTACCGCGTTGACACGGACGGCAACTCGGAGCGTCTACCTGGCACCGAAGCCATCCTGATGGCCAGCGGCCTGGCGCTCGATGACGCAGGCAGCCTCTACGCCAGCGACTCCGCGCTGGGTACGGTCTGGCGTTTCCCACTCGATGGCTCCGCCGCGCCCGAGGCCTGGCTCAGCCACCCGACTCTCACCGGCTGTGCCGAGGGTGACGTGGGCGTGAACGGCAACAGCGCCAGCTGGTTCGGATCGATCCTGACTCGGGCGAGGTCGAGGTCATGGCCACGGCCGACGACGGGCTGCACAATCCGGCCAGCCCCACCTTCGGTGCGGGGGAGCGCGATGGTCTCTACCTCACGAACGTCGCAGTCCTGCCCCCGGCGCCCGACGCGGGGCTCGGTCCGGCGATCCTCATGCTTCCGTGATGCATGCTCGCCTGGGTCGGC
>JBFLKP010000211.1:0-4092 GCA_040883225.1 Candidatus Limnocylindrales bacterium | reverse complement strand
TCTGGCCCAGCGAGTCGCGCAGGTACCAGGCGCTGATGTTGACGAAGATGCTGGTGCCCATGAGGAAGAGGAAGCGCACGAGCGTCATGCGCAGGAAGGAGGGCTCGTGCAGGACGTCGAGTCCCCAGGCCTCGCGGGCGATGGCCGCCCACGACCGTCCCTTGCGTGGCTTGGCCGGCGGACCGTTCTCGACGAAGGCGAAGGTGAGGGCCGCGAGGCCGAACTCGATGACGGCGATGAGGAACAGCGCCAGTCCCCAGGCGTCGAAGGCGGCACCGACCATCATGATCGCGGCACCGCCGATGTTGCCGCCCATGCGCATGATTCCGACGGCGCCGCTGGCGAGGCCGACCTGCGGCTCAGCCACGAGGTCGGGCACGAAGCCCTGGTAGGGACCCTGGGCCACGTTGGAGCTGAACTGAAGCCCGAGGAAGAGGAGGGTGTAGAGCGCCATGAGCGCCGGCGACCCCAGGGCCGAGCCGTCCCAGGCGGCCGGCTCCGCGCGTGCGAGCACGGCGAGACCGCTGAGGAAGAGCAGGTCGAAGATTGCACAGCTGATGATGTAGCCCTTGCGCTTGCCGAAGCGCGAGGACGTGTAGTCTCTGAGCGAGCCCACCGTGGGCACGACGAGGATGGGCACGAGCGCGCCCAGGGCCTCGAGCAGGCCGATGGCCAGGCCGCGCGACTCCTGGCCCACGATGAGCTCGACCTGCGTCTGGCCGAACCACTCGTACCCGCCCCACACCGCGTTGATGCCGAACCAGTAGACCGACAGCAGCGCCAGCTGCCGCAGCGGCAGCAGCCGAGCCGGCCGGGCAGATGCGGTCATGGTCCCATCATGCTCCTCCGCCCAAGGGCACATCGTCACGTCGGCGCTGTCCGACCGGCTCGGCCGCGCTAGCCTCAGCGCTGCAGCCCAAGCGAACCGAACCCACGAGGAGCGCGAGCATGAGCCCACTGGCCGCGATCTACCACCCGGGCGGGGCCGACCCCAATGGCTACCCCGTCTCGGCCATCGACTTCATCACCAACTGGTCCGAGCAGACCGGCACGATCACCGAGGTCGTGTGCGTGACGACCGATGGGGCCATCCACACCTTCGAGGCGGCCAGGGTGCAGATCGTCGACCGCGCGGTGGCCGAGTCCATCGTCAGGGCCACCGACATCATCGCCCAGCAGCGCGACCAGTCGAGCACCGTGCCGCCACCTGGACAGCCCCCGGTCCGCTGATCGCCGTCATCACGGCGAGTCGCAGCGCCAGGGTGAGCGCCAGGGAGCGGACCTCACCGCACCGCACCGCACCCTACGCCGCGGGTACTGACGACGGCGGACCACCGGCCCATGGTCGGTGCCATCGCCAGGCCGCAGGCTCGGGGCCATGAACTCCATCGTCCTGACCTCCAGCGCCGGTCGGCGCCTGGCCCTGGCAACGGCGATCGCGATGATCGTCGCGGTCCCGTTCGCCTCGGTCGCGGAAGCCGGCATCACCAAGCCGTTCACGCCCGACAACACCATCGAGCTCTCGCCTGGCGTGACCTACCAGGTGGGCCGGATGAAGACCACCGGTGGCCGCCCGCAGTCGGTCCGGGTCGGCATCGTCGATGCCGATGACCCCAACGTCCAGCTCAAGGCCCTGCTCTCGAACGGCAAGGTCGTGCAACGCCAGGTGGTTCGGAGGATCGCGCTCAAGCGCAGCCGCGCCGGCTTCCGCCCGATGATCGCGACCAACGGCGACATGTCGGTGCGCGACCGCGTCGACGCCTACGCCGCCCCGCTGTCGATGGCCGTGTCGGGCGGCGAGCTGATGGTGGCCCAGACCTGTGTGCGCCCGACCCTCGGTGTGGACGCCGATGGCGATGTGCGCATCGGCAACGTGCGCGCCGATGTGTCGGTGACGCCGCCCGGCAAGAAGTACACGGTCCGGGTGCACCGCGTGAACACCCACCGCGACGACGGCCTCGTGGTCCTGTTCACGAGGCGGTTCGCCGCCAGCACGCGCACGACGGGTGGGCGCGAGGTCGTGCTGGACATGGAGGGCAAGCTCGAGCCCAACGGCACCCAGCGCGTGCGCGTGGTCAAGGTGCGCAAGGGCGGCAACACCACGCTGAACTGGGGCCAGGCGGTGCTGTCGGTCAAGAACCCGAGCCAGAAGTGGGTCTACGGCCTCAAGGTGGGCCAGACGTTCGAGCTCAAGACCCAGGTCGTGCGTCGGGTCGACAAGCCCTGCGGTGGCACCGTGGCCGCGGCCGCCGGCTGGGGAGCGATCACCGAGGCGCAGGGCGGGAACCACTTCACGCTCAGGAGCCGCACGATCGCCGCGCCCTCGAAGGCGACGTACCCGTCCGGGAGGCAGCGGCATCCGCGCACGGGCCTGGGCGTGACCGCCGACGGGCGCGTGCTGATGGTGACGGTCGACGGCCGGCGCACGAAGAGCAGGGGCGTGACGCTGCCCGAGATGGGGCAGCTGATGAAGTCGCTCGGCGCGGTCCACGCTTTCAACCTCGATGGAGGAGGCTCCACGGTCATGGCCCGGCACATGGTCATGAGCGGCCAGTTCCGGGTGGCCAACCAGCCCTCTGACGGGAAGCAGCGTCCCGCGACCCAGGCCTTCGCGGTCTTCATGGTCACGCCATAGCCCGACCGGCCGCCGGGACGCCCGGCGACCGCACCCGACCGCACCGTCGTGGCGAGCTCGGCTCGGCACCCCACCTCGGGATAGGAGGAAGGTCAGGTCTCCGGCCGCCGTATCGGCCCATGGGTGGTGTGCCCGGGAAACGGGCATGCTGGAGGTGCACCTTCGGTGGTGCGGACACTTCGGCGACGCGGCCCACAGGCCGCGTCTCTTCATTACTTGGCCTGGCCGCGACGACACAGCGCAGGTGATGCGAGGCGCGGCACGGCTCGACAGCGCGAGTGCGCACGCGGGCGCCTGCCTCGGCCACGCAGTGGTCGACCTCGGCCCGTCCTATCGGAGGATCGATGAAGAAGAACCTCATCGTGCCGGTCGCCATCACGGCTGCCCTGACCCTCATCCCGGCGCTCACGGCGGCGGCAGAGACGCCCGCTGGCTGGTGTCTCGGTGAGAAGCCCACCATCGTCGGCACCAACGCGGGCGAGGTCGTGTGGGGCACCAACGGCGACGATGTCATCCACGCTCGCGGCGGCGCGGACACGGTCTACGGCCTCGGTGGCGATGACATCATCTGCGGCGGCGCCGGCCAGGACAAGGTCCGTGGCGGCCCCGGCAACGACGTCGTCGTCGGCAGCAAGGGCAACGACCTCGTGTGGGGTGGGCCCGGCGACGACAAGCTGCTCGGTGGCAAGGGCAACGACCGCCTGTTCGGCCGGCTGGGCAACGACGACCTCTATGGCCAGGTCGGCAGGGACGTGTGCCGGCAGGACAGCCGTCTCCTCGGCGGCAAGGGCCTGGTCCGCTCGTGTGAGGTCCCGCGCACCACGAACCTCGCGTTCGTGCCCTACAACGTGATGGAGGCCGCAGCCGGCCTGCGCGTGAAGGGCCAGAACACCGGCGGTGAGATCTTCCTTGGCAACCACCTCATGGGCAACGGCGGCAGCAACCGCGTCGAGACCGAGTACGGCACGGCCATCGCGGCCGGCGGCGACTTCGACGTCGAGCTGAGCTTCGACGCGAGCGAGAACGCGCTCAGCGCCATGGTCGACGCCAAGAGCCTGACCTACGACTTCGATAGCCAGGCCGCCCCGGGCTGCGACGTCGCCGATTGGGACCTGCTGCAGGTCACGATGCGCGAACGCTCGGTGGGAGTCGACCTCGAGTTCAACGGCGGCAGCGTCAACGGCGAGTCGCTCAAGCGTGACCTCGGAGCGCCCGCGGACGGCACCACCTGGACGGTCGAGGGCATCGACTTCAGCCGCGACTGGACCCTCGCCGGCACGCTCAACGCGAGCGGTGGGACGTGGACCGGCAACGAGAACACGAAGCTCGAGATCATGGTCGGCTGCAAGGTCCAGCCCCAGGGCGTGTAGCCCCGGTCGGCGGCAGCCGACGCCACCACGGTCGCCTCGAAGGGCCCCGCTTCGGCGGGGTCCTTCTCGTGGTCGTTGCGCGATGGC
>JBFLKP010000210.1:0-11418 GCA_040883225.1 Candidatus Limnocylindrales bacterium | reverse complement strand
GGACGCCCGTCGTGGTCAGCGGTTGCAGGCCGTCCCCCCGCTCCAGCAGGATGACGCCGGCCATGGCGTTCGTGTCGGCCACGATCGCCGCCAGCGCCTCCCGCCCCAACAGGTCGAGGTCGAGATGGCTGCCGACGACCTGGCTGAACCGCCTCGTCGCCGTCTCCATCTCATGCGACCGTGCGAGCGTGGCGATGAGCACGTTGAAAGCCGCCGCGCTCCGGCCGACCTCATCATCGGAGTCCACGGGCAGCGCGCAGCTGGTGGGGTCGCACGTGCTCCAGTCACCGGTGCGCGTGCCTTGGACCACCTGCCGCTGCACCTGGTTCATGTGGGTCGCGAGGCGCTCCAGCCGAGACGCCACCACCAGGCGCGAGAGTGCGTAGTTCACACCCCCCACGAGCAGGCCCGCCAGTAGCGCGGCCACGACGAAGTTGGGCGTGAGGATGGCGGTCGCAGGCACCCCGAGCCAGATGCAGAAGAAGGGGAAGACCATACCCACGCCCACGCCGAACGAGGTCATGAGGATGGCGAGATCGGTGAAGACGCGATCGGTGATGCGTAGCAATCGGCGCTCCGCGACTGCGTGTGAGGAGCCGTGGTCGGATGGGTACCCATGATCGCGGTCCGGTGTGCTGCGGGGCCATCCCTCGGAGGTCCGGTCCGCAGGACGACTCGGGAGTCCGGGGAGGGTCCCGGCGCGGCGACGCCAGGACTCGTCTCACCGTGCTCGCGCTGGCCGGATCTCCTCGAGGATGGAGCGCGCCAGCTCGGCTGAAGCCGCCTCGAAGGCGGTCCGCTGATCGGGCTCGCTGTAGACGAAGTCGCCACAGACCTCGAAACCGCCCATCAGGCCCTTGGCCGCAGCGTGGCTGCGACGAGTGTCCCGGGGGAAGATGTGGATGGTCGGAGCGGCGGTCGGGCCGGCCACCAGGACGTTGACCCGATGGTGGGCCGGATCTCGTCGACGCCATTCGGCAGCGAAGTCCAGCGCCGGTCCGAGTCCGTCCGTGAACCGCCGCAGGGTGGTGGGATAGCGGTCCTCGTACCCGACCGGCAGCGCTTCCACCGGGAGCGGCTCCCGGCTCGTTTGCAGGTGCAGATGCCACGGGATGGTGGCACCGCCGTGGGGTGCGTTGTAGATGACGCGGTACTCACCGTCGGCCTGGGCGTGGAGCTCGATCATGGCCGCGAGCGTGTCGTCGCTGAACTCCTGGTCCCGATGCTCGGCGGCCATCACGGTGAAGTGCCCCTGAGCGATCCAGGCGAAGTTGGCTCCAGCGTAGTAGTCGCCTCCGGCGAGCCGAAGCGGCACGAGCTGCTCCTTCGGATTGCTCACCCGGATGTTCTGGGCGCAGAGGAAGCAGAAGCGCCCGGGAGGATCGCGCGGGTCGCGGAACAGCTCGGCGTCGCCGCGGTCGGTGCTGAGGATGCCGCGGGCCTCGAGCTCAGCCACGTTGCCTCGCAGCTCGCGGTGCGGGAGCCAGCGGAAGCGGAAGGGCACGGCCGAGACCGGGTCCTCCACCTCGCGGATCTCGATCTCGTCCGAAGCGGGGAGCAGGAAGCCGATCCGGCCCTGGTCCCGCCATACCGCATCGAGGACAGCAGCCAGCGGCTCAGCCGGCGCTGGCATCGGGCTCCGTGTCTCCAGCCAGCCCGAGATCGTCGAGCAGGTCGCGCGTGCGGTGCGCCCACGTGAAGTACGGGACGGTGGTTCCCAGCGCCGCCCGGCCCATCCGGTCGCGCAGCGCATCGTCGTTCAGCAGCAGCGTGAGGGCGCGGGCGAAGCCGTAGACATCGTCGGCCGGTACCACGATGGCCCCCTCGCCCACCTGCAGGTCCCCGCCGGGCCCTCCGTGCACGCGTTTCGGCACGCCGCCCAGGAGATACTCGGCCGCGAAGGGCACGAGGTTCGAGGCGACGACCGGGACCGCCGTCGCCGCTGCCTCTTGCGCGCTCATCCCGAAGCCCTCCATCACCGAGGGTGTGCAGTAGACCGCAGCGGCCGCGTACAGACACGGGAGCTGCTCCCACACCGACCCCAGGATGACGACGTCGCGCTCCAGGTCCAGCTCGCGGATGAGCGCGACCGCCTCCTCGTACGGGTCGCCCGCTCGATCGTCGAGCGCGACCACCAGCAGGGACTCGGGGACCAGCTCACGCACCTGTGCGAAGGCCTGGATGAGGACGTCCTTGCGCTTGGTGCGGTCGGTCCGGCTGATCTCCAGGACGATCTTGCGCCGCCGCAGCTCGGATGCCGAGTAGGGGGACCGCTCGGTGAGGAAGTCCCAGGTTGCGGCGCAGTCATCCTGCGACCGAGCGTGGTATCGGGCCGGGTCGACACACGGAGGGAGGAAGTAGCGCGCCTGGTAGCCGTAGTCTTCGACGAAGGTGTCGCGGATGGCGCTCGACGTCGCCACGGCACCGTCGATGCGGCCGAGCAGGGCGCGCTCGTTGACGATGCGCTCGTCGATGCGAAGGTTCGCCCATGTCGATGGATCCGAGTTGCGCTTCTTGAGCGCGCCGAGGGAGTGGGGCACCCAGATGTGGGGCGCCTCGCTGTGCGCCAGCTCGTCGAGCGCGACGCCGATCTTGGCGCCATCCCAGTAGTGGGAGATCAGGAGGTCGTACTCGACCCCCTCCTCGACGAGCTTGTGGTGGAGGTCGGCGGCCAGGTGCGGCACGTGCTCGTCCATGTCTTCCTTGCGCACGAACGACGGTGTTCCGTCCTCGATGTAGAGGATGCGGGCCCGCCCGGACGAGTGGTCGACCACACCACTCCGGGCGGCGCCGGTGAGCGGGTGCGGATATCCGCCGCGGTTGACGATGGTGACGCGGTAGCCGGACTCGAGGAGCGCCTCGGTGAGCTGGTTCACGTAGACGTTCTGGCCGCCCGTGTCCGGCAGCCCGGGCGTCACCTGCCACTCGTGCACGCCGTGGTTGGTGATCATCAGGATGTGCCGGTCCGGGGATGGATCTCGGCGCTCCGTCACATCGAACCTCCTGGCTGTGGGCCTGGTCTTGCACGGCCCCTCAGCGGTTCGGCTGGCATGACGTCGCTGAAGGGCACCGGATCGATGATCTCGCCCACGAACTCACCGCGCGCCGAACCGTCACGGAAGCCGATCACCTGCCACTCGCCGGCCCGGTCCCGGACGAGCCGCGCCGCGTACAGGTCAGGAACGGGGATCGGTCGCGCTCCCGCGATGTCCCAAGGCCCCAACAGCGACTCACCGGTGGTCACGAAAGACGTGTTCGGCTGGTCCAGGGCGCCGGTTCGCCACGACGCCGGGAAGCGGTCGAAGGCGACCGAGAAGAGCAGTACCGGAGTGCCGTCGATGACCTCGACCTGGGGCACCTCGAGATGGCCGAAGTGCCCAGGCTCGCTGAGCGGCGCACGCGCCTCCCATGTGACCAGGTCGGCCGACCAGGCGTGGCCGATCACCCCCCGGGCGTCGGCTGGGCCGTGGTTGGCACGGGCGGTGATGAGGGCATGGAAACCCTCGCCACCTGAATCACGCATGACCCACGGATCGCGCCAGGCATCGAACCCCCTCAGTTCGTACCAGCGCTCATCGAGCGTCAGCACCGGGTTCGCGGGGTGCTTGGCCCACGTCGCCAGGTCGTCGGATGTTGCCAGCCCGATCCCCTGCCGCACATGCTCGCCGGCCAGGGACACACCGGTGTAGAAGAGGTACCACGAGCCCTCGTGCTCGATAGCCGAACCCGTCCACGTGGCCAAGTCGTCCCAGTCACCGGCGGAACCCGGT
Organism: Candidatus Limnocylindrales bacterium; assembly: GCA_040883225.1. GTDB lineage: Bacteria > Chloroflexota > Limnocylindria > Limnocylindrales > CSP1-4 > JAFMJV01. The sequence goes on along the minus strand of JBFLKP010000210.1, from coordinate 7,648 downwards.
GCCAACACGTCCGCGAGGACGTGCCACGTGTGGAGGTCATCCGACACGGCGTGGCCGACGGTCGCATTCCGATGCCGCAGGGACTCCTCCTCCAGCGAGCGGGGCGCCTGCAGGTAGAAGAGGTGGTAGTCCCGGCCCGCATCGGCGATCCAGGAATCCCACACCCACTTGTCAGGCAGTCGCAGCGACACCTCAGCCCTTGAGGCCGCTCGTGGCCACGCCTTGGACGAACTGACGCTGGAAGATGATGAACACGATCAGCAGTGGGATGACCATCATCGCGGCGTAGGCCATGATGTCGCCCCATTGGGTCGGCGGCAGGCCCTGGAACTCGGCGATGCCCATGGGCAGCGGCCGCACATCCACCGTGCGCGTGACCATCACCGGCCACAGGAACTGGCCCCAGCTGAACAGGAACATGAGGATGCCGGCGGCGGCGTAGGCCGGCTTTGCCAGCGGCGCGACGATGCGGAAGAACGTCGTCGCTGCACCGGCGCCGTCGATCTTGGCAGCCTCCTCGAGCTCCTTGGGGATACCAAGGAAGAACGAGTAGAACATGAAGATGTACAGCGGCTGGGCCAGGAACGGCAGGAACTGGGCGTGCAGCGTGTTGGTCCAGCGCAGCTCCGACATGATCAGCAGCAGCGGCACCGCCAGCGTCTCGAAGGGCACGATGATGAGGGCCACGATGAAGGCTAGGAGAACACCACGTCCCCTGAAGCGAAGGCGCGCCAACGCATAGCCCAGCAAGCTGTTGACCACCAGTCCAACGCTCACGATGACGCCGGAGATGATCACCGAGTTGCGGAACGAGGTCCAGAAGTTGCCGCGCTCGGCGGCCTGCTGGAAGTTGTCCAGGCCGACGAAGTTGGTGGGCAGGAAGGCGGCCAGGCTGCCGCTGTCGGAGAGGACCGCGGTGTCATCCTTGAACGCGCCCACGAACATGAACGCGATGGGGAACAGGAAGAACGCAGCCAAGGCGATGAGCAAGACGTAGGCGGCGATCTGCCGACGGCGACGTCGAAGGTCGAGCACATGCTGAGCTTGCGCGGCCGTAGGCTGCACAGGCTGGGGGTCGATGCTGGCGCTGGAGGTCATCAGGCCTGTCCCTCCTGCTTCACCAGTCGGCGTTGCACGACGGTGATGACGAGCACGATCACGAGGAACACGACCGAGAGCGCGGATCCTCGGCCGATGTTGCCGCTATAGACCCCGGTGTCGACGATATCCACCATCAGCGTGCGGGTCGCATCCAGCGGACCGCCCGGTCTGTCGGGCATGATCCAAACCTGGTCGAAGAGGCGGAAGGCCAGGATGGTGGTGATCGTGAGCACGAAGAGCAGCTGGTTGCGGATGCCCGGCAAGGTCACGTTGCGGAACTGCTGCCAGGTATTGGCCCCGTCAAGTCGAGCCGCTTCGTAGAGCGTGATGGGTACGTCCTGCAGGGCCGCCAGCAGGATCACCATCTGGAAGCCGACGCCGGCCCAGACGGAGACGAGGATGATGGCCCACAGGGCATAGACCGGGTCGCCCAGCCAGTCGGGCGAGAAGTTGCCGAAGGTGACGATCTCCATGAAGGCGTTGATCAGCCCTTGCGGGTTGAGCAGCACGATCCAGATGACCGAGACCGCGGCCATGATCACCGTCACGGGCATGAAGAAGATGGTGCGGAAGACCGACGAGCCCGCGAGCCCCTGGTTGACCACGACCGCGAGGAACAGGGCGAAGGCGGTCTGCAGGGGCACGACCACCAGGCTGAAGGCGACGTTGTTGCCAAGCGCCCTCCAGAACAGCGGGTCCTCGAAGATGCGGATGTAGTTGCGCAGGCCCACCCACTCGGTGGGTCGCGGTGAGATGAGCCGCTCGTTGGTGAACGAGAAGTAGAAGGCAAGGATGAAGGGCAGCAGCATGAAGGCCGCCAGCAGCAGCACAGCTGGCGCGCTGAACAGCCAGCCGGTGGCTCCTTCCGACCCGAGTCGCTTGCGCCAGCCGCCCGTATCGGCCTGGCCAGCGCCCTTGTCCCCTGGTGTGGTGACGGTCATCGCGGGCTACCCCTCTCCCCTGACTCAGGTGCCTGTGGCCCGGTGCGGGACCCTCTGGCCCCGCACCGGGGTGACGCGGCTACTCGGCGAAGCCGGCGTCCTCGATCTCCTGGTCGATGGCCTGGGCGGCACGATCGAGCGTCGACTGCACGTCCGCACCGGCGATGATGTCGGCCATGGCATCGCTGAAGCGGTCACGGATGAAGCCGTAGGCCGGTGTCGCCGGACGCGGCACCGCACCGCTCATGTCCATGCTGACGTCGGTGTGGGCGTTGTTGAGGTTCTCGACATAGATGCCCATGATCCCGTCCTCCGCGTGCAGCGGAGAGGCAGCGAGAGCTTCCTTGGTGGCGGGGACGGCGCCGTTGGCGGTGGTGAAGCGGTCGATCTCCGCGGGGCTGGTGACGTGCTCGATGAACGCCCAGACCGCGTCGAGGTCGGCCTCGTCGCCGGTGTTGGAGCGGCCGTCGGGTCCGGTCGAGGCAGCCCAGTTCCAGGAGCCCATGCCGGTCTTGCTACCGTTGCCGAAGTCCGGAAGCGGCAGGTTCACGAGGTCATCGCCGAAGGCGTCGTTGTAGGGCGGGTACATCCAGTGGCCGACCCAGCTGAGCGGGGTCTCGTCGCCCGTCTGCGACTCGCCGTCGGGCCCGACGAGGACGTTGCTGTCGTCCTCGGCCACGAGGTCGATGAGCCCGTCGTTGGCCCACGTCTGGAACTGCGTCCAGGCCCCCACGGCCTCCGGGCCGTTGAAGAAGCCGTCCGAGCTGGCCATCGTGCTGCGGTCGATCAGGTCGCCGCCAGCCGACTGGATCATGGGCGAGAAGCCGTACGAGCGCCACTCACCAGCGCCGTAGTGCCACTTGATGTCGAGCGGGCCGTTAGCGCCGTAGCCGGCCTCCTGGAGATCACGCAGGATCTGGTCGAACTCCTCGACCGTCCAGGCGTCGTCGGGGCCCTCGGGGATGCGGGCGCCGACGTCCTCGAGCATGGAGCGATAGCCCCACAGGCCCAATCCGGAGTCGAACGTGCCGAGCGAGAAGAGCTCATCGTTGTAGGTGCCCTGCTGGATGATCGAGGGCAGGAAGGCATCCATCTCCTCGTCGGTCATGCAGCTCTCGATGGAGCGCAGCAGGTCCGCCCACACGAACTCGTAGAGGAACGGGCCGTCCATGTCGACGATGTCCGGCATCTCACCGGCCGCGGCCGCGGACTTCAGGCTCGTCTCGTAGGCGCCCTCGCCAAGCGCGTTCATGGTGACGGTGATGCCGAGCTCAGCGCCAGGACCTTCGTTGAAGGCGTCGACGGTCTCTTGCTCCGGGCCCGGGTTCGTGCCCGAGTGAATGGTCATCGAGAGTTCGACCGGCCCATCGATGACCCCGTCACAGACGTTGGGATCACCCTGTGCCGCCGCTGGCGCAGCCGCGAAGGCGGAGCCCACCAGCGCGGTCGTGGCCAACAAGGCCACCCGTCGCACGGTCTTGGAGTTCGTCATGTGCTTCCTCCTTGCCCCGTGGTGTTGGTCCGTGATCGCCGCGGGGCGCATGCGATCACGACGTCCCCCGCGTGGGACGGGGCGGCACTCCCGCCCCGTCGCGGGGCGGTGCGACCGAGTCACGGACCACCAGCGGACACTCCATCCGCATCTGTCGTGGTCCCTCGACCTCACCGCTGAGGACTCGAAGAAGGTGCTCGACGGCCCACCGTCCCATGGCCTCATGGGGCAGCTGGATGGTCGTGAGCGGCGGGTCCAGCCAGGGCGCAAGCTGGTCCTGGTTGTCGAACCCGATGACGGAGATGTCGTTGGGAACGGAGAGGCCCGCGTGGCGGATGGCACGAAAGGCGCCCATGGCCATGCGGTCGGTGTAGCACTGGATGGCGGTGGGAGGCTCTGGGAGCGCGAGCAGGCGCGCAGCGGCGGCGGTGCCGCCGAACGGGTCATTGCGATCGGTCGCGACGAGCCCCGGGTCGAAGGTGATGCCGTGCTCCTCGAGCGCTCGGCGATAGCCGGCGAAACGCTCGTGCTGGGCCGGGTAGAGGTTGTCTTCGTCGATGTAGCCGATGCGCGTGTGGCCGGCCTCGATGAGGTGGGACGTCGCCGTGTGGCCGCCGCGCTCCTCATCCGGCACGACCCACGAGTCGGCAGGGTCGTCGGAACGGGCATCGAGCAGGACCGAGGGGATCTCCTTCAGCGCCGCCGGAGGCTCCACGACCTGGTGCCACATGGTGGCGTAGATGAGCGCGTCGACCTGACGGCCCAGGAGCGAGTCGATGGCGCGAGCCTCGACGTCGGGGTCCCGTTCGGTATTGACCATCATGAGCGTCATGCCGGCGGCTGCCGCGACCTGGTCGGCGCCGCGGACCATGAGCCCGGCATAGGGCGTCGAGGCGATGGTGTCGCTGATCAGCCCGATCATCTCGCTCGACTGGCGACGCAGGTTGCGGGCGACGGTGTTCGTGCGATAGCCCAGAGCTCGGCTCGCCTCGAAGACACGCTCCTTGGTGATATCCGGGATCGAGCTGCCGGCCTTGTCGTTGAGCACCAGTGAGACGGTCGTGGTGGAAACGCCCGCGGCCTTGGCCACGTCAGCCATGCGCGCGCGTCGTCGCCGCGGCAGGACGCTGGCGCCTGCCGGCGCAGCCTCGCTGCCGTTGCCCTGCGTGACCGTACGGTCCTGGGTCAAGCGCTCCTCCTCCAACGACCGAGTCGGGCGCTTCCCCGCCGCTCCTCGATGCGCCGCTTCACCGGTGCATCGATTTACTCAATCGTTTCAGTAAATCGATACTGCAGCGCCGCCACCGCGATTGTCAAGCCCCCTTCCACGAATCTGGAAGCCCCTCGCCTTCGCGGATCGACCATTGCCGTCGGGCGGCGATTGCGCCTTCCACGTGGACATGAGATCCATTCATCTGTCCGCTCATGGCCTGTCAGGTGGAACCTTCACCGCGACCAAGGCGGGGCCCAGGTGCGCGCGACACACGGTCGGGCCTGTGTCGGGCTCCAGCGGGTCCAGCGAGGGCGTTCCCGAGCCGACGTGCGCCGCCCAACGGACCCCAGCCGGACAGATGACGAGAAGGTGTGGCCGACGCCCAGGCCCGCGTCGTCGAGATGCCGGGCGTGCCCGCTACTCCAGCCCCATCTCCTCTCGCGTGGGCGGCTCGGCCCCGGCACGGGTGCAGTTGATGCCGGCAGCGCGGGTCGCGAAGGTGATGGCCTCCTCGAGCAGGTCCGGGTCGCGCAGCTCCGCGCGACCGAAGCCCTGCTCCAGCCAGTAGGCCAGGAACGCCCCGCCGAAGGCATCGCCCGCGCCGACGGTGTCCGAGACACGCACCGAGGGCACCGGCACGGACACCTCGCCGCCTTCGCAGAAGCCGCGAGCAGGAGCGCTGCCCTGCGTCACGAGCACGGCGCCGACGCCCTGCTCCAGGAGCAGGTGGGCGGTGGCCTCCGGCGATCCCGCGAGGGCCAGATACTCGAAGTCCTCGTCGCTGCCCTTGACCACGTCGGCGCGCTCGATGATCCGCCGCATGCGTGCCTGGTAGCGCCCGAAGTCGGGCGTGGCCGTGGGTCGGCAGTTGGGGTCCACCATCACGAACGTGGACTCCGGCACCTGGGCCACGAGCGCCGCCAGCGAGTCGGCGATGGGCTCCATGGCCAGGCCCAGCGTACCCACGTGCAGCGCGTCGGGCGCGGGGTCACCGGCCCTGAGCGCATCGGCGAGCTCCAGGCCGGGCACGGTCGTCTTCTCGATGTACCAGTGGTAGTGGGCCACCCCGGCCTCGTCGATCTCGGCCAGCACGAGCGTGGTGGGGTCCGCGGTGTCCACGGCCAGGGAGGTGCCCACACCGTCCTCGTCGAGCTTGGAGCGCAACAGCGCCCCGAACCAGTCGTCGCTGAGGCGTCCCAGGAACTCCACCTTGCCGCCGAGTCGCGCCAGGGCGCGAGCGGCGTTGTACTGGCCCCCGCCCGCGGCAGGCGTGACCGAACCGTCCTGCCCGATGATGAGGTCGATCAGCGCCTCCCCGGCGATGACCACGCGCGGTCGCGGCTCGCTCCACATCTACCAGCCCTCCCCTTCGAGGTACTCGGCCATCGCCCGGGCAGCCTTGCCTCGATGCGACAGCGCATGCTTCTCGTCGCTCGTCATCTGGCCCACGGTGCGGCCGCCGGGCGCCTCACCCTCGGGCTCGAAGATGGGGTCGTAGCCGAAGCCGCCGCTGCCCCGACGTTCGGTCGCGATGCGCCCCTCGAACGCGCCCGAGCGGAACACCGGCTCGCCGCCGCGCTGCGGATCCCAGAACGCGAGCACGCACTGGTAGCGCGCGCCCCGCTCCGCGGGCGCCAGCCCCGCCATCTCGGCGAGCAGCTTGCTGTTGTTGTCCTCGTCGGTCGCGGCCGGTCCCGCATAGCGCTTGGTCTGGACGCCGGGACCGCCATCGAGCGCGTCGACCTCCAGCCCGGAGTCGTCGGCCAGCGTGGGCAGCCCGGAGCGCTCAGCGTAGTAGCGGACCTTGATCTCGGCATTGCCCTCGAAGGAGTCGGCGTCTTCGACCGGCTCGCCGTCGATCCCGACATCGTCGGGCGAGACGAGCGAGACGTCGTCGCCCAGGTCGAGCAGGTCGTGCAGCTCGGCCACCTTGTGACGCGAGCGTGAAGCGACCAGCAGGCGCCGGGTCATGACCGCGCCTTGGCCGCCTCTCCGGCGAGCACCGCGTTCTGGATCTCGAAGAGCTTCCTGAGGCCGCCGTCCGCGAGGTCCAGCAGCTGCGTCGTCTGAGCCCGGTCGAAGGCCTTGCCCTCAGCGGTGCCCTGCAACTCGACGTAGGTGCCGGCATCGGTGCCGATGACGTTGAAGTCGACCTCGGCTGTGCTGTCCTCGCGGTACTCCAGGTCGAGCAGGCCCTGCCCCTCGACGAAGCCCACGGAGATGGCCGCGATCTTGCTGGTCAGCGCTCGCTCGAGTCCAGCCTTCTTCAGCGCCAGCGCCAGCGCGATGTAGCCACCAGTGATCGAGGCACAGCGCGTGCCGCCGTCGGCCTGGATGACGTCGCAGTCGACCGTCACGGTGCGCTCGCCCATGGCCGTGGTGTCGACCACGCCTCGCAGGGAGCGGCCGATGAGCCGCTGGATCTCGTAGGTGCGTCCGCCGAGCTTGCCCTTGACCGATTCGCGCTGCATGCGCTCCGAGGTCGCCGTCGGGAGCATGGCGTACTCGGCCGTGACCCAGCCCACGCCCTTGCCGCGCAGGAACGGCGGGATGCGGTCTTCCAGCGTGGCCGAGCACAGGACGTGGGTGTCGCCCTGCTGCCAGATGAGCGAGGCGGTCGCCCACTTCTGCACGTCCATCTGCACGTTCACCGGGCGCATCTGGCCCGGCGTCCGTCCATCGAGGCGGAAGCGCGCCCCTCCTCCGATGCTCATCGACTCTCCTTCTCGATCGTCTCTTGTCGTTTGGCCAGCTGCCACAGGTCGTCGAGCGCGTCGAGTCCCAGGGCCTTGAGCTCCGTCCCCTGTTCGTCGGCCAACCGCTCCACGCGTGCGAAGCGCGAGGCGAACTTCCGACTCGCAGACCGTAGCGCGGCTTCGGGGTCGATGCCCAGCTTGCGGC
>JBFLKP010000209.1:0-13657 GCA_040883225.1 Candidatus Limnocylindrales bacterium | reverse complement strand
GGGCCCGACCAGCGCGGGGAAGGCCACGCCCAGCAGGTCGTCGGTCAGGCCACCGGGGCCATAGGTGTCGAGCCAGCCCAGCGCGGCCACGTAGCCGGGGATGACGAGGGCCAGGAGCATGGCCATGCGCAAGCCGCGCCGGCCGGGGACATCGGTCCGCTCGGTGAGCACGGCCAGCGCACCCCCGATGCCTACCGCGACGAGCGTGGCGGCCACGCTCGTCCAGAGCGAGGCAGCGATGGACGGACCGGCCGAGACCACCGCCGAGGCCAGAGCCGGGAGCCCCTCCTCCAGCGCCGTGCGCGACAGCACCAGCAGCGGGATGACGACCAGCAGGCCGGCAGCCGCCAGCAGCGCGATGCCGGGTGCCCAGCGCCGCGCCAGGTGCATGGATCGGTCAGTCACCGAAGATGACGTAGAAGTCCTCCAGCAGCTGGGCCCCGCGTCGGTCGAGCTCGGCCCAGTCGGCGGTCACGACCTCGCCTTCGTACGGCCACCCGACATCCTCGCGGACGGGCTGCCAGCCGGTACCGGCGATGGCGGCCTGGCCCTCCGCCGAGACGAGGAACTCCAGGAAGGCCTGCGCTGCCTCGGGCGCATCGGTCTGGGCCACGATGGCGGCGGGGCTGAAGAGCGCGATGGCGCCGGGCTCGGGCCAGACGAGCTCGATGGGCGCGCCATCCTCGATGTTGTCGCGGGCGATCTTGTCGAGTGTGAGCCCCACATCGTAGATCCCCTCGGCCACGCCCGTCAGGGTGTCGACCGGCGACGGCACGATGACCGCGCCGTTGGCTTCGAGCGCCTCGAAGAACTCCATGCCGAAACCCTCGGTCGTGCCGAGATAGCCGAGCGCTGCGAAGGCGGAGCCGGCAAAGCCGGGGTCGGGCAGGACTACGCCATCGGCGTACTCCGGGTCGACGAGGTCGGCCCAGGACGTGGGTGGCTCCACGTCGCTGCCCGAGACGAGGACCAGGTTGAGCAGGCGCGTGCCCACGAAGGTCTCGCCCCTGAAGGCTTCGGGCACGACCTCGAAGGCCTCGCCCTCGAGCGGCGAGAGCAGACCGTCGGCCTCGTAGCGCTGCACCGAGAGCGGGTCGGTCATCCAGAGCACGTCGGCACCGATGCCGCCGGTGCGTTGCTCGGTGGCGAGGCGTGCGTCGAGCTCGCCGGTGGGGGCCCGGAAGACCTTCACCTCGAGGTCAGGGTTGGCCAGCTCGAGAGCCCCGAGCACGGCATCGACGGTGTCCTGGGTGACCGAGGTGTAGACGGTCACCTCGCCGGTCACCGTGCCGTCCGTCGACCCTTGCGCGACGGCCGTCGCGGCAACCGAGGTCAGCAGCAACGCGGACGAGGCCGCGGCCGCGAGCAAGCGCGAGCGAGGATGGGTCATGGGGACGTGCGGCTCCTTGGTGAGGATCGGTGGCGAGCGCGACGGCCCCCTCGATGCCTCGACATCACGGGCATCTCCACGCCGCCCTCGCAGGGGTGGTGGTCGGAGGGTAGCAGGACCGGCGGCCCCGACCCCGGGCCGGATGTCCCCCGTGTCTCAGGTCGGCAGGCACCAACGGGCCAGGTCGCCGGGGCCCACACCCCGGCCGTCCTAGAACGAGCGCTCGCGCACGATCCGGCCCAGCTCCAGGCGGCCCACCGCACGCAGCGCCGGCCACTGCGAGAGCAGGCCCACGAAGATGATGGCGACGGCCGTCATCACGAACGTCAGCGGCTGGACCTGGAGCTCGAACGTGAACATGTCGCTGCTGAACGTGCCCATGAAGACCCACGCCAGGAGCCAGCCGAAGACCAGCCCCGGCACGAGCCCGATGAGCGTGAGGATGAGGTTCTGCGCCGTGACCATGGAGCCGATCACCCGGCGCGACAGGCCCAGCGTGCGCAGCACCGCCAGCTCGCCCTGTCGCTCGCTGATGTTGGCCGACATGGTGTTGTAGATGAGCGCGAACGCGAGCACACCGCCGAGCACGAGCATCACGCCGATGAAGACGTAGAAGAGCGCCATCAGCTCCTGTGCCAGCGCGTAGAGGGCCTGGGAGTCGACGTAGGCCTCCACGCCTTCGATGGCTCCGAGCCGTGCCCGCATGGCGCTGCCATCGACCGACTCGTCGAAGGAGAGCATCAGCAGGTTGGCCGGGTTCGCGTTCTCCGCCGTCAGCGGCCCGAGGACCTCGTGCAGCAGACCGCTGGCGTACGGCAACGAGGCATAGGCATAGGTTCCGAGCGGCTCGTCGACGAAGCCCGCCACCGGCACATCCTCGATCACGGCCACGCCGGCCACGCCGATGGTCACCGGGTCGCCCACGTCGACCCCGAGCCGGCCGTGCAACGACCGGCCCAGGACCACGCCTTCGGCCGGCACCGGTAGCGCCGAGCCGTCCGTGCCCATGAGCACGTGCATCCGCGCGTCCGGCTCCAGCGCCGTGAGGGTCGTGGAGTACGCGCCTGCCGGCCCGGTCACGGAAACGGGCGCCACCAGCGCCTGCTCGACAGCGGCCACGCCGTCGGTCGCTGCGACCTCTGCCGCTACGATGTCAGCCCTGACCTCAGCACTCCTGCTCAGGTGCAGCTGCGCGTCGTAGCGCTGGATCTGCACGAACTGCCGATCAAGCAGCACCTGGACCGTGTCGACCATGCCCCACGAAACGAGGATGAGCATGGTCGCCAGCATCGCCCCCACGATCGAGGCCACGCTGCGGCGGCGGGCACGTCCCAGCCCTCGGACCACCTGCAGCCAGCGCACCGGCAGGCCGCGCAGGGGCGGGATGAGCCGCTCGAAGAGCGACTCGCCGCCGCCACCGGGCGGGAGCTGGCCACGCATGGCCGTGGCCGGCGAGATGCGACCGGCGGCGCGTGCCGGCAGCCAGGCCGCGAGCAGTCCGGTGAGCACGCCGGTCAGGAAGCCGATCGCGACGGTCCCGGGGCGGACCTCGACGACCGCCGCCGGGATGCTCAGGGTGCCCGTGTAGAGCCGGGTGATGGCCTCGGCCAGGAGGCTGCCGAGGAGGACGCCCGCGACAGATGCCACGACGCCCACGATGGCGCCGATGGCAGCGTAGTGCCAGGTGATGGTGCGGCTCCCGAACCCCAGCGCGCGGATGGTGCCGATGTTGGCCGTCTGCGCGGCGATCATGCGTCCGAGCATCACGTAGGTCGCGAAGGCGGCGGCGATGAGGAAGAAGGACGGGAACATCACGGACATCTCGGCGAAGCCCGTGACGTCCTCCTGCAGGGCCGCGTTGGAGGGCTGCTCGTCGAGGGTGAAGGCATCGAGCGCACCGGCAGCGAGAACGGCTTCGCGGGCAGCTTCGACGTCCGCGCCGGTGACGTCATCGGCCAGGCGGAAGAGCACCTCGGAACGCTGGGCGGCCGGAGCCAGACGCTGCACGAACGACTCGGGCGCGAAGACGACGCCGAAGTCGTCCGGCAGCACCAGCACCTCCTGGCGGCTCTTGGCCGGCCAGAGGTACTCGGGCGAGGCGGCCACGCCGAGGACCCGGGCGGTGGTCCAGCCGCCGGGCGTGGAGATGGACAGGTCGTCGCCCGGCGTCAGGCCGAAGTGGGCGGCCATGTGCTGCTCGACGACGACGCCGTCGGGGACCGCCGGATCGAGACCCCGACCGTCGGTCAAGCGGATGTCGTTGACCGTGGCACGGCCCGCCGCCGGCATGCCCACGACGCGCCCCAGCAGGCTGTGGTCCTCGCCCACGAGGAAGGGCACGTCGGCCACGGTGCGGGTCGTGGATGCCTCGAGCTGGGGCATCTCCGCACCCGCGGCCAGCACCTCGGCGGCCGGCCCGCCGACGGCGGTGACGTGGGCGAAGCTCGTCTGGCGGTAGAGCGCCTCGTAGGAGCCCGTGAGGTTGAGGAAGGCGTCGAAGGAGGCATTGAACATGCCCACGCCTAGGGCGATGACCAGGGCCACGCTGAGGAACTGCGCCGGTCGCCGCCGGATCTCGCGCCACAGCGCGCGTGACAGGGTGCTCACCACTGCAGCTCCGCGGCATCGAGCGGCGCGGGCTGGAGGTGGTCCTCCACGATGCTGCCCGAATGGAGGTGGATGACGCGATCGGCCATGCGTGCGATGGCCGAGTTGTGGGTCACCAGCAGGACCGTCGAGCCGAAACCCCGGGCCGCGCCGCGCAGCGCGCCCAGCACCTGGCGGCCGGTCTCGAGGTCGAGCGAGCCGGTGGGCTCGTCGAGGAGCAGGACCGCCGGGCGCTTGACCAGCGCCCGCGCGATGGCCACGCGCTGCTGCTCGCCACCGGAGAGCAGGCTGGGGAACCGGTCAGCGCGGTCGGCCAACCCGAGCGCCTCGAGCGACTCCAGGGCGTCGTCGCGTCCGGCGCCGACGAGCTCGCCCACGAGCTGCACGTTCTCCAGCGCGGTGAGCGTGGGGATGAGGTTGAAGAACTGGAAGACGAAGCCGACCTCTGTGCGCCGGTACGACGTCAAGGCGGACTCGTCGAGCCCGCTGACCTCCTGCCCGTCGACGGTGATGCGGCCAGAGTCGGCGGGCTCGATCCCGCCGATGACGTTCATCAGCGTGGTCTTGCCTGAGCCCGACGGACCGAGCACGACCACGAACTGCCCGCGCTCGATCTGAAGCGAGGCCTGCCGCAGCGCCTGGACCGCGAGCTCACCCTCGCCGAAGGTCTTGTCCACGTCGTCGAGCCGGATGACCGGCTCCGCCACGGATTCCGATGGCGGCTGCTGGTCCATGGTCGCAGGAGCGGTCATCGTGGGTCCTCCGATGGTGCGGCGAGCAGGGCGTTGAGCGTGTCTGCCGCGACGACCGGGTCGAACGCCGGATCGGCCATGCGCTGGATGAGGTAGCCGTCGAGGAAGGAGGCGAGCAGCGGCGCGAGGTGCTGGGCGGGGATATCCGAGCGCACGACGCCGCGCTCCTGGGCCTTCACGATCCTGGGCCCGAGCAGCTCGCTCCACGAGTCCATGACCCCACCCATGGCCCCAGCCACGGCAGGATCTCGCGTGGCCTGCAGCAGGGCCTCGGCCATGAGCACACCGGTCTCCGTACCCAGGTCGAAGTCGTCGATGTGTCGCATCACGCGGTGCATCGACTCGGGCAGTGGCCGATCGTCCAGCAGCTCCTCGGCGAGCGCTCCGATCGCCGGCATCAGTCGGCTGACGACCGACTCCCGCCGCAGGGTCTCGATGGACCCGAAGTGGTAGTGCACGAGCGCCTGGTTCACACCGGCTCGCTTCGCGACCGCGCGGGTCGTGACCGCGCCCCAGCCACGCTCGACGACCAGCTCGGCCGACGCGGTCAGCAGGCGACGGCGGGTGGGCTCACCGCCGGAGCCCTTCTCGGGGCTTGTTTGGTCGTGCGCCTTAGGCATATGCCCAATGCTAGCAGGCGCCGCAAGCCTGGGTCCAGGCAGGGAGCGTGAAGGTCAGGCGGGTGGCGCCTCGTCGCAGCGATCCCAGTCGACCGCTCCGTCGACCCACAAGGGTCGCAGGCATTCGACCGGCGCCGGCGTCGGCTCCGGTGTCTCCTCGACCATCATCCCGAAGGGCTGCCCCACGAGGCGCGACTCGGCCGGCCACGGATGCCAGTCGTCGGGTCGCGTCGCTTCGGTGGCGGTGACGTAGAGGGCGAGGCCCGTGCCCTCCGCCGCGACCTGGCCCAGGACCGCGAGCTCCTGGCCGGTGATGGTCACCTCGACGCTGGCGTCAAGCTCACCGGGACCACTCGCGGGTCTCCAGCGCCCGTTCGCGCTGATCTCGCCGGGACCGGTGACGACGAGCTTGCCGCTGGGCAGGAAGGCCCACACCGCACCGCCCGCGTCAGAGGTGATGGTCCAGCGGCCGACGACCGGATGCTCCTGGTCCTGGGCCAGCCCGCTGGCGAAGACCGCGGCCAGCAGCAGGATGGCGGCTCCCAGCGAGGCGATCGTCGTTCGACCGGCGGTACTTGGTGTCATGACGCCACCACCCTAGCAGCACAAGGAAGCGCCCTCCGCTCGGAGGGCGCTTCCGCCGTTCGGCGCGGGCCGAGCTACAGGAGGTTGGGACCGGGAACGTACCCGCAGACGTGCGCGTCGGCCTCGCCTTCTGGGATGTCGAGCACGAAGTAGTCGAGCTGCTCGTGCTGCTTGTTTCCGGGCGCCCCCTCCACGGTGTGCTGGTAGTGGGCCTTCTGCTTGTTGGCGCTCTGGGCGCTCGCCGTATCGACGACGATCTTGACCCACTTGCCTTCCGCGCTGGTGGCGTGACAGACCACGTCCTTGTGGCCCTCTCCGTCGTCCGGAGTGGCGACGGCGGGGGCCGCCATGGCGCTCGCAAGGGCGACAGCGCCAACGATGGCGAACGATCTACGCATGGTCAGAGACCTCCTCTGGATCGCGGCAGGCGACTGAGATGAGTGCGGCACGAGGGTGCCGAATGACCCTGCTCGGCTAGGCCGTATGTCCTAGTGTGACGCCTGACGCTGCACGCGCAAGACCGGATCTTGCGTTCGCCACGAGGGCGGCGTGGCATATTGTCACCACCCGCCCCGAGGGCGGCCCGATCCACCGTGACCGACCACCCGAAGGACGAATGGACGCTCGACTGACCGCCCTGCTCTCCCGCGCCCTCGACCCCGAAGCCTCGGCGCCGAGTCTGCCCCTCTTCCATTCCGGACGATGGCTAGCCCGCGACGCCGACCCACTCGCCCAGGTCGCCGCCGCGTTCCTCATCGCGGCCTGCGGCAGGAGCCACCCCGACCTGGGCCCATCGCTCGCGCTGCTCGAGTCGCCACCGCCCGCCGCGGCCGCGTCCGCGGCCGTCTACCGCGAGAGCCTCGATCGCATCGAGGTCGAGCTGGGTGAGGCCTTCGAGCGAGACCCCGAGCTGGCCGCCACATGGGACGCGGCCGCGGCCGCGCTGGCCGCGGCCACCACCGCCGACGAGGTGGCCGAGGCCATCTGGCGGGCGCTCTTCCCCCAGGCGGTAGGCATCCGACACCACGAGAACAGCCAGGTCTCGGCGCTGCGCCATCGCCGCACCATCGAGGTCGAGGCCCTTGCCGCCGACCCCATCAGCGACCCGGCCCGCGAGGTGCTCTTCACGTCCAACGTCCTGCTCACGGTGCCCGACGGTTCGACGGACGTCGACGCCCTGCCCTACCCCGCCGACCTGCGTGCGGCGATCCGGGCCGCGGCCAACGAGCCGCAACGCTACTGGTTCGACCATCCCATCCAGATCGGCGTCGAACCCGCTGCCAACGAGCTGCTCTACGGCCTGCGCGGCCTCGATGCGGCCGTCGACGACGAGCCCGAGCCAGCCCACATCACCTGCCTGCTCTCGGTCAGCGTGACCCACGAGGGCCTGGCCCACATCGCGCGCCAGTACGTGGAGGCGGAGCTGGCCCGGGCCGGTGGCCTCGAGCACGTCGACGTCGTCATCGTCACCGAGGACGAGACCCGCCGCCTCGTCGACGAGGTCCTGCTGCCCGCCCTCGACGAACCGAGCGAGGAGGTCGCGGCAGGCCTCCGGCGCGTGGTCGGCGTCGACGGTCGCTACGGTCGTCACTACAGCTTCCTCAAGGCCGTGGCCGCGCTGTGGCAGGTCGCGGTCTCACACGACGTGCGGGCCACCTTCAAGATCGACCTCGACCAGGTCTTCCCCCAGGACGTGCTCGTGGCCGAGACCGGCAAGACGATGTTCGAGCACCTGCGCAACCCGCTGTGGGGTGCGACCGCGCGGACCCACGACGGCGAGGCGCTCGAGCTGGGCATGCTGGCCGGCGCCCTCGTCAACGAGCGCGACATCGGCCTGGGGCTGTTCACGCCGGACGTACCCATCCCGGAGCGGTTGCCGGCACTCGACGAGCACGTCTTCTTCAGCGCCCTGCCGCAGTCGATCTCCACACGTGCCGAGATGATGGAGCGCTATGACGGTGCAGCCCTCGATGGACGGACGCGAGCGCTCGAACGCGTTCACGTCACCGGCGGCACCAATGGCATCCGTGTCGACGCCCTGCGCTCGCATCGGCCCTTCACGCCCACCTGGGTCGGGCGCGCGGAAGACCAGGCCTACCTGCTCTCGACGCTCGGGCAGGCCGGTCCGCGGCTGGCCTACGCACACGCAGCGGGGCTCATCATGCGCCACGACAAGGAGGCCTTCGCGGGCCAGTCCATGGAGGCGGCCAGGATCGGCAAGCTCATCGGGGACGACGTGCGCATCCTCATCTTCTCGGCCTACGTGGCAGCGCTCGCGCGCTCCGGCCTCGAGCCGACCGAGCTTCATGACCTGCTCGATCCCTTCACCGGCTGCTTCGCCTCGGCCACGCCCCGGACCCTCGTGGCGCTGCGCGTGGCGCTGCGAACGCTACGGCTCTTCGGCTCGGGCCAGGAGGACGACGCTCGCGAGTACGCCACGCTGGCCACCGCCAGGGTGGAGGAGGCCCTCGCGACCGACGGCGACCCGCGCATGGTGGAGCTCGCGCTGGCCGAGGAACGCCGAGCGTGGGATGCGTACTACGAGGCGCTCGAGGCGCTCGAGACCGGTGACGGGACGCTCGCTGCGCGCGCTCGCGACATCATCGACGACTGCCGGGTCGCGACCGGCTGAAGCCCCTCAGCGGGCTTCGGTGTCGAGGTCCAGCGCTGTCGCGACCGCGTCCAATGCGGCTCGCTCGGCCTCGTTGACCAGCACGCCCCCTCGGCCCAGGAAGCCCTGGTCCTCCTTGCCGGCCTCGGCCACGGTCCGCGCGATGTCGAGCAGCCAGCGCCGGTAACCCTCGGCCTCCTCGGCGTCCGCCCGCTCGCCCACGAGCGACGAGGCTCGGCGGAGCACGATCAGCGCCTCATCGTAGGCACCCGGCGCGGAGACGCGCTCGAGGTAGTCGGGAAAGGCCCGGCCGGCTTGGAGGTCCAGCTGCAGCCCCACGAGGATCGAGGTCACGAGCGTGTTGCCCACGTAGCCGGGCTGGCTCTTGAGGATGAGCTCGGCTGCGGCGAAGCCCTCGCTGACGGTCTCCTCCTTGCGCCCGAGACTGGCCGCCGAGACGGCTGTGGCAGCGGCGGCGACGGCGTGCCTGATGAGCTCCTGCTCTTCGTCGGTGAAGTCGGCGAGAACGGTCACGGGTACCTCGGGATACGGGACGGACGTGCCGCTCAGGGTACCCCGGCGGGACTCGGACACTCACGCTCGGGTCGCGCCTATGCGCAGAGCTCGAGCTAGACGCGATGGGAGACCGCAGCCTCGGGCGTCGGCTCCGCTCGGAAGCCCGCAGACGTGTGGCCCGCCGCAGCACGAACGACGAACCCTGCGGCGACCGCGACGGCGGTGGCGATGACGACCACCAGGGACATCGTGGCCGTGGTCTCGATCGCGGCGGACTCGATGCCGAGGACCGCGTAGAGCTCGAGCATCGGCTGCGTCAGCACGAGCGTTCCGCCGACGAGGGCGACGGTCCAGATGAGACCCAGCGCGTAGGCGGCGGCGAGGAACTTGACGGTGGTCGTGCTTCGCATCGAGGGCTCCTGTCGGATCGCCGGACGATGGTCATCCGGTCCTGCCCCGAAGGTACTGGGCGGCCAGTACACACCTCCGCACCACACTGCCCGGCGGTGCCTGGCGACACCGGTTCGGCGCCCGCCCGAGCGTGCTTCCCGTCGTCGGCGGGCCTACCCCTCGTAGTCGGGCTGGGCGATCCGCGAGCCGGAACCGCCCGTGAGCGGCACCACCGGCAGATGGGCCATGGACTCGCGAAGTCCGCGGGCCAGGACATACAGGTCAGCCGCGGGCCGCAGGGACACGTCGGCCCCATCGCCGGTGTCCGGGGCCGGCTCGGCCTCGACCAGCGAGAATGTGCCGGCTTCCATCCGTACCCTGACCTCGGGGCCCGCGTACTCGATCGTCCCGTTGAGCGTCAGCCGGTGCGTCTGGCCCGCGAAGCGCCCCTCCACCGAGCCGTCGTCGAGGAGCCTGAAGGCGTTGTCCTGCTGGGCCTCGAACTCGGCGCGGTCGAGGTACAGGCGTGGCTTGTCGCGGTAGGGCTGGCCCGCGGTGGGACAGGCGGTGACGCAGTTGCCGCACTCGTTGCAGAAGTCGGTGAGGACCGCGATCTGCAGTGCCTGCTCCGCCCGATAGGCGGTGTGCTCGCCGGCCACGACCGCGCCGCCCTCGATGCGCAGCTGCGGCAGGGCCGCGGTGAAGGGCTCGGAGCGGTAGGTCATCAGCGCCATGTTCGGGCACACGCCCACGCACAGACTGCAGATCGTATGGCAATCGAGGCAGCGCGACGCCTCCGCCTGCGCCTGCTCGGCGGTGTAGCCCACGACCGTGGGCTCGAAGCCGTCTCGGGCTGCGAGCGGCGTGTGCTCCACCGGCACACGATACTCGCGACGGGCCCGGCGCTGGACCATGGCCGCGAGGTCCACCGGCTCGGTGTCCGCGACCGGCGACTCCGCGGTCTCGCCGCCGAGCGCGCTGATGATGGCTCGCGCGACGGCCTTGCCGTCGGCGGCCGCCTTCACGATCGATGAGGGTCCCTCGAGCGCGACGTCGCCCCCGGCGTAGACCCCGGGGACCGAGGTTTCGAAGGTGAAGGGATCGACGTCGATGTAGCCGGCGCGCGTCAGCGCCGGCGCATCATCACCGAAGAAGTCGAGCACCGAGTGCTGGCTGATGGCGAGGATGAGCGTGTCGAGCTCGAGCTCGAAGTCGGAGTCGGGCACGTCGCGCGGGACCTTGCGGCCGGCCTGGTCGCGTTCGCCCCCGTACTCGGTCCGCGTGCACACGAGCCCGGCGAGCCGCCCGTCCTTGACGTGGATAGCCGTCGGCCGGGCCAGCTCCACGATGCCGACGCCCTCCTCCCGACAGGCCGCGATCTCCTCGGGGTCCGCGGGCATCTGGTCGACCGTGCGCCGGTAGATGAGCGAGGCCTCGGCCGCGCCGACGCGCAGCGCGGAGCGCACCGCGTCCATGGCCGTGTCGCCGGCGCCGATGACCCCGACTCGCTCCCCGACGGGCACGGGCTCTCCCTCGCGCACGCTGCGCAGGAACCGCAGCGCGTCCATCACGCCCTCGGCCTCCTCGCCCGGCAGACCCAGGCGCTTGGCCAGCTGCGCGCCCACGGCCACGAAGATGGCCTCGAAGCCTTCGGCGCGCAGGTCGTCGAGCGTGAAGTCGACGCCGGCCGCCTGTGCGTAGCGGATCTCTACGCCGAGCCCTCGGAGCACGGCCATGTCCTGGTCGATGCTGGCCTGCGGCAGGCGGTACTCGGGGATGGCTCCGCCGACCATGCCGCCGGGGTAGGCATGGGCCTCGAGGATCGTCACCGAGAGGCCGGCCTCGGCAAGCGCCTGCGCCGCGGAGAGCCCGGCCGGGCCGGCCCCGATGACCGCCACCCTGGTGCCCCGAGCGGGTCGCTGCAGGGGCACGAGCGGCTGGCCCTCCTGCTCCATGATGAAGCGCTTCATATGGCGGATGGCGAGCGGCTGGTCGAGGTGCGTGCGGATGCAGGTGTTCTCGCAGAGGTGGTCGCAGACGTGCCCCAGGATCGAGGGCAACGGATTGTCGCCCCGGGTCAGGCGAACGGCCTCGGCGAAGTCGCCCTCGCGCACCGCCCGCATGTAGAGAGGCACGTTCTGGTCCACCGGACACTCGTCGACACAGGGGGCCTCGATGCAGTCGAAGAGCCCCAGCTCGCGCGACGTCTTGGAGCGATCGGTACGGAACGAGCCCTTCCGATAGCGCCAGTCCCGGCGTACCTCGCCCGCGTAGCGGCGCAGGTTCAGGCGCGCCAGCACGCGCTCCACGAGCGCCACCAGCGCGGGCCCGTCGTGGCCGTGGTCAGCGGCCCAGCGCCGGACGATCTCGAGCGGGGCGCCCTCCCCTTCCGCGAGAGCGGAGCCGAGCGAGGCGCAGGCGTCGAGGTCGAGCGCGAGGGCGCTGTCGGTGAGGGCCGACCAGTGCAGCACCGGCGCGAACTCGGCAAAGCCGTTGACACCGACCGCACGCCGGGCGCGGTAGTCGGCAAGGTCGGCCGCGCCGGCCTCGTCGATCGCGCTCGCGAGGTTCTCGGTGTATTGGGCCAGACGCAGGTAGCCGCCGGTCTTGAGCAGGTCGGAGCAGACGGTCACGGTGGTCATTCCGGCGGCCAGCAGGTCGGCCACGTTGAAGCAGTCGGCCCCGCCGGCGTAGGAGAGCATCAGCCCACCGCGGAACTCCTCGCTGAGCATGGCCGCGAGGTTGACCGTGACCGGATGCAGCGCTCGACCCGAGAGATACATCATGCCTTCGGCATCGAAGGTGTCCCGCCAGTTCTCGACCTCCAGCGTGTTCGAGAGCTTGAGCCCGAACTGGAGTCCCTCCGCAGCGGCGACGCGTCGCAGGTTGTGGAACATGGGCACCGCGTCGACGTACTTGAGATCGTGGCCGAAGGCCTCGTCGGGCACGGGCACGTCGACGAACCCGAGGTCGTCGTTGACGATCCGGCGCACGCGCTCGGGCCCCAGCAGCGTGGGGTTGCATTTGACCGAGGTGTGCAGCCCTCGCTCCTGCAACAGGTAGAGCGTGATGGCCTCGATCTCCTGCGGCGGGCAGCCGTGCATCGTCGAGAGGGTCATGGTGTCCGAGACACAGGCCGGGATGGCCAGCTCGCGGACCCGCGGGAAGCGCCCGGCCACGATGTCCACGTAGGCCTCGAGGTAGGCCGAGGCGTCGCGCATGGTGTCGAGGTACCACTGCACGTTGGGCTGCCTGATGCCCGCGAGGTCGTAGCCCACGCTCATGTTGAAGATGACGCCGGGCGCGTCACCGGGGAACCCCAGCTTCGCGTGCAGGGCGTGGACCAGCACCCACGCGCGCAGATACTCGTCGAAGGACTCGAAGACCTTCAGCTCCTGCGACCACTCGACGTTGTAGCCCTCGTCCTCCACGTCGATGCAGGGCTTGGCGATGTCGAGCTCATCGAGCGTCTGGATGGTTTTGAGCTCGATGAAGCGAGCGCCCATGAGCCACGAGACGATGATGTTCTGCGCCATCTGCGTGTGCGGGCCGGCCGCCACGCCGAAGGGCGTCTCGAGCGTCGTCCCGTAGACGTCGACCTTGAAGCGGTCGGTCGGGTCGGGCACGAAGAAGGCCGCGCGGGGCACGCCGAAGATCGAGTCCTTCGTCTCGAGCTCGTCGAAGACCCAGTCGGTCAGCTGCTCCATCGAGATGGGCTGGAATCGATCACCCATGGGACCCGTCCTCTGCGTTCGGTTCGTGCGCGCCTACAGGCGCGCGTGGAGTCGCTTCGCTTGCTCGGCCGCCTTGGCCCTGACCTCGGCCGGGTCGACCCTGGTGGCCACCCCGTCGCGCAGGACGGTCTCACCTCCGACGGTGACTTCCAGCGGTCGGACGCCGGGCGTGAAGGCGATGTGCCAGGGGTCCATGGGGTCGTACGACCAGGTGACCCGGTCCTCGCGCGCTTCGGGCATCAGCGCCCAGCCCGTCTCCAGCCAACCCCAGGCGGTGTCCGGCCCACTGGTGACGTCGACGCTGCGCTGCATCACGTAGGCCAGGCGGAAGGCCTCGATGACGTTGCCACCGATACCATCGGTGCCCAGCGCCACCGGGTTGCGGAAGCGGCGCGGGTCGGCGTAGCCGACGGCGTTGTTGAGGTTGGACATGGGGTTGTGCAGGATCGTGC
>JBFLKP010000208.1:0-7501 GCA_040883225.1 Candidatus Limnocylindrales bacterium | reverse complement strand
GTCGCTCCGAAGCCGCCTGGATCTCGGCGACCATCGAGCGCCATGGCGGCACCGCGCCCGAGACGCTGACCGAAGAGGTGCTGGATCTGCATCGCGCCTACCTGGCCATCCCGCGCCCGCCGGCGCCCGCTGGTGCCTCCGCCCCACCGCTGCCACCGCTGCCACCGTCCACGCCTCCGGGTTTGCCTGGGCCACGACCACTCCAGGGGCCGCCACCGGGGCCGCCGGCCGGGGCCGTCCCGATGACCCCTCCCCCGCCACCGGGTTACGCGCCCGCGCCACCGCCTGCCAGACCTCCGCAGGGCCCGCCAGCCGCGAACGGCTGAGGCGGCCGGCCGAGCGCGCACGTCCAGCTAGGGGTCGCGCTCCTCACCCCAGCCGGGGAGGTGTTCCGGTACGCCTTCGAACGAGCCCGCCGGCAGGTGCGCCTCCAGGCAGGTCACGCCCTCGGCGCCGACGTCTGCGCCGTGGAGCGTGCCCGTGGGCAGCTCCAGCCGGTCACCGGCTCGCAAGAGCACGTCGCGACCGAGCTCGGGCAGATGGAAGGTGATGGAACCGGCGGCGGCCACGAGCACCTTGTCGTAGGGGTGTCGGTGCTCGCCGTAGTGGTCGAAGGGGCCGTTGCCCCAGGTCTGCGCCTCGAGGCCCTCGACCGCGAGGCGTCCGCGGAGCTCAGCCTCGCCCATCAGGCCACCGAGACCCCGATGATGCTGCCGACGATGAACGTCACCAGCGCGGTTCCGCCGCCGATGAAGCACTGGCGCAGACCGCTGAAGACGAGGCTGCGGCCGGTGAGCAGGCTCACCAGCGCGCCGACGACGAACAGGGCCACGAGCGCGAGGCTGGCGCTGATGGCGATGGCGGCCGTGCCCGACGTCAGCAGGAACGGCACCAGGGGGATGATCGCGCCGAGGGCGAACGCCGCGAACGACGAGCCTGCGGCGCCCCACGGCGAGCCGAGCTCGTCGGGATCGAGGCCCAGCTCTTCGCGGATCTTGGTGTCGAGCGCCTTCTCCGGGTCTTGCATCAGGCGTGACGAGACCATCTCGGCCTCCTCGTGGGAGAGGCCCTTGGTGCGGTAGAGCGCTGCCAGCTCGTCCCGTTCCTTCTCGGGCATGAAGCGCAGCTCCTCGCGCTCCAGCTCGATCTGGCGCTCGAACAGCTCCTTCTGGCTCTGCATGCTGATGTACTCGCCGGCGGCCATGCTGAAGGCGCCCGCGAGCAGGCCGGCCACGCCCGAGAGCACGATGATGGAGTTGTCAGAGGACGCGCCCGCGAAGCCCATGATCAGCGCGAGGTTGCTGACCAGCCCATCGTTGATGCCGAAGACCGCCGCCCGCAGGGTGCCGCTGTTGCCGGCCGCGCGGTGCCAGGACTCGTCCCGGATGGCGATCTCGGCCGCGGCCACCGCCTCCGGCGTCGAGGGCTCCACACCGGGCATGCCCATGTCGAGTCGCTTCCAGATGGCGGCGTGCTCGCGTTCGTCGGCCGCGATGGCCTTCATCTCGAGTCCATCGAGACCCTCGTACAGCGCCAGCTCGTCGCCCTCGAGGGCCTTCACCATGCCCGACACGGCCTTGGTGCCGAACAACCGCGCCAGCACCAGGATCGCTCGCACACGCCAGCGTGGCTCGGTCTTGGGCGGCACGTCACCCCCCGCGGCGTTGACGCGCGTGGCCCACACGAAGGCATGTCGTCGCTCGCCCGCGGCGATGGCGTGGAAGGCGTCCGCACGGACCGGGTCCTTGTCGATGGCAGCGAGCCCTTCGTAGAGCATGACCGCGTCGCGCTCGAGCTTGAGGTTGTCAAGGCTGCGTTGCAGCTCGGCCGGCCGGGCACTCGTGGTGGTCACGCTTCCATCCTATCGACCTTGAGCCCGCCTATCCTTGCCCGATGGAAACGCCACCGTTGGAAACGCCGCCGCTCCGCTATCTCAGCGCCGCCGACGTGCAGGCTACCGTGCCTGGCGTCGAGGACCGCCTGCGCCTGGCCGAGACGACGATGCTGGCCCTCGTGGACGACGCGCAGATGCCCCCGAAGATCGGCGTCGACCCGGCGCCTGCCGACTCGTTCGCGCACGCCATGCCTGCCTGGATGCGTGGCCACGCGGCCGACGGCAGCGAGGACCTGCTGGGCGTCAAGTGGGTCGTGGGGTTCCCCGCCAACGTGAGCCGGGGCTTGCCTGCCATCACGGCCACGACCATCATCAGCGATGCCGTGACTGGGCTAGCCCTGGGCATCCTCGATGCCGGCGGCATCACCGCCCTGCGCACGGCGGCCGTGAGCGGGGTGGCCATCTCCCGCTGGGGCCCGGCCGATCCCGGACCGGTGACGATCATCGGCGCCGGGGCTCAGGCACGAAGCCACCTGCCCGTCGTGGCGCACCTCCTGCCGGGCGTGGAGACGACGGTCTGCGACCGTGACATCGCCCGCGCCGAGGCACTGGCTGAGGAGATCGCTGTCGGCCGTCACGGACGGCTGGGCGAGGTCTCGGTCGAGGCCGACCCGTCAGCCGCGATCGCAGGCGCGGCGCTGGTGCTGACGCTCGTGTCGTTCGGGCCTGACCGACAGTCGATCCCGGCCGAAGCCTTCCGCGCGGACGCCACCGTCGTAGCCGTGGACTACGACATGTGCGTGCCCGCGGCGCTGGCCAGGAAGGCGAGGCTGTTCCTGACCGATGACCGCGAGCAGTTCCTGGCCAACCGCACCGAGGCACAATTCGCGGGTTACCCGGAGCCGGGCGGGATGATCGGCGAGGCCATCGCCGACGGCACACCTCGGCCGGAGGGCCGCGTGCTGGTCACGCACCTCGGAGCCGGCCTGGCCGATGTGGTCTTCGGCGACGCCATCCTGCGCGCGGCCGCGGCCCAGGATATCGGCACCCTCCTCGAGCGCTGAGTCGACCGGGTGGCGGCACCCTCCTCGAGCGCCGGCAGCCGCCGCGAGCGCTGCGTCGAGCGGGGGCGGCTCGTCAAGCGTCGGCACCCTCCTCGAGCGCTGGCACCCAGCTCGGGCGCCGGCACCCAGCTCGGGCGCTGAGTCGAGCGGGGAGTGGCACCGAGAGCGCCCGGCCTGTATCTCCTGGTCGGATGTCCGCTGGGGGACCATTAGGTGGGAGGTCCATCGCGGGGCAGCCACAGCGCCCAGTTGATACCCACCCATGGGCATCCCTCGGGCACTCGGCCCGGCGGTTCAGGTGCAGGGTGGTGCCAACGCTCGCCTAACGGCCCCTGAGCGGGCATATGACCATATGGTGGCTGCGGTCGAGCTGGCAGGCACGGTGGCCAGGATCCGCGAGGCGGCCGAGCGCGCGGTGGGCAAGATCCGCGAGGCGGCCGGCGAGCACCGCGTGCCTCGAGGCGGCCGGCGAGCTGCGCGGCGACTCGGCGGTGGCGCCGGATCAGCGCTATGCGGCGGTCGGGCCTCCGCCGCTACCGATGCCGGGGTTGCGGAACTGGTCGGGGCTGATGACCCCGTCGTCAGGCGTCAGGTCTCGCGCCTGCAGGACCATGCCGGCGAGCGCCAGGCCGGACAAGAGCAGGATCCCGAGCCAGCCGAGGTCCTCGCTCGAGTAGAGCCCGAAGATGCCATCGACGAGCCCCTCCTCCGGCGCCAGCCCCAGCGCCAGCGCCGCGCCGGCGACGACCAGCCCCGCCCCGACGATGGCGGTACCGACGATGGCCACGACCGTGGGCATGCGCAGCAGCAGGAAGGCCACGCCCACGCCGAGCGCCACCACGAACGCGATGAGGATGGGGATGAAGCCGGTCTCGCTGAAGCCGATCCAGGCCAGCAGCCCCAACGTCACCTGGTAGCCGATGAACCCGCCCAGCACGCCCACGGCGAGCCAGTAGTAGAGGTACGAGAGCACGGCCATGACGAGGCCGAAGACGAGGCCCGTGCCCCAGCCCAGCACCGTCACGAGGAAGCCGTCGCCGAAGAGCGCCTCGATGAGACCCGCGCCGAGCAGGAAGCCGCCGGCGAAGCCGATGAACGGCAGCAGCAGCATGAACAGCTTGAAGCCACGGAAGACGAGAGCCAGGCCGATGGCCACGGCGAACACGCCGATGAGCACGCCCTGCAGCGTGATGTCCATGAAAAGACAGACCTCCGGTGAGGGTTACTCGTTGATGGGGATCTCGCCGTCGGGCAGCTCGAGCACGATGTCGCCATCCACCTCGTGCACCGGGAAGGTGGTCAGCGGCAGGTCGGCCGGCGGGTCGAGCGACTCGCCATCCTCGAGCTGGAAGCGCGAGAAGTGGAGCGCGCAGGTGACCGAGCCGTCGCTCAGGAACCCCTTGTCGAGCTCGAAGTACTCGTGTGAGCAGGTGCCCTGAAGCGCATAGAGCCGTCCCTGCCGGACGAGGAGGATGAGGGAGCCGTCGACCTCGACCATCTGCATGGTGCCTTCTTCGAGGTCGGCGGCCTTCGCCACCGGAACGTGGCGGGGGGGACGTATCTCGGATTCCATCGCTGCCATGGTACGTGACTCGGCGTTCCGACCACGCGACAGGCAAGTAGAACGGCCGGCGCTGCTGGCGCCGGCCGTTCGGTTCATCTAGATCGGCCGCTGAGGGCCGCGTGGCGGCCTAGGCGGCGGAGCCACCGGTGCGATCGTCCAGACCGGGGTTCATGTACTGGTCCGCGGTGATGGCCGTGGCCATGTCCGAGATCGTCCGTGTCTGGTAGATGGCACCCGCGAAGGCGAGGGCGATGGCGGCGATGATGCCGATCCAGCCGAAGTCCCACTGCGTGTGCAGGCCGAAGATGCCGCCGGTGGCGTTCTCGAGATCGACGATGCCGAGCGCGATGGCCACGCCCGCGACGGTCGCTCCCGCGCCGCTGATGGCCGAGGCCACGATGACCAGCACCGCGGGCATCTGCAGCAGGAAGAAGCCGACCGCGAAGATGGCGCCGCCGCCGATGGCCAGGATGAAGGCCAGGATGCCATCAGCCTCGAACCCGATCCAGTGCAGCAACCCGAGGGTCAGCTGGTACCCCAGCGCACCGCCGAGCAGGATGACCGCCACCCAGTAGTAGAGGTACGAGAGCACCGCGAAGAGCAGGCCCAAGAGGAAGCCCACGACCCAGCCAAGGGTGGTGGCCAGGAAGCCATCGCCGAGCAGGTAGTCCACGCCGTTGGCGCCGAGCAGGAAGCCCGCGAAGAAGCCCCAGATGGGCAGCAGGATGAGGAAGACGCGGAAGCCCCAGAAGCAGAAGGCCAGGCCGATGGCCACGGCCAGCGCTCCCAGGAGCAAGCCCTGAAGCGTGATGTTGATATCCATGTGCGACTCACTCCCTCTGGTGACACGTGCGACGACACCGTGTCGATGCCGCTTAGCCTAGCGCGCGTATTGGCGCACGCAACCCCTGCCTCGCCCGAACGCTATGGGCGTGTTCGAGCGTGCAGGCGTAGGTTACGCGGCCGATTCGGTCGCTGCAGCGCCCTCGGGCCACTTGCGCTCGAGGCGCGCGCGCAGGCGATCCTGTGCCTCGGGCAGCGGGATGCGAGCCACGACCGGGTCGAGGAAGCCCATGACGATGGCCTTGCGCGCCTCATCCTCGGAGAGCCCGCGGCTCATGAGGTAGAAGATCTGTGTCTCGTCGATGGGGCCGACCGACGAGGAGTGCATGGCCCGACGGCAATCGGGCTGGTCGATCTCCAGACTGGGGATCGTGACCGAGCGCGCCGTGCGCTCGAGCAGCATCGAGAACTCGCCCAGGAACGAGTCCGTGCCGCGTCCACTGTGGGGGATCTCGATGAGGCCCTTGATGTAGCCGCGAGCCCTGTCGGTGAAGACGCCCTTGCTCAGCAGGTCGCTGGTGCCGTCCTCGCCGAGATGGCGCGTGTAGGACGTGAGGTCGAAGAGCTGCCGGCCGTCGCCGAACTGGATCTCCACCTGGGAGACGTTGGCGCCGCGGCCCTCGAGCAGGTTCTCCAGCCGGCTGCGGTAGAGGCGGCTGCCCACGCTGGCCACGGCCCAGTTGACGGTGGCGTCCCGACCCAGCCGCGCTTGGCGGGTGACGAAGGCGGCGGTCGAGAGTCCGAAGTCCTGCTCGGCCGAGAAGGCCAGCGACGAGCCGTCGCCCACGGTGACCTCCGTGGTGCCCCACCAGATGCTGTCGGCACGGGCTCCCGCCTCAGCGGTGGCCCCGGCGGAGGCGACCTGCTCCTCGTAGACCGAGGCCCGGGCGTTCTTGCCGACGGAGATGACCGTGCGGCTGATGAGCCCGAAGCCCGAAGCGCCGGCGCTCCAGCGCAGCACGATGGGCGCCTGCAGCTCGACGCCATCGGGCACGTGGATGAAGAGGCCCAGAGAGTACAGTGCGCGCGCGACCTGGCCGAAGGCATCATCGGCCGGCAGCGAGCCCCCGTCCTGGAGGATGCCCTTGAGCAGCTCCGGGTGCTCCTGCGCCGCCTCGGCGATCGTGCTCACGACAAGTCCGGCTGCCCGTGCCTCGTCAGAGAGGACACAGGAGGCGACGGCACGCTCGTCCACGTGGACGAGGGCCGCCGCACCCGCAGGGAGCTGCGCCTCCGAGGCGCTCTCGGCCGCGGGGGTCGGCGGGTAGGGCTCGACCGCGGCGAAGTCGACTGCGCGAAGGTCGATGTAGGTGATGTAGAGCTGGTTGGGCTCGGCCGGGAGCTCGGCCACCTTCTCGAGGGCGGCCAGCCGGTCGGCGATCAGCCAATCGGGCTCCCCCAGGGCGCTCGAGGTGCCCCGGACGTGCGTCTGCGTGGCCCAGGCCAGGTTCAAGGGGGCGACTGTCACCCGAGCGATCCCTCCATTTCCATCTTCACGAGGCGGTTGAACTCGATGGCGTACTCCATCGGCAGCTCCTTGGTGAAGACCTCCAGGAAGCCCTGCACGATGAGGTTCTGGGCCTCGTTCTCGGTGAGCCCGCGGCTCATGAGGTAGAAGACCTGGTCCTCGGAGACCTTGCCCACCGTGGCCTCGTGGGTGAGCGAGGTGTCGTCCTCCTGGATGTCGATGTACGGGTAC
Source organism: Candidatus Limnocylindrales bacterium (assembly GCA_040883225.1). GTDB lineage: Bacteria > Chloroflexota > Limnocylindria > Limnocylindrales > CSP1-4 > JAFMJV01. Next base: position 497 of record JBFLKP010000208.1, on the reverse strand, counting down.
GTGTCGCTGCGGCTCCGGTCGCTCAGGAGCAGCGCGTCACAGCGAATGCTGGCCACAGCGTTGGTGGCGCCGGGCGCGACCTTGACCTGGCCGCGGTATGTGCCGCGACCGTTGTCCTTGCTCACGGACTTGCTGACGATGCGGCTGCGAGTGTCAGGCGCGAGGTGGACGGCCTTGGCCCCCGTGTCCTGGTGCTGGCCCTCACCCGCGACGGCGACGGAGATGATGTCCGCGGTGGCACCGCGGCCGCGGAGGTAGATGCTGGGGTACTTCACCGTCTTGCGCGAGCCGGTGTTGGCGTCGATCCACTCGACCCTGCTGTCCTCGTAGGCGTGGGCACGCTTGGTCACGAGGTTGTAGACGTCGTTGGACCAGTTCTGGATGGTCGTGTAGCGGACCTTGGAGCGCGGCTTGGCGATGACCTCGACGACGGCGACGTGCAGCGACTCGGTGGCGTAGATGGGGGCGGTGCAGCCCTCGATGTAGTGGACCGAGGC
>JBFLKP010000207.1:0-19150 GCA_040883225.1 Candidatus Limnocylindrales bacterium | reverse complement strand
GTCGCGGCTGCGGCCGGCGTGACCGCGGGTGAGGGCGAGATCGCGGCCGCCAGGGGCGAAGGCGTGAGCCGGGGCGCAGACCTCGATGCGGGTGTGGCCTGCGGCAGGGGCGAGGGCGAGGGGCCGAGCTCCGCCGCGACCGACACGGGTCCGAGGGAGGCTGGGGACGTGGCCTCCTCGCCGGCCGACGAGGCGACGGTGGTGCAGGACATGACGATACCCAGCGCGAGGGGCAGCAGGACGTAGGGCAGGCGCACCTTCTCGCGGCGGGCCGGTGACCACGGCTTCACAGCAAGGACCCTACACCCAGCCCGTCCGCCTGCGGTGTGGCCCGGGTGGTGCAGAGATTGCGTTCGCTACACAAACGTCATGGACCGATCGCGTCCGCGGCCTACACTCGCGTCCTCCGCAGCCAGAGGAGCCCCCGTTGACGCTTCGTCCCTTGCTCGCCCTCGCGCTCGTGGTGACCTTGGCGCCGCCGGCGGCCGTCTCCGCCCGGGATGACGCCGAGGCCACGGTCGAGCCGGCCCCGCCGTCCCCCGTCGCGTCCGCCGACACCCGTCTCGCTGACCTCGAGGCCCTGGTGCCCGAGTTCTTCGCGGGGCTGCCGCTCCGTGAGAACGCACAGGTGGCGCCCGGCGAGATGCTGATCTCGCGCATGGACGACGAGGAGCGGGCGGCCTTCGAGGCCATGCTCGCGGCCAACGGCAAGTCGCTGGCCGACTATGCCGCAGCCAACATCGTCGTGCGCATCGATGACGCGAGCGTCGTCGTCATCCAACCGCATCGCGTTGCCGGCATCGATGCGGCGGCCACCCTCGAAGCCTGGGGCGACATCCTCGGGCTCGATGCCGAGCGGCCGACCATGGACACGGTCAGGGTCGCGGGGCGCGAGGTGCTCCGCGTCTCGGACGAGGCGCGGGACGACTTCCCGTCCCTCCATCTCTTCGCCGGTGGCGACGTGGTCTGGATGGTCCTGGCCGGAGACGCCGCCGTCATCGAGGAGGCCGTGCGCACCCTCTCGGCCGCCTCCGTCCCCGCCGCCGACGGGTAGGCCTCGATCGTCCGTTCGGTACACTCGTGCGACGATGACCAGCCCCCTCACCACGACGAGCTCCGCACGGGAGGGCAAGGGCAAGCCCGCAAGTGCCCGCGGCAAGCGCCGAGCCCGGCCCACGCCGGTCGAGGACTTCTCGCCGGCAGGCATGCAGCGCACGCTCGAGCAGGTCGAGCAGGAGCTGCACGCGCGCTATCCGCAGGCAGACCTCTCGCCCATCGCCGCGTCGTTCGCCTTCGCCCTCGAGGCTCATGGCGATCAGCAGCGCGCAAGCGGTGAGCCCTATGTCTCGCACCCCCTCGCCGTGGCCAGGATCCTGGCGGAGCTGGGCCTCGATCCGGTGGCCGTGGCCGCCGCCATCCTGCACGATGTGCCCGAGGACACCCCGTACTCACTGGGCGACGTGGAGGAGCGCTTCGGGGCCGACGTCGCCCGCCTCGTCGACGGCGTCACCAAGCTGGGCAAGTACAGCACCCTCAGCCTCGAGCAGCAGCAGGCGGAGAACATCCGCAAGATGTTCCTGGCCATGGCCGACGACATCCGCGTCGTGCTCATCAAGCTGGCGGACCGGCTGCACAACATGCGCACGCTCGCGGCCCTGACGCCGGAGAAGCAGCTGCGCATCGCCAAGCAGACCGCGGAGATCTACGCTCCGCTGGCGGAGCGCCTCGGCATCTGGCAGATGAAGTGGGAGCTCGAGGACCTCTCGTTCAAGTACATCGACCCCGAGGCCTACCGCGAGCTGGCGGGACAGCTCGAGAGCCACCGGCGCGCACGCGAGGCCTACGTCAAGCGAGCCATGGAAGTGCTCGACGAGTCACTCCGCGAGGCCGGCATCGAGGCCGAGCTCTCGGGTCGCCCGAAGCACATCTTCAGCATCTACAAGAAGATGCAGCGCAAGCGCGCCGAGTTCGGCGAGATCTACGACGTGCACGCGCTGCGCGTGCTGGTGGCAGACGTGCGCGAGTGCTATGCGGCGCTGGGCGTCGTGCATTCCCTCTGGCGACCCATCCCGGGCCAGTTCGATGACTACATCGCGATGCCCAAGAACAACGGCTACCAGAGCCTCCACACCGCGGTCGTCGCGCTCGACGGCAAGCCCCTCGAGGTGCAGATCCGCTCCCAGGAGATGCACAGCATCAGCGAGGTCGGCATCGCCGCGCACTGGCGCTACAAGGACGGCTCACGCTCGGACCGCGCCTACGACGCCAAGCTGGCCTGGGTCCGCCAGCTCATGGAGTGGCAGCAGGACGTCAGCGACGCGACCGAGTTCATCGAGGGCGTCAAGCTCGACATCTTCCAGGACCAGGTCTTCGTCTTCACCCCGCGCGGTGACGTCAAGGACATGCCCGCCGGCGCGACCCCGCTGGACTTCGCCTACCGCATCCACACCGAGGTCGGCCACGCCTGCATCGGGGCCAAGGTCAACAACCGCCTCGTGCCCCTCGACTACAAGCTGAAGAACGGCGACATCGTCGAGATCGTCACGACCAAGTCGGCCCACGGCCCCTCGCGCGACTGGCTCAACATCGTCACCACCCGCCACGCCCGCGAGAAGATCCGCCAGTGGTTCAAGCACCAGGAGCGCGACGAGAACATCGCCCACGGCAAGCAGGTGCTCGATCGGGAGCTGCACCGCCTGGCCCGCACCTCGCTGGACAAGGTGCCCCACGACAAGCTCGATGAGCTCGTCGATCACCACAACCTCAAGTCCCTCGACGACTTCTTCGCGGCCGTCGGCTATGGCCAGATCGGCGCGCAGCAGGTGGTCTCCAAGCTCGGCGTCAGCGACGACATCGACGAGGTCCAGCTGCCCCAGGTGGCGCCGCCCCCGCGGCAGCCCGGCGGCGTCCGCGTCCGCGGCGTGGGAGACCTGCTGGTCCGCTTCAGCAAGTGTTGCCATCCCATACCGGGTGATCCCATCATCGGCTTCATCACCCGCGGTCGTGGCGTCACCGTGCACCTCGCCACCTGTCCCACCGTCGTCAACGAGCGCGCGGTGGAGCGACTCATCGAGGTCGAGTGGGAGACGGCCGCGCAGCAGACCTACCCCATCGCCATCCTCATCGAGGCCTACGACCGTACCGGCCTGCTCTCGGAGATCAGCAACGTCATGGCCGAGGACAGGATCAACATCGTGGCCGCCTCGGTCAACGTGCACAAGGATCACCGTGCCACGGTCCAGGCCACGCTCGAGGTCTCGTCGGTGGCCCAGCTCTCGAGGGTCATGGCCCACCTCGAGCAGCTCAAGGACGTCTACTCCGTCCAGCGCGACCGGACCTGAGCCGGCGCGCTGTCGGAGCGCCGGCGGCGCCGCTAGACTCGCGGGGTATGCCCAAGTTCCAGGCCCCCCGTGGCACGCGCGACCTGCTTCCTCCTGACCGCGCGGTCTTCCTGCGCCTCGAGGAGACGGCGCGCTCGCTCGCCATGCGCTATGGCTACGCGCCCATCGAGACACCGATGTTCGAGGGCTCGGCCGTCTACGAGCGTGGCGTCGGCGAGGTCACCGATGTCGTCGAGAAGGAGCTCTTCCGCGTCCAGGCCGGCCGAGGCGAGTCCGAGCGCGAGCGCTGGGCCCTCCGACCCGAGCCCACGGCCGGCATCTGCCGCGCCTACGTCCAGCACGGCATGCGCACCTGGCCACAACCGGTGAAGCTGACGATGACCGGGCCGATGTTCCGCTACGACCGCCCGCAGGCCGGCCGCTATCGCCAGTTCTGGCAGTTCGACGTGGAGGCGATCGGCGACGCCGGTCCGGCCATCGACGCCGAGATCGTCGAACTGGCAGTGGCCTTCTTCGGCGAGGTCGGCCTGGCCGATGTGCAGGTGCTGGTCAACTCCATCGGGGACGCCGCCTGCCGTCCGGCCTATGTCGAGGCCCTGCGCGACTACTTCCGACGCTGCCGGGCCGACCTGCCGGAGCTTGAGCGCGCGCGCCTCGAGAACGCGCCCCTGCGGCTGCTCGATTCGAAGGACCAGCGCATGGCCCCACTCATCGCGGAAGCGCCGCTCATCACCGACTACCTCTGCGGGGAGTGCCAGGCGCACTTCGAGGGCCTGCTGGCACACCTCGAAGGCGTGTCCATCGAGCCGCGCCTCGAGCCCACGCTCGTGCGTGGCCTCGACTACTACACCCGCACCGCCTTCGAGTTCTACCGAGCCGGGGCGGAGGGCCAGCAGCAGGCGCTCGGCGGCGGCGGTCGCTACGACGGCCTGGTGGAGCTGCTGGGCGGCATGGCCACGCCCGGTATCGGCTTCGGCATCGGCCTCGACCGGGTCGCGCTGGCGCTCGAGGAGCAGAAGGCGACGCCGGCCGCCGAGCCATGGAAGCCGGTGGTCGTGGTCGTCAGCGCCGACCCCGCGGACACCGTCGTTCGTCTGCAACTGGCCACCGAGCTCCGCGGTGCCGGCCTCGCCGCGCGCCCCGATCTCAGCGCCCGACGGCTGGGCAAGCAGCTCGACGGAGCCGCCAAGGCTGGCGCCCACTTCGCGGTCATCTGCGGTGACGAGCTGGAGTCGGGCCACGTGCAGGTCAGGGATCTCATGGCCGGGACACAACGGCAGGTCGACGTGACCGAGCTCTCACGCGACCTCTCCCGGGCCCAGGCGCAACACCGCCACGGCGACGACGGCTGAACGCGGGCACGCGACCATGACCCTGACCCTGCGCGAGGCCACCGACGCGGACCGCGCCGACTGGACGGCGTTCGTGGGCTCGCGAGCCGAAGCCGACGTGCTTCAGTCCTGGGCCTGGGGTGAGGCCGGAGCAGGGGAGCCCGGCGAGCACTGGAGCCGGCTGATGGTGGTCGACGGCGGCGGTCACATCCGCGGCCTGGCACAGGTCCTGGACCGCGCCACGTCCTTCGGGCGCACGATCCTGTACGTGCCGCACGGACCACTGTGGGATCGCCAGGGCGACGATGCGGCGGAGGTCCTGGCACGGCTGCTCACGGGGCTCAAGGCCCACGCTCGCGAACGCCGGGGCATCGTCCTGAAGCTCGACCCGCGGGGCACCGGAGATGCCGCCGCGGACGCGGCCGTCGGGCGCGTCTTGCGCTCGACCGGACAGCCCGCCGCTCACGACCTGCAGGCGCCCACGACGCGGGTCATCGACCTGCTTGACGGCGATGACCCCGTCGCCGGCTGGGGCAAGGACGCCCGTGCCGAATGGCGCCGAGCCGGGCGCGAGGGCACGACCGTGACCGTCGATCGCCGCGGAGACCCGGCCGCGCTCGACGCCTTCCACGCGCTGCTCGCCGAGACGTCCGAGCGGCAGGGGTTCCGCATCCGCAGCCGTGAGTTCCTGGGCCGCCTCGCGGAGCCGCTGGCTGCTCGCGACGACTGGTTCCTGGCCCTCGCGGAGTGGGAGGGCACGCCGCTGGCCGGTGCTATCGCACCGCGCACCGGCGACCGCGCCTACTACCTCTACGCGGCATCGACCCGTGACAAGGAGCTGGGCCGCAGGCGCGGCCCGTACGCGGCCATGGCCGAGCTGCAACGCGCGCTGCGCGAGAGCGGCACGGCGAGCCTCGACCTGTGGGGCGTCCGCGAGCCCGATGACGACTCCGTCGACCATGCGTGGGAAGGCTTCAGCGTCTTCAAGCGGCGGTTCGGGGGTGCACCGCTCCGTCACCCGGGCACCTTCGACGTAGTCATCGACCCCACCTGGAACCGGATACGCGACTGGCGCGAGCGACTCCGCGGCGCCTGGCGGTGACCGCCGGGCCGCAGGCCGATGCGGCCCGGCAGCGTCCGCTCCGGGCGTTCGACGGCTACCCCCGGACGGCCGCGGTCACGGCCGCGGTCGGCATCTCGACCGCGGGCATCCTGTTCGTGCTCTCGGAGGCCTCGCCCAGCACGGCCACCTTCTTCCGCTGCCTCTACGCCCTGCCACTGCTGTGGTGGCTGATGCGTCGCGAGGACGCGGCCTTCGGCTCCCGGACCGCCCGTGCCCGTGTCTGGGCGCTGGTGGCCGGCGTCTTCTTCGCCGGCGACCTGCTGCTGTTCCATCACGCCATCCTGCTCATGGGCGCCGGCCTCGCGACGGTGCTGGTCAACCTGCAGGTCGTCATCGTCACCGTCGCGGCCTGGCTCATCTGGGGCGAGCGACCGGGCCTCGCGCAGGTCCTGGCGGTACCCATCGCGCTGGCGGGCGTGGTCTTCATCAGCGGGCTGCTCGATGCGGAGCCCTATGGCAAGGATCCGCTGCTCGGCTCGGTCCTGGCCATCCTCACGGCGGTCTGCTACGCCGGCTACCTGCTGCTCCTGCGCAAGGGCCGCGACCGGCAGCGTGCCGCTGGACCGATCTTCGACGCCACCATCACCTGTGGGCTGACAGCGCTCGCGGCCGGGCTCATCGTGGGGGACTTCGATGCCGTTCCCTCGCTACCGACCCACGCCTGGCTGCTGCTGCTGGCGCTCACGGCGCAGGTCGGTGGGCCGGTCATGATCGCCACGGCCCTGCCACGGCTGCCGGCAGCCACGACCTCGCTCATCCTGCTCATCCAGCCGGTGCTCGCGACGGTCATCGCCATGGTCGTGCTGGCGGAGTCACCCTCACCCCCGCAGCTGCTGGGCGTGGCCCTCATCCTCGGCGGCGTGCTGCTCGGATCCGTACGCCCTCGCGCCGGTCGGCCGCACTAGGGTGTCGCAGCGACCTTGACCACGGGCGCCCCGACGTGTCCGGGCGGGCCATCCTCGACGGGGCCATCCCAGCGCGACGCGAGCCCGGCGACACTCGGAGGCGCGCGGTCCGCTACGCTCAGAGGCCAACCCGTCCCTCCGCGCTATGTGACTTCGCCCCGTGAGACCCACTTCCTACCGAGACCTGACCTGTGCCGACGCCCGCCTCGAGGAGGTCGGCAAGCCGGCCACCCTGGCTGGCTGGGTCAATCGCCGCCGTGACCTCGGCCAGCTCATCTTCCTTGACCTGCGTGACCGCTACGGCATCACCCAGGTCGTCATCGACAATGCCGACTCGCCCGAGGCCCATGCCATCGCGGAGCAGGTCCGGCCGGAGTGCGTCGTGCGGGTCAGCGGCACCATCACCAAGCGGCTTGCAGGCATGGAGAACGACAAGCTCGACACCGGCGACGTGGAGCTCCGAGCGACGGAGATCGAGATCCTGGCCACGGCCAAGACCCCGCCCTTCGTGATCAACGATCCTGCAGCCGAGGTCGACGAGTCGATCAGGTTGAAGTATCGCTACCTCGACCTTCGCCGCGGGCCGCTGCAGCGCCGCATCGTCGCCCGGAGCCGCATGGTCAAGGCCATCCGCGACGCCCACGACGCAGCCGGCTTCGTGGAGATCGAGACGCCCCTGCTCATCAAGTCCACGCCCGAAGGCGCGCGCGACTTCGTGGTGCCCTCACGCCTGCAGCCGGGCTCCGTCTACGCCCTGCCGCAGAGCCCGCAGCAGATGAAGCAGCTGCTCATGGTCAGTGGCTTCGACCGCTACTACCAGATCGCGCGGTGCCTGCGCGACGAGGACTTGCGCGGAGACCGCCAGCCCGAGTTCACCCAGCTCGACCTGGAGATGAGCTTCGTCGACGACACCGACGTGATGGCCTGGGTCGAGGAGATGTGCCTCGCGGTGACCAAGGCCGTGAGGCCCGATCGCCCGCTGCTCAACGACCCCTTCCCGCGCTTCAGCTTTCGCGAGGCCATCGACCGCTTCGGCTCGGACAAGCCCGACGTGCGCTACGGCATGGAGCTGCGCGACCTTGGCGACCTCGCCGCGGCCTCGGGCTTCCGCGTCTTCGAGTCCGTGCTCGATGCGGGCGGCCGCGTCGTCGGCCTCGCCGCACCGGGGCTCGGCGGCCTCGCCCGCAAGCAGATCGACGAGCTGACCGAGCTGGCCAGGAAGGCCGGCGCGAGCGGGCTGGTGTGGCTCGCGCTCGATGGCGAGGGCGGCATCCGTGGTTCGATCGTCAAGGTCGTGGGCGAGGAGATGGCCCATCGCCTGGCCGCCGCGGCCGGCGCGGGACCCGGTGACCTCGTGCTCATCGTGGCCGACAGGGACATCACCGCCCAGGAGGTGCTAGGCACGCTGCGCGTGGAGCTGGCGGATCGCCACGAGATGTACGATCGCTCGGTGCTCAGCTACGTCTGGGTCTACCAGTTCCCGATGTACCACTGGGACGAGGACAACGCCCGCTGGGACGCCACGCACAACCCCTTCAGCGCGGTGCTGCCGGAGGACGAGGCGCTGCTCACGACCAACTCGGGTGACCCGGCCGTGGCCAGCCCGGAGGACCCGGCCGGGCGCGCCCGCGCCCAGCAGTACGACATCGCGCTCAACGGCTGGGAGCTCGGCGGCGGCTCCGTTCGCTTCCACACTCGCGAGATGCTCTCGAAGTCGTTCTCGCTCATGGGCCACGACCTCGAGGCCCAGGAGGAGCAGTTCAGCGGCATCCTCGAGGCCTTCGAGTACGGCGCACCGCCACACGGTGGTATCGCGCTGGGGGTCGACCGCTGGATCGCCCTGCTGACCGACCAATCGAACATCCGCGAGGTCATGGCCTTCCCCAAGACCTCCTCAGGCTCGGACCTCATGCTCGACGCACCCTCGCCGGTGCACGCCGACCAGCTGGCCGAGCTGGGCCTGATGCTCCAGCCCCGAATAGGACGCGATCGGAGCTCGGACTGACGCCAGCTGCGCCCTCCGCCCCGCCGGGGCCATCGGGCGGGGCGCTCCTGTTAGTGCTCCTCGGCCGCGTCGGCCTCCGCCCTGGTCTGGTGGACCGTGCCGGCCTCGTGCTCGGGCGGCGAATAGACGCTGATGAGGCGCAGGGTCACGTCTCCGGTGTTGACGAAGTCGTGGCGCATCCCCGCATGTACGAAGACCAGGTCATCGGCTGCGACAGGTGACGCTTCGCCGTCGATCCGGGCCTCGCCCTGACCATCGACGAAGATGAGCATCTGGTCGGTGTTGGGGTGGACCTCTTCGCCGATGGCCTCGCCGGGCGGGATCGCCATCACCACGACTTGCTCGTATCGGCCGGTTTCGATCTCGCGACGGAACGCGTCGTTGTCGCGGGCAGCACTTCGGATGTCGGTCCGGGTCGTCGGGACACTCATGTGAACCCCCTATCGTTGCTGGTACGGCCATTGTATCGGCCGTCGCCCACGGCAGACGCAGCGCGGGCCTACGCGCCCAGCTCCGGCTCCGGGGTGTCGGCCGCGGCCGCGCCCCACTCGGGCGGCGGTCCGCCCACCGGCTCGGGCGGGCCCGCGTAGTCGGGCAGCTCATCGAGCGGGACCTCCGAGCCCAGCACCGAGCCGGGATCGCCCAGCTCCACCGCGTTGACCTCGGCGTCGGCGATCGCGTCCGCGATGTCGCCGCCGGGCGCGCTCAACACCGAGTCCACCAGCTCGACCGGCAGCAGCACGGGCCAACCCGACTCACCCGCCCGCCGCGGCCGGGTCACCACCCCGCCCTCGCGGCCGTGGGCCTCGATGAGCGAGGTCACCGTCTCTGGATCGGCCCACGTCATGCGCCCGGGCCACAACAGCACCGCGGTGGTCTCCTGCACCGCCGCATGCGCCGCTTCGGCGCCGGCCCGGTAGGTCTGCGTGCCGGAGGCTCGACCGGGGTCGACCACCGCTGCGGGCGAGCCCTCGAGCGCGTTCGCGATCCGGCCGTCGGGATCGGCAGCCACGACGATGATGGGCATGGCGCCGCCGGCCCAGGCCGCATCGACGATGCGCCGGATCGCCGTGCGGCCGGTGGCATCGGCGAGGGCCTCTCGGACGCCGTCCGGAACGATGACCGCGCCGACGGTCATGTGCCGCCCGACGAGCGGTCCTCGTCGTCCTCGTCGCGGTTCCACTCGGGCGGAGCGGCCCAGGCCCAGGGAGAGCGCTGCGCCTTGGGCTCGATCATCGTGGGTAGATCGATCGCATCATCGTCCTCTCCATCATCAGCATCGCTGGGCGTTCCGGCAAGGCCGCGTCCCAGCCGGGCCGTGGGCAGCACCGGCTCCGGCGCCTCGGGCACGTCGAGTGGGGTGCCCGGGACCTCCGGGGCATCGGCCAGCTCGGAGCGAGGCTCCGCCGCCGGCACATCGCCGGCGGACTCGTCTCCGGCCAGCCCGGGCCGGTCCGTCCCGGTGCCCGAGGACGTGGGCGGCAAGGGTACGGAGGCCCCGATGCGGGCGGCCAGCTCACTGACCTCCTCGGGCTCCGCTTCGCGCTTGGGCAAGGAACGCGGGACCTGGGCCACGAGCGCCTGCGTGGCCGGCGAGACGCGCGGCACCTTCGTCCCCGGACGCAGCTTCTCGCGCTGGTCCCAGCGCCAACGGCGTGGCGAGTCGAGGAAGACGCCCGCGATGACGCCGAACACCGCGGAGGCCGTGGCCAGCAGCAGCGGCGCGCCGCCGACGTCGAAGGCCTCCACCGACCAGTCCATCACGAGCACGAAGGCCAGGAACAGGCCCGCAGGCGCAGCGAAGGCGGCCATCGGCCAGCCGACGCCACCGACCAGCCAGAAGAGCCACGCGCCGGCCACACCAAGACCGAGGAGGGCGAGCACGGCGGCTTGCGGCGCGAGGCCGACGCCGGCGTCCTCCCAGAAGCCCACGGCCAGGTACAGAAGGACGCCCGCGAGGAACGCCTGTGACGTCGTGAGCAGCAGCTCCACGGCGACGATGTCGAGGGGGCGGGCGACAGGTTCGCGGACTCTCACCGCGTCAGCATACGTGCCTTCGCCCGGCGCGCGTCAGGTTTCGCGAGCGAGCTGCTGGCGTGCGCCCGCGCAGCGATGGCCGAATCCTGCGTGCGTGCGACAATCTGGTTCCCCATGACCACGACCCCTTCCCCCACCGTGCCCGCCCACGCCGTCCGCGCGGATATGCGCGACATCGCCATCGTGGCCCACGTCGACCACGGCAAGACCACCCTCGTCGACGCCATGCTGCGCCAGTCGGGCGCGTTCCGCGAGGACCAGGTCGTCGCCGACCGGGTGATGGATTCGATGGACCTGGAGCGCGAGCGCGGCATCACCATCCTGGCCAAGCAGACCGGCATCACCTACGGGGGCATCCGGCTCAACATCGTCGATACGCCCGGTCACGCCGACTTCGGCGGCGAGGTCGAGCGCAGCTTGCTGATGGTCGACTCGGTGCTGCTCCTCGTCGATGCGGCCGAAGGCCCGCTGCCGCAGACGCGCTACGTGCTGGCCAAGGCCATGGAGCGGCGCCTGCCGGTCATCGTGGCCATCAACAAGATCGACCGCGGCGACGCCCGTGCGGGTGCGGTGGTGGACGAGGTCTACGAGCTGTTCATGGACCTCGGCGCGGACGAGCACCAGATCGAGTTCCCCATCGTCTACACCAACGCCCGGGCCGGCACGGCCACGATGGACCTTGGCCAGCCGGGACAGGACCTGCGGCCGTTGATGGACCTGCTCGTCGAGCACACGCCGCCGCCCACCTACACGCCCGATCACCCGCTGCAGCTGCTGGTCACGAACCTCGCGGCCAATGACTACGTGGGTCGCATGGCCATCGGCCGGATCCGCAACGGACACGTGCGCATGGGCCAGCGCATCACGGTCCTGCGCGAGGAGGAGGAAACGCCCGACGGCTCGGTCGAGCCGGGACGGGTGGTCCGCCTCGATGGCTCGGTGACCTCGCTGACGCATGCCCAGGGCATCGAGCTCGTGGAGGTTCGCGAGGCCGGCCCGGGTGACATCGTGGCCGTGGCGGGTCTGCCCGAGATCACCATCGGTGACACCATCACCGAGCCGGCCGATCCCCGTCCGCTGCCACGGCTGACGGTCGACGAGCCGACGCTGCGCATGACCTTCGGCGTCAACACCTCGCCGCTCTCTGGTCGGGAGGGCAAGTACCTCACCTCGCGACAGATCCGCGCACGCCTCGAGCGCGAGGTGCTGGGCAACGTGAGCATCGAGTTCCGGCCCACCGAGTCAGCCGAGACCTTCGAGGTCCGAGGCCGCGGCGAGCTCCAGCTGGCGGTGCTCATCGAGCAGATGCGCCGGGAGGGCTTCGAGCTGCAGGTCTCGCGCCCGGAGGTGCTGCTGCATCGGGTGGGGGAGGAGATCCACGAGCCCTACGAGCGCGTCACCATCGACATCCCGCCCGACCACATCGGCACCGTCACGGGCTCGCTGGCCGGCCGCCGTGCGCGTGTCGAGCAGATGACCACCGACGCCGACGGGCGCACGCGCATCGAGGCGGTCATGCCCACGCGCGGTCTCGTGGGCTACCGCGGGCAGTTCCTGACCGAGACCCGCGGCACGGGCCTGATGCACCAGATCGGCGAGGGCTACGGGCCCTGGGCCGGCGAGGTCGAGCACCGCACCAGCGGCGTGCTCGTGTCCGACCGCGCGGGCACCTCCAACGCCTACGCCCTCTTCAACCTGCAGGACCGCTCGACGCTCCTCATCGGCTCGGGCGTGACGGTCTACGAGGGCATGATCGTGGGCGAGAACTCGCGCCCGGGTGACATGGACGTGAACCCTACCAAGGAGAAGAAGCTCACCAACATCCGCACCCACAGCCACGACGAGGCCCTGCGCCTCACGCCGCCGCCGCCGATGACGCTGGAGTCGGCCATCGAGTTCATCGCCGCCGACGAGCTGGTGGAGGTGACGCCGCGGTCCATCCGCCTACGCAAGCGACTCCTCTCGGTCCACGATCGCCGGCGCGAGCGCGGCCGCGAGGAGGACCTGCGGCGCGCTAGGCAGCAGGAGGCCGCGGGGGCCTCCTGACACCCGCCGTATCATCAGCTCCGTGACCGTCTACCTCGACCACGCCGCCTCCGCCCCGCTGCGTGCGGAAGTGCTGGAGCAGATGCTGCCGCACCTCCAAGGCGTGCAGGCCAACCCGTCCTCGCCGCACGGGCCGGGCCGGAGCGCTCGCGCCGCGCTCGACGAGGCGCACGAGCGAGTCGCTGCAGCCATCGGCGCAGAGCCCCGCGCGCTGGTCTTCACCGGCGGCGGCACGGAGGCCATCAACCTCGCGCTCAAGGGCGCGGCCTGGGCGGGCAAGGCCCAGGGCCACCGTCTCGTCACGGCCGCGGTGGAGCACAAGGCCGTCCTCGAGTCGTGCCTGCTCCTCGAGAAGTACGGCTTCGAGGTCACGCGACTGCCCGTCGACCGCTACGGCCGGGTCGACCCCGACGACCTCACCGCAGCGCTCACGGACAAGACCACGCTCGTCAGCCTGGGCTGGGCCAACAACGAGGTCGGCACCATCCAGCCGCTGGCCGAGCTCATCTCTCGCGTGCGCACCGGCTCGCGTGCCCTGGTGCATGTAGACGCGGTCCAGGCCGCGGCCTGGCTGCCGCTCGACGTCGAGGCCATGGGCGCGGATCTGGTCTCGCTGGCCGCACACAAGGTCGAGGGACCCAAGGGCGTCGGCGCACTCTGGATCCGGCGCGGCACGGCCATCCTGCCGCAGCTGCACGGTGGCGCGCAGGAACGCTACCGTCGCGCCGGGACCGAGAACGTGGCGGGCGCCGTGGGCATGGCCGCGGCCTTCGAGCTGGCCGCGGCCGAACGCGACCGCGTGGCCCCAGCGGTGGCCGAGCGCCGCGACCGCCTGGCCCGCTCCGTGCTCGACCTCGACGGCGTGGAGTTGACGGGCCACCCCGTCGACCGGCTGCCGAACTCGCTCTCGGTCATCGTGCGCGACGTCGCCGGCGACGACATCGTCATCGGCCTCGACCTCCAGGGCATCGCCTGCTCCACCGGCAGCGCCTGCACCAGCGGCTCGACCGAGCCGTCGCATGTGCTCACCGCGATGGGCTACCCCCCGGCCGAGGCCAGGGGCGCGCTGCGTCTGTCGCTGGGCCGCACCAGCACCGACGACGACGTCGACGCGGTCCGCTACGCGCTGCCGCCGATCGTGGCCCGCCTGCGCGATGGCGCGGCTCGGCTCGAGAACGGGGCCGGGGAGCCGGCGGCATGACGCGTCAGCGCATCCTCGCGGCCATGTCCGGCGGGGTCGATTCCTCGGCCGCGGCGGCCCTGCTCGTGGACGAGGGCCACGAGGTGGTCGGCGTCTGGATGCGACTCCACGATGCGGCCGATGCGTACAGCGCCAGCAACCGCTCGTGCTGCTCGCTCGATGCGGCCGAGGACGCTCGACGCGTGGCCGGGCAGCTGGGCATCCCGTTCTACGTGCTCAACCTCGAGCGTGAGTTCGCGGCCGGGGTGATGGAGCCGTTCTTCGCAGCCTATCTCGACGGCCGCACGCCCAGTCCCTGCGTGGAATGCAACTCGCTCGTCAAGTTCGGTGCGCTGCTCGGGCGGGCGCGGCATCTCTATGGCTGTGAGGCGGTGGCCACCGGTCACTACGCGCGGGTGCTGGAGACGCCGGACCCCGATGCCCCCGGCGGCACTCGGTACCGCCTCGCGGCCGGCCGCGACGAGCAGAAGGATCAGACGTACTTCCTCTACGGGCTCAGCCAGACGCAGCTAGCGCACACGCGCTTCCCGCTCGGCGAGCTCACGAAGCCGGAGGTCCGCGAGGTCGCTCGCCGGCACGGGCTGGTCACGGCCGACAAACCCGAGAGCCAGGAGATCTGCTTCGTGCGTGAGGGCGACTACCGTGACGAGCTGCAGCAGCGCACCGGTTGGCAGCCCACGCCCGGACCGCTGGTGGACGCGGATGGCCAGAAGGTGGGCGAGCATGCCGGTGCGGCGGCCTACACCGTGGGACAGCGCTCGGGCCTGGGGGTCGCCCTGGGCGAACGCCAGTACGTCGCCGGCATCGACCCGGCGTCCAACCTCGTCACACTGGGCCGGCGCGAGGACCTCTACCGCCGCCGCTTCGGGGTCAGCGAGGTCTCCTTCATCGAGGCCGCGCCCGCCGGCGCCTTCCGGGCGCGCGTTCGCATCCGGCACCGCGCCGAGCCGGTGGCCGGCGAGGTTCGCCCCGCCAGTGACCCGGGCGCCTGGACGGTGGAGCTCGACGAGGCTGCATGGGCGCCGGCGCCGGGGCAGGCCGCGGTCTTCTACGACGACGAGGACGCGGTCATCGGCGGCGGGCGCATCGAACAGCTCGCGGCCGCCTAGGGAACAGCGGCATGGATGGCGGTCTGGCCACCTTCGTGCTCGAGCCGGCCTTCGTGCTCTCGTTGTTCGTGGGCGCCTTCCACACCTGCATCTACCTCTTCGTGCGCGGCAATCTCGGCTGGCACATCCCGGCCGTGCTCGTCGGAGGTGTCCTGGGTGCGTTGGTGGGCCAGGCCATCGGGTCGCGCGTGGGCGACCTGCTGTACATCGGCGACTACAGCGTGCTCTGGGCCTCGGTCGTAGCCTGGATCGGAATGGGCATGGCCATCGTCGTCAGCACGCTGGCCAGCCAGCGTCCGGAGGGCACGGTCGACGAGCCCGGCGAGATCCGGCCCCGCCGCTGATCAGTCCGGCTCGGTGGTCGCCGCGGGCGGTCCGCCCGCGGCGGATCGCTCATCCGCCACGTCACCATCGGCGGCGGGCGCAGCCGGGCCGCCGTCTCCGCCGCTCGTCTCGGCCGGGCCCTCGATCTGGGCGTCGACGCCACCGATGCCCAGCACCGCGGGCTTGATGGGCACCTCCACCTCGACCTGTCTGCGCCGGTCCCACCAGCGCTGCAAGAGCGCGATGCCGCCGGCCATGATGGCCGAGAGGGCGAAGCCGAAGATCATCGCCAGCCACGGCCGGTCCTGGATGAGGCTGCCACCGATGAAGCCGGGCAGCGCCGCCTGGAAGGCCCAGATCGTCGCGGCCAGGGCGTCATAGAGGATGAAGTGGAGCCACTTGAAGTGGAGGATGCCCGCGCCTACCGCCACGGCCGTGCGGCCTCCGGGCACGAAGCGACCGATGATGATGAAGACGCCGCCGCGTTTGTCGAACTGCTCCTGCACCTTGTCGAGCTGCCCGGTGTTGCCGCGCAGGACCTTTTCCACGAGCGGGCGGCCGGCGGCCCGGCCGATCCAGTAGGCCACGTTGTCGCCGACGAAGGCACCGAGTCCGGCGGCGACCATGACCCACACGATGTTGATCTTGCCCTGGCCGGCGAGCACGGCCGCCGCCGTGACCGTGGCCTCGGCAGGAACGATCGGGGCGATGACGTCGATCGCCGCCATCGCAAAGATGACCACATAGGTGATGGGGTCGTCGGTGACGATCTCGGCGAGCGAGTCGATCAGGCCGGTCACCCAGGCGATGATCTCGCTCAGCAGGTCCATCGGTGGAGGCTAGCCTAGCGGCTCTGACCTGCCTCGGTCTACGGGCCGTCGTGGAGGGGCCGGTGTTCCGCCGCTGCGGGGCCGGATCCGCGTTGCACGGAGCCTGCGCAGCAGACCATACTGTCGCGCATGAGCAGCCAGACCGCGCCGAACGAGCCTCCTGCCACGGAGCCAGCCGAGCCGCCGGCAGCGGAGGAGAACCTCACCGAGTTCGAGAAGCGGCTCGGGACCCACCCGCAGCGTCCGGGGCTGCTCCATCGCATCGCGGCCGTGTGGAAGGACGAGTACGACACGGTCATGAACTGGCCGCGGGGGAAGCGCCACCTCGTCATGCGCGGACTGGCGGTCCTCGTCGCCAACATCATCGCCCTGCTGGTCGTGGCCTACTTCATGAACAGCATCCGCTTCACGGGCGACCTCTGGGGCAACGTCGCCGTGGCTGCGGCGGTCACCATCGTGTCCGGTGGCATCACCTTCGTGCTGCGCCCGGTGGTGTTCGTGGCGCTGGGCATCAACAGCGTCATCGTCACCGGCGTCTTGACCTTCGTCTTCATGGGGCTGACGCTGTGGTTGGCCGGCGAGGTCGTGCCCGGTATCGAGATCGACGGCTTCATCCCCGCCTTCATCGCCTCGGTGCTCATCGCGGCCATCAACACCGTGCTCGTGGCCATCATCGGGCTCGACGAGGACGAGTCGTTCTTCCGCCACTCGATGAAACGCATGGCTCGCGCCTCGGGCGACGTCGACGACCGCCCGGGACCGGGCTTCGTCATCCTCCAGATCGACGGCTTGGCCGAGCCCATCCTGCGCGACGCCCTGCGCACCGGCTACATGCCCTTCCTCAACGACTGGCTCGCGAGCGGCACCCATCGACTGGGCAAGTACGAAGCGCTGGCGCCCTCGATGACGAGCGCCGGCCAGGTGGGCATCCTGCACGGCGTGCAGCCGGGCATCCCGGCGTTCCGTTGGTGGGAGAAGGAACGCAACTACCTGATGGTGAGCAACCATCCCGATGACGCGTTCGAGATCGAGCGACGGGCCTCGAACGAGCGCGACCTGCTGGCCGATGGTGGCGCCAGCATCAGCAACCTCGTCTCGGGTGGTGCCACGCGCGCCATCGCCACCAACTCACAGCTGGCCAAGGCGGGCCAGGGGCTACAGATGAAGTCGTTCTCGATGTTCCTGTACAACCCCTACAACCTGACGCGCGGGCTCGCCCAGTTCGTGGGCGCGGTCATCGCGGAGTACTTCCAGGCTCGTCGTCAGCGCGTGCGCGACGTCAAGCCGCGCATCGGCCGGGGCATGCCCTTCCCCTTCCTCAAGGCCAGCACCACGACCATCATGCGCGACATGGTGGTCGACCTCATCATCGGCGAGATGGGCCGCGGCACGCCCATCATCTACGCCGACTACCTCGGCTACGACGAGGTCGCCCACCACGCCGGCCCCGAGCGACCCGAGACGATGGCGCAGCTCGACCGCGTCGACCGCATGGTGCGGAGCCTGAGCCGTGCGGCCGAGGATGCGCCCCGTGAGTACCACTTCATCCTCGTCTCGGACCACGGCCAGACCCAGGGCGCGCCCTTCGAGGATCGCTACGGCATCGGCCTCGAGGAGCTCATCCGATCGCTGATGGAGGGCGATGTGTCCTCGCTGGACGCCTCCAACGACGTCGAGGGCTGGGGACCCATCAACACCTTCCTGACCGAGGCCACGCGGACCCCGGGGGCCACCGGCCGGCTCGTCAGCCGAGCGCTGCGCAGCGAATCCGAGGATGGCTGGGTCTCCGTCGGCGAAACGGAGGGCGCGCACAAGGGCGCGGAGCAGAAGCGGAGCGGCTCGGACGAGGACGAGATCCCCGACCTGGTCGTGGCCGCGTCCGGCAACCTCGCCAACATCTACTTCACCGAGGTCAGGGAGCGACTCAGCCTCGAGGGCATCGCCAAGCTGCACCCGGAGCTGCTGCCAGGCCTCGTCCGTCACGAGGGCATCGGCTTCGTCATGGTGCGCTCGGAGGAGCACGGCCCCCTGGTCATCAGCCGCGACGGTATGCGCAACCTCGAGACCGACGAGATCGAGGGCGAGGACCCGCTGCGCTGGTACAGCGAGCACACGCCGCAGAACCTGCGCGAGCTGGACTCCTACCAGCACATCGGCGACATCTTCGTCATCAGCATGTACGACCCCTCCACCGAGGAGGTCGCGCCCTTCGAGCACCAGGTCGGCTCCCATGGCGGGCTCGGCGGCCTCCAGACCAAGGCCTTCGTGATGTATCCGGCGGCCTTCGCCACGCAGGACCAGACGGTGGACCTCGTGGGCGCCCCGGAGGTCAACCGCAAGATCCACGAGTGGATGGACCGTGCCAGGGAGCTGTACGCGTCCGGCGAGGTGGAAGCAGCCAAGCCAGAGGAGGCCGAGAAGGAGCTCCCCAGCGTGCTGCGAGCGAAGCCGACGGGGGAGTGATGCGGCCGGCGCGCGGGACGCCCGGTTCGGGCCCGTTCAGCGAGCGACGGTGTTCCTCGGTAGCACCGGCAGGATGAGCATGAACTTGCCGTCGCGTTTGGGATACCTGGCGCGCGGCCGCTGGTAGGGCAGGTAGTCCTCCTTCAGCCTCGCCACCGGCACCAGCGTGTCGGGCGGGTTGGAAGCGCCCCAGATCGTGCTCACGTACGGGTACCAGGTGTCCTGGATATAGGCCGCCTTCACCCGAAAGCCGTTGTCGTAGGCTGGATCGGCCGTGGCCGTGAAGCCCGACATGACCCACGAATGCGCGCCGCGCCAGACCACCAGGCCCACCGGCTTGCCGGTCACCCGGATGGCCTTGGCGGCCTTGCGCATGGCACCGCGCCGGTTCGCCGCTCCTTCCACCACGTACGGCCCGTAGCCGTTGGTGTTGAG
>JBFLKP010000206.1:0-10015 GCA_040883225.1 Candidatus Limnocylindrales bacterium | reverse complement strand
ATGAGCCTCGAGCGCGCCCTCGCCCCGCTCGCCGTCGCGGTCGCGGTCATCGCCCTCGTCGTGTGGCTCCTGCTGCTCAACGACATCGGCCTGGGCCCCTGGTTGCTGGCCGTGCTCGTGTTCGCCCATGGCTGGGTGCACCTGATGTTCGTCTTCCCCAAGCCGGAGCGGGGCGGCGACTACGCCGGCGTCAGCGAGTATCCCTTCGACTTCGAGCGCTCCTGGCTGGCCCGTCGCGCGGGCCTGGACACCGGCCTCGTCCGCGGCGTCGGCATCGCGGCCATGGCCGCGACCTTCGTGCTCAGCCTCCTGGCTGCGCTTGCCACCGTGGGGCTCCTGGTCCCGACCGACTGGTGGGCCGGGCTGATGGTCGTGGCCGCTGCCGCATCGACCGCGATGCTGCTGTTGTTCTACTCGCCCGCGCTCATCCTCGGCTTCGCCATCAACGCGCTGATGGTGGCCCTGGTGCTGAGCGGGACCTGGCGCCCGGCCTAGCTCAGGATCGCTCGCGGATGGCCTCGACGGGGTCGGACTTTTCCATCGGAGCTGCGACCCTCGATGTCCAGCTCTCGGGCGCGATCGTGGAGCTCGTCGCGCGTCCGCTCTTCGAGCCTGGTGTTCCCCTCTTCGAGCCCGGGGTTGGGAGCGCCCGCGTCCTCGTGGCTCTGCTCAGGCATCGTCGTCCTCACCTCCACGCCTGACGATCACCGGGGGCGGGACCTTGCCGGCGGCACGCTCGCGCTCCATGGACTCCAGGCGGCGGACCTCGGCCCGCTTGAGCTCGTCCACGGAATCGTAGCGGCCGTGCCTCCGAGCGTCGCCCTCCGGCTCGAGAGGCTCCCGCTCGAGAGGCTCCCGCTCGGGGATGGCGTCACGGCCATCCACGCGGTCCGCCGGTCTCGCGCGCAGGCGGTCCGTCGGTCGCTCCACGCTAGGACGAGCTAGCGTCGTCGACGAGCACCGGCCGTCCGTAGGTGGCCACGTCGAGACGGTCCACGACCAGGGCCGGCTCACCCTCGTACTCAGCGAAGATCTCCTCGTTGAGCACGATGTCGTACTCATCGACCATCTCGGCACGATCGAACTCGTGCAGCGTGCCCGTGAACTGGACCACGTTGCCCGTCTCGTAGGTCTCCCCGACCGTCAGCGGCAGGCTGGCGCCGGTGGACAGGCCGTAGCCACGAACGCGGGCATCCGGCGACACGATGACGAGGACGTCGTCGGCCGCCAGGTCGCTGCCGACAGCCAGCGCACGGTCGGTCAGCAGCTCGTCGATGCGGCCGGTGAGCACCGCCTGATCGCCGACCATCGACGCTCCGTCCTGGACCACGTCGCTGACGCTGAGGTTCCTTGTCGCCTGCGCATCATCGTCGAGGCCGGAGCCGAGCCACAGGATGGCCAGGATGATCACGGCCACCGCCGCGACACCGACGGCCAGCCACCAAAGGGGGCTCACGCCACGCCAGCCCGCAGGCTGCGGCGGGATGCCCGCCTGATCGTGGCGCCCGCTGCTGGTCGTGGGTGTGGGTTGGGGCCCGTAGTTCGTCATCGATCGGTCCTCCACATGGAGCATTCGGATGGGGCCATGGAAGGTCCATGGGAGGCGATGGTGCTCGCCGGGATGCCGCAGGTGCGACACATGGGTCGCCGACCTGCCTTGCAGGCGCATGACAACGGTTGACAGCGTCCTCGAGCGTGACTGGCCCGCGGCTAGACGCCCGCCCGCGCCTCTTCCGCCCGCGGCTCGGGCTCTCGCCGCCCGCGCCCGAAGACCCCGCCGTAGACGGCCATCCCCAGCAGGAACGTGAACGCGATGGTGCCCGCGAAGAACCAGAACGGCAGCGTCCGGCCGATCTCGTAGAGCGCGCCCGAGAGCATCGTCGAGACGATGATGGCGCTGGTGCCGACAGACCCGTAGATGCCCTGCGCCAGCGCGGTGCGACCCTGGGGTGAGCCTGCCGCGACCATCGCGAAGAGGGCCGTGCCCAGCATGGCCGCGAAGGCGGCCTCGAAGGTGGCGGCCACCGCCGGCATGACCGGCTCGGTAGAGAGCGCGAAGGTGATGCCGGCCGCGATCATGACGAGGCTGCCGGCGACGACGAAGGGGATGGAGCCCCAGCCGTCGACGAGCCGGCCGAAGAGCGGGGCCAGGATCATCGAGGGCAGCCCCAGGAGCATGAAGGTGATGCCGATGAAGGCCACGTCGGCCCCGAGGTCGATCATGAACAGCGGCCACACGACGTCGTAGATGCCGAACGTCAGCTGCAGGCCGAAGCCGATGATGACGGCCGCGACGAGCGTGCGGTTGAAGATCGCTCGCAAGGGAGCCTGTGTCGGCGGCGCCGGCTCGGGCTCGGCGTAGACCCGCTCCGCGGCGGTGGAGTGGATCCCGGTCCTGGCCAACGCGCTCTCGGTCTCCTCGGTTCGGTGGACCAGGTCGACCACGTGTGAGCCTGACCGCTGGTAGCGCAGCAGGAACAGAGCCGAGGCGAACCCGAGCAGACCCATGAACACGAAGGGAAACGTATACCCCCCGAAGATCGAGGTTCCGAACGCACCGATGGCCGGACCGAGCACGAAGCCACCGTTCATGAAGGCGCTGAAGTAGCCGAAGGCCTGGCCGCGGGTGCCGGGATCGGTGGCATCGACGAGCTCGCCCCGGGCTGCCGGCCCGAACATGCCCGACGCCACGCCGGCGATGAAGCGCAGCACGAAGAGCGCCACCGCCGAGGTGAAGATGAGCATGAGGATGCTGGTGACGCCGACGATGAGCATGGCCACCACCATCTGCGGCTTGCGCGAGTGGCGGTCCGCCCACCAGCCGAACAGCGGCTCGCTGATGAGGCGGCCGATGGCCCAGCCCGAGATGATGATGCCGATGCTCGCGGGCGTGATGCCCTGCGACTGGACGTACAACGAGAGCACCGGGATCATGGCCCCGAAACCGAGCATGACGATGCTCGTCGCCACCATCAGCGGCAGCAACGGACCCCAGTGACGGAGCCATGCGGAACTACGGGCGCGGACTCTCGCGCGGATGTCGGGCATCGTCCCTACTGTAGCGCCGCGGCCGTCCTCGTCCGCCTGCCGGGCGCCGTGTGGGAAGAGGCGCCCCCGGCCGACGCGCGGCCGCTCGTCGACCCTGCGACGCGCCCGTGACGGCGGTGGCCAGACGGGGCTCGTGTGACGATCGGTGGGGCGATCGAGGCCCGTGGGTCGGCCATGCGCACCGCGAGTTGGCTAGTATCCCCTGACGCACCCGCCGTTCCCTCCCACCCCGAGGACCCGCCGCATGCCCTTGGTCGCCCACAACGCGCTGCCCACGTTCGAGCGCCTGCGTGCCGAAGGCGAGGACGTGCTCAGCGTCGAGCGCGCGGAGCACCAGGACATCCGCGAGCTGCACGTGGGCCTGCTGAACATGATGCCCGACGCGGCCCTGCTGGTGACCGAGAAGCAGTACATGCGCCTCATCGGCGCCTGTAACCGCATCACCCAGATCTATGTCTATCCCTTCAGCGTGCCGGGCCTCGCTCGCAGCGAGGAAGCCCGGGCCCACATCGCGGCCTACTACGCCGACTTCGAGCAGCTCCAGGACAGCGGTCTCGACGCGCTCATCATCAGCGGCGCCAACGTGACGAACCCATCACTCGACCTGGAGCCCTTCTGGGCGCCGCTGCAGGATGTCATCGAGTGGGCCGCCGACCACGTCACCAGCATCCTCTGCTCCTGCCTCGCCACACACGCGCTCGTGAAGCATCTGTACGGCATCGACCGCCGGCCGCTCGAGCACAAGCTGTGGGGCGTCTACCGTCACCGGGTCTGTGACCGAACGCACCCGCTCACGCAGGACGTCAACACCCGCTTCGACGCCCCGCACTCGCGCTGGAACGACATCCCGCGCTCGGAGTGGGATGCTGCCCGGCTGCGCGTCCTGGCCGAGTCCGAGGACGCAGGCGTGCACCTCGCGACGAGCGCCGACGGCTTCCGTATCGTCTACTTCCAGGGTCATCCCGAGTACGACCGAAACAGCCTGCTCAAGGAGTACAAACGCGAGGTCGGTCGCTTCCTCGCGGGTGAGGTGCCCGAGCCTCCGCCGTATCCCGAGCACTACCTCACGCCAGAGTCGGATCGTCTGGCACAGTCCTACCTCCGCGACGCCCTCGCCGCCCAGGCCCATGGCGAGGACGATCCGGGGTTCCCGGAGGCGTCGATCGACGAGTTCCTGGACAACACCTGGGGGGACACGGGCCGCGCGCTCTTCAACAACTGGCTGGGGCTGGTCTACCAGCTCACCGGCCTCGACCGCCACGAGCCGTTCATGCCCGGCATCGATCCCGATGATCCGCTGGGTCTCGGCCGCCACGCCTAGTCGATCCACGCAGAGCAGGAGAAGCCCCATGAGAGACGAGACCATCGCCATCCACGCCGGCTACGAGACGGACCCCACGACCAAGTCGGTCGCGGTGCCCATCTACCAGACCGTGGCCTACGAGTTCGACGACGCCCAGCACGGCGCCGACCTCTTCAACCTCGAGGTTCCGGGCAACATCTACACCCGCATCATGAACCCCACCCAGGATGTGCTGGAGCAGCGCGTGGCCCAGCTCGAGGGCGGCATCGCCGGCCTGGCCCTGTCGGCCGGCTCGGCGGCTGTCAACTACGCCATCCTGACCATCGCCACGGTGGGCACGAACATCGTCTCGGTGCCGCAGCTCTACGGCGGCACCTACACGCTCTTCGCGCACATGCTGCCGGCACAGGGCATCGAGGTCCGCTTCGCCGAGGACGACTCGCCCGAGGCCCTCGAGAAGCTCATCGACGAGAACACCCGCGCCGTCTTCCTCGAGTCCATCGGCAACCCGGCCGGCAACGTCGCCGACATCGAGGCCATCGCGAGGATGGCTCACGACCACGACCTGCCGGTGATGGTCGACGCCACGGTCTCGACGCCGTACCTGACCAAGTCGATCGACTGGGGTGCGGACATCGTCATCCACTCCATGACCAAGTACATCGGTGGCCATGGCAACTCACTCGGCGGCATGATCGTCGATGCCGGCAAGTTCCCCTGGGCGGATCACGCGGACCGCTACCCGATGCTCAACGAGCCCGAGCCGGCCTACCACGGCGTGCAGTACACGGAGGCCTTCGGGCCGGCGGCCTTCATCGCCCGCGCGCGCACCGTGCCGCTACGCAACACCGGCTCGGCCATCAGCCCGCTCAACGCGTTCCTTATCCTGCAGGGCATCCAGACCCTGCCCATCCGTATGGAGCGCCACGTGCAGAACGCCCAGGCGGTGGCGGAGCACCTCAAGGACCATCCGCACGTGGAGTGGGTCCACTACGCCGGCCTGCCGGATTCGCCCTACTACGACCTGGCACAGAAGTACACCGACGGCAAACCCAGCGGCCTGCTCAGCTTCGGCGTCAAGGGCGGCTACGAGAACGGCGTCAAGTTCCTCGACGCGCTGGGGCTCTTCAAGCGCCTCGTGAACATCGGAGATGTCCGCTCGCTGGCGGTGCATCCCGCCTCCACCACCCATCGCCAGATGACCGCGGAGGAGCATGCGACTGCCGGTGTCACGCCTGACCTCATCCGCCTGTGCGTCGGCATCGAGCACATCGACGACATCATCGAGGACCTCGACCAGGCCCTCGGGGCCTCGGCCAAGTAGCCCTCGCGTCGATCGGCCGCGGTCCCGAAGACGGGGCCGCGGTCATCGATTCGTGCCGCCCGACCGGTCTCGCAGGGGCCCGGATCCGGCGATTAACGGTGTGTTAACGTGCCCGCACAGAGGTCGGCTTGAGGGACGCTGCCGACCCGATCGAGGAGGGACCCATCGGATGATCCGACGCAAGGTCGCAGGTTCGGTCGTGCTCTCCGGCGCATTGGTCGCCGGGCTCGCGGGCACCGCCGTGGCTCAGGAAGCGGAGGGCGAGCTGGTCGTCCTGTGCACGCCCCAGGAGCAGTGGTGCGTGAGGATGGTGGAGGAGTTCCAGTCGCAGACCGGTATCCCCACCAGCTACGTCCGGATGTCCTCGGGCGAGTCGCTGGCGCGCCTCCGCGCCGGGGCGGAGGCTCCCGAGTTCGACGTCTGGTGGGGCGGCCCCGCGGACGGCCAGATCGCGGCCAACGAAGAAGGCCTCATCGAGCCCTATATCTCCCCGAACGCCGCGGTCGTCGCGGACGAGCAGAAGGACGCCGACGGCGTCTGGACCGGTGTCTACGTCGGCGCCCTGGGCCTGTGCGTCAACACCAAGGTCATCGAGGATCTCGGTCTCGAGATGCCTGAGACCTGGGACGACCTGCTCGACCCGGCCTACGAAGACAACATCGCCATGGCCCACCCGGCCAGCTCCGGCACGGCCTACACCACGTTCTACACGCAGGTGCTGCGCCTCGGCAGCGAGGAAGCGGCCATGGAGTACGCCAAGGCGCTCCATCCGAACATCCTGCAGTACACCAAGTCCGGCTCGGCTTCCGGCCCCATGGCCGGCCGAGGCGAGATCGCCGTCTCGATCATCTTCAGCCATGACTGCATCGCCAACATCGACGAGGGCTTCGAGGACCTCGCGGTCGTCTTCCCTGCAGACGGGACCGGCTACGAGATCGGGGCACAGGCGCTCATCGCCAACGCGCCGCACCCGAACAACGCCAAGACCTGGATCGACTGGGCCCTGCAGGCCGATACGCAGTCGATCGGCCCCGAGGTCCGCGCCTTCCAGCTGCCGACCAACCCTGAGGCCGAGGTGAGCGAGTTCGCCGTCGACATCTCGCAGGTCAACCTCGTGGACTACGACTTCCAGGCCGCCGGCGAGGCACGCACGCGCCTGACCCAGCAGTTCGAGGACGAAGTCGCCGCCGCCCCCGAGGAGTAGCTTGTTCCGGGTCACTCACGGGCACAGCCGCTAGCGCCGTACCCGTGAACCCCAGCACCACACGGACGAGGTCGGGATCATCCCGTCCTCGTCCTTCGACGTGAGCGCATGACCGAGACCACGCCGCGCGCGGAGATCAAGGACGCCGCCTACGGCCGCGCCCTGCCGGAGGGATTCCCCCAGGACGAGGCCGGACCGAGCGGCGGCCGCCGCTCGTTCGACCCCATCGTCATCGCGGCCATCCTCGTGTCGGTGGCCTTCGTGTTCATCGCCATCATCTACCCGGTGGGCTCGGTCATCCGCGAGGCGCTCTCCGCCGATGCCATCCCGGTCTTCGAGCGCTACATCACCTCGGTCCAGAACGAGATCTTCATCAACACCATGGTCCTGGGCCTGGCGGTGGCGTCCCTGGGCACGCTCATCGCCTTCGTCTTCGCCTACGTGCAGGTGCGGGTGCCCAAGCCGAGGTGGGTGCAGATCCTGATCCACATCATGGCGCTGCTGCCCATCGTGAGCCCGCCGTTCGCGCTGGCCGTGGCCGCCATCAGCCTCTTCGGCCGCAGCGGCATCGTCACACGCGACATCCTCGGGCTGCGGGTGGACATCTACTCCTGGCCCGACGTGGCCATCCCCTTCGTCGACATCCAGGTGCCGCCGTTCGGCCTGACGATGGTCATGGCCCTGACCTTCTTCCCCATCGCCTACATCATGCTCATGGGCATGATGCGGGCGCTGGACCCCTCGCTCAGCGAGGCCGCCGCCAACCTCGGCGCGTCCAAGTGGCGGACCTTCCGCAAGGTGGAGCTGCCACTGCTGGCGCCGGGCATCGCCTCGGCCTTCCTGCTGCTCTTCGTGGAGGCCCTCGCCGACCTGGGCAACCCCCTCGTCCTCGGTGGCGACTACTGGGTGCTTGCGAGCCGCATGTACATCGCCATCATCGGCCAGTACGACCTGACCGCCGGCTCGGTGCTGGCAGTGATGCTGCTGGTGCCCGCGCTGGTGGTCTACTTCGCGCACCGCTACTTCGCCAACAAGGCCTCCGTCATCTCCGTCTCGGGCAAACCCAGCGGTCGGCACTCGGAGGTCAAGAGCCGCTGGGTCCGCTGGCTGCTGCTGGGCAGCGTGCTGGCCATCGTCAGCCTGGTCATCGCGCTCTACGGCACGATCGTGCTGGGGTCGTTCACCAAGCTGCTCGGCGTCAACCACGAGTTCACGCTCGAGCACTGGCGGTCGATCCTGTTCGGCTACGGCACCAAGGCCGTCACCGACACGGTCACGCTCTCGGCTATCGCCACGCCCATCGCGGGCGTGCTCGGCGTGGTCGTGGCCTTCCTCATCGTGCGGCGCCGCTTCCTGGGACGCGGCGCGCTCGACTTCGGCGTGATGCTCGGCATCGCCATCCCCGGCACCATCTTCGGCATCGGCTACCTGCTGGCCTTCAACACGCCCACCGAGATCTTCGGCTTCACGGTCATCCCCAAGCTCACCGGCGGTGTGGCCATGCTCGGCGGTGCCGTCGCCATCGCCATGGTCTACGTGGTGCGCTCGGCGCCGGGCGGTCTGCGCACCGGAGTGGCCTCGCTGCAGCAGATCGATCCCACCATCGAGGAGGCCTCCACCTCGCTCGGCGCGAACCAGGCCCACACCTTCCGTCGCATCACCCTGCCCCTCATCCGTCCGGCCTTCCTGGCCGGGCTCATCTACTCCTTCGCGAGGTCCATGACCGCCATCAGCGCGGTCATCTTCCTGACCACGCCGAAGGTCCGCATCATGACGGCCCAGATCCTCAACGAGACGGAGAACGCGCGCTACGGCAACGCCTTCGCCTACTCCGTCCTGCTCATCCTCATCGTGCTGGCCGCGATCGGGATCCTGTCCCTCGTCGTGGGGACGCGCACCGGCGCCGAGCAGGCAACCGAATCAGGAGGCAACTGATGGCAGCCACGACCCAGAACCGAAGCGACGCGAGAGCGCCCGCGACCGTCCTGCTCGAGAGGCTGTCCAAGCACTTCAAGTCGCCCGAGGGCGCGCTGGTCAAAGCCGTCGACGACATCACGCTCGAGCTGGACGGTGGCAGCTTCGTGACCCTGCTCGGACCCTCGGGCTGCGGCAAGACCACGACCCTGCGCATGATCGCCGGGTTCGAGGTGCCCACCACCGGGCGCATCGTCGTCGACGACAAGGACATCGCCCGCCTCACGCCCGACAAGCGCGGCATGGGCATGGTCTTCCAGTCGTACGCACTGTTCCCACACCTGACCGTCCATGACAACGTGGCCTTCGGCGTCCAGCTGCAGGGCAAGAAGGGGGCGGAGCTGGAGCAGGCCATCGAGAACGCCCTCGACCTGGTCAACCTCCACGGGCTGGGCGCGCGCAAGATCTCCGAGCTGTCGGGTGGTCAGCAGCAGCGCGTGGCCCTCGCCAGGGCCATGGCCATCGAGCCCAAGGTGCTGCTCTTCGACGAGCCGCTCTCCAACCTCGACGCCAAGCTGCGCGTCTCGTTGCGCTCGGAGATCCGGCGCATCCAGCGGGCGCTGGGCACGACCTCGGTCTACGTCACTCATGACCAGGCCGAGGCCATGGCGCTCTCGGACGTGGTGGTGGTGATGAACGCCGGCCGCATCGAGCAGGCCGGCCCACCGGACGAGATCTACCGTCGCCCGGCATCGCGCTTCGTGGCCGACTTCATCGGCCGGGCGAACTTCCTCCAGGGTGACGTGCTCGCGGTGCGTGGCGATGACGTCGAGGTCTCTCTCATGGGAACGAGCCTGACCATTCCCGCGGGTGCGGGCCACAAGCCGGGTAGCACGGCCGTCGTCGTGACTCGGCCCGAGTCGGTGCGTATCGCCGAGGGCAACCTGCGCGCCAAGGTCAAGGGCAGCACCTTCCTGGGCTCGTACGTCGAGTACGAGCTGGAGCTCGGTGGCGGACAGGAGAACATGCTCGCGGTCGACGTCGAGTGGATGTCACACGGCCTCCACCAGCCGGGCGATGAGATCGCCTGGACGCTGTTCCCCGAGCGCGCCTACGCGCTGCCGGCCGGCGCCGAGCACGAGGCCCTCGACGAGGAGTGACCGCCTTCAGTCGGGGTCGGCCCAGTCCTTGAGGCGCTCGGCCCATTCCTCGACGAGAGCGT
>JBFLKP010000205.1:0-2751 GCA_040883225.1 Candidatus Limnocylindrales bacterium | reverse complement strand
GTTCACGACGTACACCGGCAGGCCCTCGAACTGCGAGAACACCTGGATAGCTCCGCCCGAGACGTCCGGCCCGGTGGCGGCGCAACGGTTGCCGAAGAACCTCGAGTCGACCACCTTCAGGCGCCCACCACGCACGAAGATGGCGCCGCCGCCGTTCATCGTGTTCGTACCCGAGGCCCTGCCGTTCTTGAACGTGAGGTTTTGGACCGTGAGCGTGGGGTGGTCCTGGTTCTGGCAGTGTGGGGTGGTCCACACCTGCCGCTTGTCACAGGTGTTCATGTACAGGATGCGGCGCTTGCCCATGCCGTCGAGCGTGATCTTGCCGCGTCCGTCGAGGACCACGGGCGGGCGGTCGTTCCGTACCTTGGCCGTGGCGTGCATCTTGATGGTGACGGGCTTCTTGCCGCAGCGGAAGCGGATGACCCCGCCCTTGGCCACGGCTGCCACGACCCGCTTGGCGGTGCAGCTCCTGGGTGTGCCGTTGCCGACGTAGCGGTCGGGCTTCGACGTGTCCACGGCGCGCGCCTCGGGCGGGATCGCGGCTGCCACGTGGGATCCGCCGGCAGCTGCCGGTCCGGCGAGCGCGAGCAGTGCCACGCTCGCGGCGAGAGTGGAGGAAACGAGGCGGGTCCGGGTCAGCATCATGGCCGCACCGTATGCGGCCGCCTCGGGCCGGGTCAGCGGGCCTCAGGTACTGGGGGCCGTGCTCGTCGGTCGTGCTAGCGCTTCGCGGGGTGCGCGGACCGTCGGCCGGCCGTGAGCCTCAGCTCCGGCGCGCGCGCTCCACGCCGAACTCGCGGCGCAGCGCCGAGCGGGCCGCGAGGTGACCGCTCATGCCGTGGACACCGCCGCCGGGGGGCGTGGACGACGAGCAGAGGTAGAGGCCGCGGACCGGGGTGGCATAGGGATCGCGGCCCATGACCGGCCTGGCCAAGACCTGGCGCAGGTCCTGCAGCCCGCCGTTGATGTCGCCGCCCACGTAGTTGGCGTCGTAGCGCTCCATCTCGCGCGCGGTTCGCACTGACCGGCCGATGACGGTCTCACGGAAACCCGGCGCATGGCGTTCGATCTCCGTCTCCATGCGGGCGCTGAGGTCGACGTCCGAGCCATGCGGCACGTGCGCGTAGGCCCAGGCGATGTGCCGGCCTTCCGGCGCCCGCGAAGGATCGGCCACGGTCGGTTGCACCAGGAGCACGAACGGCCGCTCGGGCAGCCGGCCGCGGTGGACGGTGCGCTCCGAGGCATCGATCTCGGCCAGGTCGCCGCCGAGGTGCACGGTCCCGGCCCGGGCCAGCTCGGGATGACGCCAGGGGATGGGCTCGGACAGGGCCCAGTCGACCTTGCACACGCCCGGGCCGTAGCGGAAGCGCTCGAGCGCACGCCGATAGCGGTCGGGCAGCTGCTCGCCGGCGATGGACGCGGCCGCCCGGGGCGTGACGTCGAGCAGCACGGCGCGCGTCGGCGGCAGCTCGCTGAGGTGGTCGACTCGGTGGCCGGTCACGACCTCACCGCCGAGCGCGCGCAGCTCGCTCACGAGCGCATCGGCGAACCGCTGCATGCCCCCGCGGACGACGGGCCAGCCCACCAGGTGCGCGGCCAGCGCCAGGACGAGGCCGAAGGACGCGGTCGCCGGCTGGCGCAAGGGCAGCATCGCGTGGGCGGACAAGCCCGCGTGCAGTGCCCGTGCCGGCGCCTCGCGGTAGAGCAGCTTCGTCAGCACCGTGGTGGAGGCCAGGGCGGGCAGGCCGAACCTTGCGGCGGCCAGCGGGTGCCGCGGGAAACGCGCGACCGGGCCCAGGATCCAGGGCAGCAGTCGGCCCTCGCCGGCTGCGCTCACGATGGGGCCCATCAGTCGCCGGTAGGCGGCACCGTCGCGCCCCAGCCCCTCGGCCGTGGCGTCGATCTCCCGATGCAGCAGGACCGCGCGTTCGTCGAGGGCGTGGGCCACGGGGATCTCCGGGTGCGCCAGCTCCACGCCCATCCGTCCCAGGTCCAGCGCCTCGATGAAGGGCGAGATGAGGGCCGTGGCTGCGACCGTGGCACAGACGTCGTGCGTGAAGCCGGGGAGCGTCAGCTCCGCCGAGCGCGTGCCACCACCAGCCGTCAGGGCCGCCTCGTAGACGCGGACGGACAGCCCTTCGCGGGCGAGGGTGATCGCAGCTGCCAGCCCGTTCGGTCCCGAGCCGACGACGATGGCATCTGGTGCGGGGGTCAAGCTCACGTGCCCAAGGTTCTCATCCCCAACGCGGTACCGTTGTGCCTTCACTGATGCTGGAGAGCTGGCTGATGCACGAACCTGTGCCCCAAGTCGTCGTCATCCCCACTCCGGGGCTCGGCAACAGCACCTATCTCGTTGGGACCGGCGACGAGGCGGTCGCCATCGACGTCCCGCGTGACGCGTGGCGCATCGCCGAGATCGCGGCTGACCACGGCTGGCGCATCACGCACGCGCTCGAGACGCACGTCCACAACGACTACCTCTCGGGGGCGCGCGAGCTGGAGGCCGCGCACGGCACCTCGATCGTGGTGTCGGGGCGCGGGGAGTACGCGTTCGGGCACGTGCCGGCCGACGAGGGCTTCGAGGTGCCCGCCGGTGGAGGGGGGCTCGTCGCCCGTGCGACCCCCGGACACACGCCCGAGCACCTCAGCTGGGAGCTGCAGGACGGCGCCGGCAGGCCGACTGCGTTGTTCTCCGGCGGTTCGCTGCTCATCGGTGGGGTGGGACGGACCGATCTGCTCGGCCGCGCCCGC
>JBFLKP010000031.1:0-2710 GCA_040883225.1 Candidatus Limnocylindrales bacterium | reverse complement strand
GTGTTGATGGCCACCTGGCCGAACATGCGCGTGAAGTTGTCACCGGTCGCGAAGTACGGGGCGAAGATCATGAACAGGACGACCAGCACGACAAGGGCCAGACCCACGCCGGCCTCTCGCAGGGAGAAGGCGACAACGCGGCTGGCCAGCGACATCTGACCCTCGCCCCGGGGCGTGGCTGGTGTCGGCGCAGCGCTCATGCGTTCTCCCCTGTCATCGAGTGGCTGACCCGGGCCGCGGCGGTGGCCGGGTCGAGGTAGTTCTTGTAGGCCAGCTCGAGCACGGCCTTTTCGCTGAACTGCTCACGCACCAGCTCACCGACAACAGCGCCCTTGCTGAAGACCACGATGCGGTGACAGATGCCCAGTAGCTCGGGCAGGTCGGACGAGACCACGATGGCGCCCTTGCCCTCCTCCACCAGATCCCAGATGAGGTTGTAGATCTCGAACTTGGCTCCGACGTCGATACCTCGGGTGGGCTCATCGAAGATGAGGATGCGCGACTCGGCGAAGAGCCACTTGGCCACCACGACCTTCTGCTGGTTGCCCCCGGACAGGTAGCGCGCAAGCTGTGATGGCGACTGCGCCTTGATGCTGAGCGTATCGATAAGGTCCTGGGAGACGGACGATTCGACCTTGGTTTGCAGCAGGCCGCGCCTGGTGACAGCTTCAAGCTTGGTGATGGTCGTGTTCTGGGCCACGCCCATGTCCAACATCAGGCCTTGTGACTTGCGGTCCTCGGTGAGCAGGCAGATGCCGGCCGCCACCGCGTCGCTTGGTTCGGCGATGCGGACCACCTCGCCCTCGACCTTGATGACGCCTGTCACGGCCTTGTCAGCGCCGAAGATGGCACGCATGGCCTCGGTCCGCCCCGAGCCCACGAGGCCGGCCACGCCCAGGATCTCGCCTTCGTGCAGCTGCAGCGAGACCGGTTCGAGATTGCCGCGATAGCTCAGGTTCTCGACAGTGAGCAGCTCGCCACCCATCCCGACCGAAGGCCGGAAGGGATAGGCCTCGGTCATGGCCCGTCCCACCATCAGCTCGATGATCTGGGGCACGGTCACATCGTCGACGTCCTCGGTCGCGACCCACTGACCGTTGCGCAGGACGGTGACTCGGTCACCGATCTCCTTCACCTCGTCGAGATGGTGGCTGATGAAGAGGATGCCGATGCCTTGTCCAGCCAGCTTGCGGATGATCGAGAAGAGCTGGTCCGTCTCGCGCGGAGTGAGGGTCGCCGTGGGCTCGTCGAGGATGAGCAGCTTGGCCTCGGTCAGGAGCGCACGGGCGATCTCGACCATCTGCATCTGGGCGATGCCGAGGTCCTCCACCGCCGTGTTGGGCGGCACGTCCAATCCGACGTCGGCCATCAACCGCTCGGCTCGCTCGCGCATCACCCGCCTGTCGACGAGGCCGTGATTGCTGGGCAGCGACTCGAACGACAGGTTCTCGGCCACGGTCAGGTAGGTCAGGAGATTGAGCTCCTGGTACACGACCCGGATACCGGCCTCGATGGCCTCCTTCGGATCGTGCGCGAGGTAGCGCTGGCCGTTGAGCAGCATCTCACCGCCATCGGGCTTCTGGACGCCCGAGAGCACCTTGACCAGCGTCGACTTGCCGGCACCGTTCTCACCGACCAGGGCGTGGACCTCGCCCGGGAACACGGTCAGGCTGACCTTGTCGAGCGCGAGGACGCCTGGGAACTCCTTGCTCACCTCCCGTACATCAAGGAGGGGCGTCCCTGCAGCTGGCGCCACGATCTCAGCCGACGATCCGGCTGAGATCGTGGCGTCGCGCTTGGGTCTGCTCATCAACCCCGCTCCGTGCCTGTGAGTAGCTTGACTGTACGAAAAGGGTCAGCCGCCGGAGGAGGCCAACGGCTGACCCAGGGTCTACAACGTCAGCGCCTTACTCGACGACGACGTTCTCCGCGGTCACGAGCTCGATGGGAGTCAGCTGCCAGCCGCAGAACTCCTCGCCGGCCAGCTCGCGCAGGGCCATCTCGATGCCGAAGACGGCCATGTCGGACCCGAACTGCTCGATGGTGGCGAGCATGGTTCCATCGGCGATGAGCGGGCGGACGCCGGGGATGTTGTCGAAGCCGACGAACTCGATCTCACCGGTCTTGCCCTCGGCCTCGAGGGCTGCGGCCACACCGAGAGCCATGCTGTCGTTGGCAGCCATGACCCCCTGGAGGTCGGGGTACTGGGTCAGGAAGGTGGTCATCAGCTGGTTGGCCTGCTCGGTCTCCCAGTTCGCGGTGCGGGAGTCGAGCAGGTTGAGGCCGCCCTCGGCGACCGCGTCCTCGAAGCCCATGCGGCGCTGGTTGCCGTTGTCGGCCTCGGGGTTGCCCTCGAGGATGACCACGTTGGCGCCCTCGCCCAGCGAGGCCGCTAGCGCGTCGCCGGCCATCTTGGCGCCGAGTCGGTTGTCCGGGCCGAAGAAGGCCAGGTCGATGCCCGCATCGGCCATGGCGTCCTGGTCGAGTGCGACGTCGATGTTGATGACCTTGATGCCGGCGTCGAGCGCCTCCTTGATGGGCTCGACCATGGCCTTGGAGTCGGCCGGGGCGATGACGATGACGTCGAACCCCTGGGTGATGTAGTTCTCGACGGCCTCGACCTGGGCGGCGAAGTCGCGCTCGTCCTTCATGCCCACGGTCTGGAACTCGAAGAGATCCTCGTTCTCGGCGGCGAAGGCCTTGGCGCCGT
>JBFLKP010000204.1:0-5603 GCA_040883225.1 Candidatus Limnocylindrales bacterium | reverse complement strand
CTGCATCACCAGCACCGGGCAACTGATCCGATGGCTGTGGTGGTCGGGCGAGCGCTCGCGGTAGCGCTCGGCGGTCTCGGGGTAGGGCCCGATGAGGTAATCCATGTAACGCGACTCGAACTTGTGCGTGATGTCGACGAAGGCCTCCAGGTCGCCCAGGCCGTAGAACGAGGTCCCCGCGCGGAAGACGTCCTTGAAGCACAGCGCCGCGAGCGTGGTGTAGCCGCCGGCGCTGCCGCCACGGATGGCCAGCTGCTCCCGATGGGCCAGGCCCTGGTCGGCCAGCCACGTCGCAGCCGCGGCGCAGTCGTCGACGTCGACCACGCCCCAGCGCTCGTGGAGCTGCTCGCGGAAGGCGCGGCCGTAGCCGGTGGAGCCGCCGTAGTCCACGTCCATGACCGCGAAGCCGCGGCTGGTGAAGGCCTGTCGCTGCAGGCTCAGCGAGGTCCGCGCCTGGCTCGTCGGGCCGCCGTGCAGCATCACCACCAGCGGCGGCGCCGAGCCTTCCGGCGCGACCACGTCGGGATTGGTCGGCGGGTAGTACCAGCCGTAGGCCGTGCGGCCGCCGGACGTCGGGAAGGCCAGGTGTCGTGGCGTCGAGAGGTAGGCCGCATCGACCGTCAGGGGGCCCGTCTCGAGCAGCCGCTCCTCCTCCCCGCCGGCGAGGTCGATGCGGACGAGCGCCGAGGGACGAGTGAACGACCCCGCGATGGCGGTCAGCTGCCCCTCGGAGACCCGCACGTACGAGAGGCCGTTCTCGTCGAACTCGACCTCGAAGGGTGCGACGCTTTGGCCCAGTCCCAGCAAGCGTGCGCCGTCGGGCCCGTGGGCGAAGGCGTAGATGGTGTCGTCGACATCGATGTCGTAGTCGGACAGGCCGAAGACCCACGCCGGGCCGCCGACCTCGGCTTCCATGGGCGCGATCTCCGACGAACCCGAGGCGCCGACACGCCAGCGATAGAGGTTCCACCAGTCGCTGCGGTCGGAGGCATAGACGAGCGAGCCATCGGGCGACCACTTGGGCTGGCAGATCGACTCGGCTTCGCCGCCCGCCACGTGGACCGGCTCGCCCAGCGTGCCATCGGCCGCGATCTCCGCGACCCACAGGTCGGTGCCATCCCAGGGCATGCGCGGGAAGTCCCAGGTGAGGAAGGCGAGGCGCCCGCCGTCGGGGCTCAGCACGGGGTCGGAGTAGAAGTCGTGCCCCGTCGCGAGCTCGGTGATGGCGCCGTCGGCCAGCGAGACGGCCACGAGCAGGTTGCGCGCGCCGATGGCCGACTCGGTCTGGTCCTCCATCACGGCGTACACCCGGTCGCGCACGAGGTCGAGCGTCATGTCGGCGAAGCGCAGGGCCGGGTCGGTCACCAGCTCCACCGGGTCGTCCTCGGGGGTGCCCTTGAGCAGCAGGCGGTTGTCGTCGAACTCGCTCAAGACGATGACGCCGTCAGTGACCGCGTACGAGCCGCCGCCGTACTCGTGGACCCGGGTGCGCACGTTGAGCCCAGGCGCCATCTCGGTCAGCTCGCCACCGGGCGACCGTCGCAGGAGCACGACGCGGCCCTTCTCCTCCGGCCGAGACTCGAGGACGTAGATGTCGTCGCCATCCTGTCGCGGCTCGGAGAGCCCGCGCGAGGAACCGACGGCGAGGTCGATGCTGATGGGGGACGGCCAGGAGCCGTAGGGCAGGGTCTGCTGATCACTCATGCGACGATGGTACGGCCCCGGAGCGCGATACCCTTCGCCGCCCACTGGTTGCGCAGGGAGCTGTCGCAGGAGCGCGCAGCCATGGCGCGACGCGGGCGGAGCGATTCGGCGATCGGGAGTAGTGTCGCCTCCCGGGCGCCGATCAGGGGGTACGAGACATGACACGACATCGGATGCAGTGGGCAGGTCGCCCGATCACGACGGTGCTGGCCCTGCTGCTCGCGCTGGCGGGAGCCACCGTGGCCCAGGAGGACGGGCCCCCGCCGCCGGAGGAGTGGGCCACCGCTTCGGTGCCCTTCGCGGTCGTACCCTACGAGCCCGCCGACCAGGCGCTGACAGTGCTGGTGGAGCACCACGATTGCGGCAAGCGCCTGGCCCAGTCCCCGCCGTCTGCCTCCGTCTCGGTCACCGAGGGCACACAGGAGATCGGGGTCCGGGTCGACGTGCGCGTCGATCCTGACGGGCGCCTCTGCCGGCAGGATGCGCTGCTTCGGCTCCCGGCAACGCTCTCTGGGCCGGTCGGTACACGAACGATCGTGGACGCGAGCCGGTTCGTGCCGGCGCCGGTGAACCGAGTGGACCCCCCGGACCTCGGCCTGGCCTACGCCTGTGACTTCGGCGCCGGCCGGCCGTTCACGCATCGTGAGTTGTTGGGACCGGGGGTGGACGTTCGCGGCCGAGGGATCACGAGCACGATGGACCTGACCCGTGCGCTCGTCGACGAGGGAGACCTCGTCATCCTGCGCGGGCCCTTCGACGGGCGAGGTCGCGTGGGCATCGAGCATTGGCGACTGCGGGGCGACACCTGGAAGCGGCAGCGGAGCAGGTGCCTGCTGATGGCGACCAGCCCGCCGAACCTCGGCACCGCTTCATGGAAGCTGGGCGGGGTGAAGCCCGACCGGACGTCGAAGAACC
This sequence comes from Candidatus Limnocylindrales bacterium, assembly GCA_040883225.1. Classification (GTDB taxonomy): domain Bacteria; phylum Chloroflexota; class Limnocylindria; order Limnocylindrales; family CSP1-4; genus JAFMJV01. Next base: position 2,984 of record JBFLKP010000204.1, on the reverse strand, counting down.
TCGACGTCAAGGTGCAGGAGTGGGCGTGTGCCAGCGGACGACCGCCGGTCGGCCGGGTCGTGCCCCCGCAGCAGTGGTATCGGCGCGACGCCGCCTACCTGCTCTTCCACACCTTCCCCATCAGTGCCTCGTGGGAGGCGAACGAGCGGATCGGTGAGCGAGCGTCGATCGTCAGCGGCACGACCGCCTTCGTGGACTGCCAGGGTGCGCCGCCTGCCCCGTACCGCGTCAAGCTGCAGCGCAAGCTGAAGGACCGCACGCTCTACGATGCGGCCTGGTTCCCGCCCCAAGCCGTCAAGGAGCCCAAGTGATGTCTGACACCCCCACCATCGTCGACCTGCGCGCGCCGGTCGAGACGCCCGCTGACGGCATCGTCAGCCGCGCCATCTACAGCGATGACGACGTGCGCGTGGTGCACTTCTCGTTCGCGCCGGGCCAGCAACTCTCCGATCACACCGCGCCTTGGCCGGTGACGCTGGAGGTGGTCGAAGGCGAGGCCACGATCACGCTCGCGGACAAGACGGTGGAGGCCTCGGCCGGCACCTGGATCCACATGCCCGCGAGCCTCTCCCACAGCGTGGTCGCGAAGACGCCCTTGACGCTGCTGCTCCACCTGCTCAAGCACGGCGGCTAGGTCGAACGAGTGCGAACGCGCGTGCTCCGCCTCACGGCCTTCGCGTTCGTGGTGGTAGCGCTCCTCGTCGTCGGCCTCTGGCTCCTGCGCGAGCCGCTGCTGCAGGCCCTTGGCATCAGCTACGACCGCGGGGCGCCGGGCGAGTCGGCGCTGGTCGTCCCCGACGGCTACCGCGCCAACGTGTATGCCGAGGGCCTGAGGAACCCGCGGTTCATGGCCGTCGCGCCCGACGGCACCCTCTTCGTGGCCGAAGCCGGCGAGAACCGGGTGCTGGCACTGCCCGATACCGACGGCGATGGGCGAGCGGACGAAGCCGTGGTCGTGGGGCAGGACTTCGACGTGGCGCACTCGGTGGCCTTCGATGCCGATGGCCGGCTGCTCGTGGCCGGCAGCGGCACGCTCTTCCGGGTCACGCTCGACGCGGCCCGCCGCGAGACCGGCCGCGAGGAGATCATGCGCTACGCCCGCGGCGGTCAGCACTCCACGCGCACGGTCGCGGTGGCCCCGGACGGATCGCTCCTGGTCAGCCACGGCTCCAGCTGCAACGTCTGCTGGGAGGAGGACGAGGAGCGCGCCACGATCATCACCGCGCCCGCGGACGGCGGGGAGTGGCGCGTGCTCATGCGCGGCCTGCGCAATGCCGTGGGTCTCGCCTTCGACCCCGCCACCGGCACGGCCTGGGCCACCAACAACGGCCGCGACCTGATGGGCGACGACCTGCCGCCAGAGACGCTCTACCGGGTGGTCGACGGCGCCGACGCCGGCTGGCCACGCTGCCACGCGGGGAACATCCTCGATCCGGACTTCGGCGACGAACCCGATCCCGCCAGCGGGCTCGTCGGCTGCGAGGGTGTCGTCCCGCCGGACGCGAAGTTCCAGGCCCACATGGCCCCGCTGGGCATCGCCTTCTGGGACGAGGGCGCGGTCATCGCCTTCCACGGCTCGTGGAACCGCTCGGAGAAGGTCGGCTACGAGGTCTGGTGGCTGCCGTGGGACGACGGACCCTCGGGCGAGCCGACGGTGCTCGCCGGTGGCTTCCTCGACCCTGCGACGGGTGACGCGACGGGCCGTCCAGCCGGCGTCACCGTCGGAGCCGACAGCGCCCTCTACGTCTCGGATGACAAGGGTGGCTTCATCTATCGCATCACGGCTCCGCGCTAGGGGCTCGGCGTCGACGGCGGCTCGCTCCGGGGCCCGGGGCTCCTACGGCTCGAGCGGAGCGTCGTAGTCGAAGTCGGCCTGCTCGCGGCGCCAGTAGCCGGTGACCCTGACGTTCTCCCTGGGCAGGCCATGTTCCTCGAGCAGCACGCGCCGGACCTCCCTCATGGCCACGGCTTCGCCCGCGGCCCACGCGAACGTGTCGTCGGAGTAGAGCTTGAGCTGCTCGAGCGCGAGCGGCAGGTGCTCGGCCTCGGGCAGGGACAGGTTCGTGAGCCAGAGCACCCAGATCGGCTGCTCGCACTTGAGCTCCACCACGTCGTCGTCGCTCCGGGCGGCGATGAGCACCTGTGCCATGGCGCCATCCGGCAGCACCCCCAGCCAACGAGCGATGGCAGGCACGGCCGTGAGGTCGCCCACGAGGAGGTAGTTGGCGAAGCCATCGGGCATGATCTTCGACGCCCGTGGCCCGGTCACGCCGACCCGATCACCGACCTGCGCGCCGGCCGCCCAGCGGGCGAGCGGGCCGTTGCCGTGGAGCAGCACGCGGACGTCAAGCTCCCTCGCCGCGGGGTCGAAGCGGCGAACCGTGTACTCGCGCATCGGCGGACGTTCACCGTCGGGCCAGCGCAGGCGGTCGTCGACCACCTCGGGCAGCACCAGACCGCGGTCGGTCGGCGGCACCAGGCCCACGTGGTCGGTCGGGCTGGGTGTCTCGAAGTCGGCCAGGTCCTCGCCGTGCAGGGTCAGCAGCCCGTACAGCGGGCCGGGTCGCCTGATGGCCTTGACCTCGAGCGCGCGGACCCGCAGCGGATGCCGGATGAGCTCGACCGAACGTGTGGACATCTCCCCTCCTCGTGTGCCGAGGATAGCGGGCCGGGCTACCATCACGGCGTGAACGCTGATGATCTGCGACTACTTCGCCTGGCTATCGATGTGGCCGCCCGAGCGCGAGCCAGGGGCAACCACCCCTTTGGCGCCGTGCTCGCGTCGGCCCAGGGCGAGGTCCTGCTGGAAGGTGAGAACACCGTTGCCACCGACGATGACGTCACGGGCCACGCCGAGCTGAACCTCGTGCGCCAGGCGTCGCGCGCCTTCACACGGGACGAGCTCGCCTCGACCTCGCTCTACAGCAGCACGGAGCCATGCGCCATGTGTTCCGGGGCGATCTACTGGAGCGGCATCGGTCGCG
>JBFLKP010000203.1:0-8135 GCA_040883225.1 Candidatus Limnocylindrales bacterium | reverse complement strand
GGCCGCCCGAGAGGCGCGTGCCCCGGTCGCCCACCACCGTCTGGTAGCCATCGGGCAGCTGGCTGATGAAGTCGTGGGCGTTGGCCGCGCGGGCCGCTGCCTCGAGCTCCTCGTCGCTGGCCTCGAGACGTCCGTAGCGGATGTTCTCCTCCACGGTGCCGCCGAAGATGGCCGCGTCCTGCGGCACCAGCGAGACCGCCTGCCGGAGCGAGCGCAGCCGCTGATCGCGCACGTCGAGCCCATCGACGAGCACGCGTCCGTCGGTCACGTCCCACAGGCGCGGGATGAGGTTGCAGAAGGTCGTCTTGCCCGCCCCCGACGGGCCCACCACCGCCAGCACCTCACCGGGCGCGATGTCGAGCGAGATGTCGCGCAGGACCGGACGCTCAGCGTCGTACCCGAAGGTCACGCCCTCGAAGCTGACGGCGCCGCGGACCTGCTCGATCTCGGCCGCTCCGTCGGTGTCGCGGATGGTCGGGCGCTCATCGATGATCTCGAAGACGCGCACGACCGCGCCCGCGCCCTCCTGGAACTGCCCATAGATGCCCGCGATGGTCGAGAGGCTGGTGCCGATGGTGATGCCGTAGAGCAGGAAGCTCGTCAGCGCGCCCAGGCTGATGGTGCCGTCGATGACGCGGTGGCCGGTGAACCAGAGCAGGACGATGAGCGTGCCGAAACCGAGGATGAGCATCATCGAGCCGAAGAGCCCGCGGTAGGTCACGAGGCGCGTGGCCATACTCACCACGCCTCGCAGGTCCTGGCCGTAGCGGTGTCGTTCCCACTCCTCGCGCCCGAACGACTTGACCACGCGGATGCCGCTGAGCGCCTCCTCTGCGGTCGTGGTCGAGGCTGCGATGGAGTCCTGCACCCGGGTCGAGAGCCGGCGCAACGGCCGGGCGAAGACGATGGCGATGCCGACCATGGCCGGTGCCAGCACGAGGATGACCACGAGCAGGTCGGGGCTGAGCAGGAAGAGCACGACGATCGAACCGACGAGGCTGAGCAGCGACGAGAGCAGCGAGGTCAGCGTCTGCGTCAGCATCATGCGCACCTGCGTGACGTCGCTCGAGAGGCGGCTGATGAGCTCACCCACGCGACGCTTGACGTAGAAGTCCAGCTCCAGCGTCACGAGCCGGTCGAAGACCTGTGCCCGCAGCCGAGCCACGATGCGCTCGCCGATGACGCCCAGCGACCAGGTCTGGGCGAAGCCGGCCACGGCCAGCACCAGCGTGATGCCCACGAGCATGAGCAGGATCTGGTCGAGCCCCGCGGCATCGCCGGCGGTCACGACCTCGTTGACCAGGCCGCCGATGACCAGCGGCAGCAGGAGCCCGAACCCGGTCGAGACCAGCAGCGCCACGACGGCCACCGCGAACAACCGCAGGTGCGGCCGCAGATAGCCGAAGAGCCGGCCCCAGGGGACGCCGGTCAGTCGGGCGATCCCGCCTTCGTCGTTCTCTTCGAGCTCGCGGCTGGGGTCACGGGCCGGCCCCCGGCCGCGCCGCGCACGTCGACCGAAGGGTGATCCTCGAGTGAATGCCAGGGTCGTGTCTCCCCCGCTGCCTCAGCCCTTGCCCACGAGGCGCTTGAGCTTGGGCACGGCCGCGAGCGCCGCCGGCGAGTCGCGCATGGGCAGATCGGTCCGGCGGACGCCGTCGAAGGCATAGAGCGCGCCGGCCACGGCCGCGGCCGTGGGCACCAGCACCGCCTCGCCCATGCCCTTGGCCCCGTACGGGCCCTCCGGCTGGAACTCCTCCACGAGGATGGTCTCCACCGGCGGCATGCCCGAGGCCGGGATGATGTTGAGCGATTTCAGCTTGTCGGTGGTGGGGAACCCACCTTCGGTCTCGAACGTCTCGCTGAGGGTGTGGCCGAGGCCCATGTGCACACCACCCACGACCTGGCCCTCGAGCATCAGCGGGTCGAGCGCCTTGCCCACGTCGTGGGCGGCGATGATCTTCTCGATGGCACCGTCCTCGTCGAGGATGCAGACCTGCGTGGCCCAGCCATAGCCGAAGTGCGTGATCGGCTCTTCCACGTCATCGCCCAGCTTGGTGGTCCAGTCCACCAGCACCTCGCCACGGAACTCCTCGCCCGCAAGGTCGTCCATGCGACAGCGCCGCGTGACCATCGCCTTGCGCAGCTTCTCGCAGGCCTGGAGCACCGCCCTGCCGCCGAGCATCGTGGCGCGGGAGGCGGTCGTGATGCCGGTGTCGAGCTCGTAGCTCGTGTCCACCCGGACCTCGATGGCGTCGGGCGGCAGGTCCAGCTCGTCCGAGGCGATCTGGCGCATGACGGTGTGGGTCCCCTGCCCCATCTCGGTCCACGAGTGATAGATCAGCAGGCGACCGTCGCCCTCCGGTCGCACGACCGCGCGGCCGTACTCCTTCATGCCGTTGCCGATGCCGGTGTTCTTGGCACCGCAGGCGATGCCGGCATACTTCGCGGCCTTGTACTGCTCCTTGACCGCCAGCAGCGTGTCCTTCAGGCCGACGCCCGGGCCAAGCTTCTGGCCGGTGCCGAAGCGCTTGCCCTCTTCGAGCGCATTGCGCCAGCGGATCTCCCAGCCATCGATGCCCACCGCTTCGGCCAGCCGGTCGAGCATCGTCTCCATGCCGAAGTTGGCCTGGTTGGCCCCGAAGCCGCGCATGGCCCCGCAGGGAGGGTTGTTGGTCAGGACGGCGTTGGCCTTGACGTCGACGTTGGGCACCTCGTAGGCGCTGCAGGCGTGGCCCGCGGCACGCTCGAGCACCTTCGCCCCCACGCTGGCGTAGCCGCCGTTGTCGCCGATGAAGCGCGCCTTGACCGCGGTCAGCTTCCCGTCCTCGTCGCAGCCGACGGTGTACTCCATCCAGAAGCGATGACGCTTGATGGAGAAGCGCAGCGAGTCGGCACGGGTGAGCGCCAGCAGGACCGGCCGGTCGGCCTTCAGCGCCAGCAGCGCCGCGTGGCCCTGCACGTTGAGGTCCTCCTTGCCGCCGAACGCTCCGCCGGTGGCGACCTGCGTGACCAGCACGTCGGTCTGGTCCCAGCCCAGCAGCGAAGCGATCTGGCGCCGGTCCTCCCACGCGCCCTGGCCCTGCGAGAGGACGTGCATGCGCGGTCCGTCGCCGTTCTGGGGCACCGCCAGCGAGGATTCGGGCTCCAGGTACGCGTGCTCGATGCCGGCGGTCGTGAAGCTGTCGCTGACGACGTGCGCGGAGCTTGCCAGCGCAGCCTCGGTATCGCCCCGCGTGTAGGCCGATTCGGAGAGCACGTTGCCCTCGGGCGCGATCTGCGGCGCGCCCTCGGCCATGGCCTCGAAGGGATCGGTCAGCGGCTCGAGGACCTCGTAGTCGACCTCGATGAGCTCGGCCGCAGCGCGAGCCTGGGCCCGGGTCTCGGCCGCCACCGCCGCGATGACGTCACCTACGTAGCGGGTGGTCTCGCCCACCGCCACGAGCTGCCGCCAGTCGTCCTTGATGAGGCCCTGGTTGCGCTTGCCCGGTACGTCGGCCGCGGTGATGACCGCGATGACGCCGGGCGCAGCTTCCGCCGTGGAGGTGTCGACCGACCGGACCACCGCCCGTGGGTGGTCGCTGAAGCGCAGGGCACCGTGGAGCATGCCCGGCACGACGTGGTCGGCCACGTACTCCTGCATGCCCAGCACCTGCTCTCGGGAGCGGTACTTGGGCGCGGGGTCGCCCACCGCGGCTCCCGGATGAGGCTGCGGGCGTGGACCGCCGTTGCGGGCGCCGGCGACCTGGCTGATGGCGTCGACGATCGAGAGGTAGCCCGTGCAGCGGCAGAGGTTGCCCGCGAGGGCCTTGGTGATGGTGTCGTGCTCGGGCTCGGCCTCGCGGCGCAGCAACGCCTCCGCCTTCATCACGATGCCGGGGGTGCAGTAGCCGCACTGCGAGGCGCCGGTAGCGCTGAAGGCATCGGCCCACAGGTCACGCGTGTCTTCTGGGAGGCCCTCGAGCGTCTCGATCCGCTTGCCCTCGAAGCGCTCGGCGGGCTGGGCGCAGGACACCACCGGCCGGCCATCGACGATGACCGTGCAGGCACCGCACGAGCCTTCGGGCGCACAGCCGTCCTTCATCGAGCGCAGTCCCAGCTCGTCTCGCAGCAAGTGCAGCAGCGAGGTGCCGGGGGCGAAGTCGACCGATCGATCCTGACCGTTGAGGGTGATGTCCACGAGTCCTGCCATCCGTGCGTCAAGCGGTGCCATGTGGCACTTCCGACACCCTACCCTTATCGGACACCGTTAGGCTAGGAGAACCTGCCGCAGCGCTGCCGCCCACGGCCAGGGCACCTGCCGCAGGCCCGTCGCGCGTTCAAGGCGAGACCCTGGTTCGACGACGGCTACGGACACACGAACATCGGAGGCGACGGATGCGACGGCTTGGACTCGAACGCGAAGTGGTGGACCAGGCCGTCTACGAGAGCTCGGTGCGCCGCTTCCGAGAGGCCGACATCGTCATGCCCACCTTCGCCCAGCTGGCCGATCCGCTCTCGATGCCCGCCGACCTGCTCGACGATGTCGCCAAGGCCGACCCCGACGCACCCGACCCACGCAATCTCTTCCGGGCCCACTGGTACAACGACTTCGGCGTGGCCGAGCCGGTGCCCCTGCCGGCACACGTGGTGCTGCCGCCGGAGCTGACCGGCGTGCCCTCCCCCATCGTCGTGCTGTTGGGCGATCGCTTCCCCATGATCCACTCGCACAAGCTCATCGCGGCCTACGGCTGCCTGGCGCCACGCATCGTGACCGGGCAGTTCGACCCGGCGTCCCAGCGCGCCGTCTGGCCCTCCACCGGCAACTACTGCCGCGGCGGGGTGGCCGTCAGCCGCATCATGCGGGCGCACGGCGTGGCGGTGCTGCCCGAAGGCATGAGCCAGGAGCGCTTCGACTGGCTGGCCTCGTGGGTCACCGCGCCCGAGGACATCATCCGCACGCCCGGCACCGAGTCGAACGTGAAGGAGATCTACGACAAGTGCGCGGAACTGGACCGGGATCCGCAGACGGTGATCTTCAACCAGTTCAGCGAGTTCGGGAACCACATCGGGCACTTCTACCTGACCGGCGCCGCGGTCAGCCGGGTCTTCGACAGCCTGGCCGAGCAGGATGACGACCTGCGCCTGTCCGTCTTCACCTCGGCCACCGGCTCGGCCGGCGCCATCGCCGCCGGCGACTACCTCAAGGAGGAGTACGGCACTCGCATCGCCGCGGTCGAGGCGCTCGAGTGCCCCACGCTGCTCTACAACGGCTTCGGCGAGCACAACATCCAGGGCATCGGCGACAAGCACGTGCCGCTCATCCACAACGCGATGAACACCGACTTCATCGTCGACATCAGCGACAAGGCCACGGACAACCTGCTCGTCCTGTTCAACACCGAGGCCGGCCACGAGCACCTGCGCGAGCGCATGGGCGTGCCCCAGGAGGTCGTGGACCAGCTCTGCTCCTTCGGCTACTCATCGATCTGCAACGTGCTCGCTGCCATCAAGGTGGCCAAGCAGCAGGGCCTGGGCCCCAAGGACGTCATCGCCACGGTGGCCACCGACGGCGCGGGCATGTACGCCTCGGAGATCGACGGCATCGTCGCGCGCGACCATCGCGGCACCTTCGACGCGGCCGCTGCCGGGGAGGTCCGCGCGGCCCACCTCGACAACATCGACACCGCTCACATGCTCGAGTGCACACACGAGGACCGGCTGCGCATGTTCAACCTGGGCTACTACACCTGGGTCGAGCAGCAAGGCGTCACCTTCGAGGAGTTCACCTCGCGCGAGAGCCAGGACTTCTGGGTCGAGACCCGCTCGATCGTGACCGAATGGGACGAGATGATCGAGGCCTTCAACGCTGCGGTGACTGCGTGACGGGAGCCGCCAGCCGGCTCGTCTGCGCCGGATGCGGCGCCGAGGTCCCGCCGGCGACGCCCATCGCCTGGATGTGCCCCGCGGCGCGGGACGGTGATGACATCGACCACGTCCTGCAGCGGGTCATCGAGCCGGAGGCCGCGGCGGGCGAGCCGGACGCCGAGCCCAGCGCCAACCCCTTCCTGCGCTACCGCCGCCGCTTCCACTCCTATCAGGTCGCCCGCGCGGTCGGCTGGAGCGACGGACGCTACGTGGAGACCGTGTCCGAGCTTGACGAGGCCATCGCCCGGGTCGACGGCACCGGCTTCCGGGCCACGCCGCTGGTCCGCTCCAGGGCCCTCGAGGCAGAGCTCGGGTTCGGGCCGTCGGGTGGCGTCTTCGTGAAGGACGAGACCGGCAACGTGTCCGGCTCGCACAAGGCCCGCCACCTCATGGGCGTGATGCTGGCCCTGAAGGTGGCCGAATCCATCGGTATCGCCAGCCCGGATGCGCCGCTGGCCATCGCCTCCTGCGGCAACGCCGCGCTCGCGGCCGCGGTCGTGGCGCGCGCGGCTGGGCGACGCCTGCTCGTGTTCGTGCCCACCAGCGCAGACCCGGTCGTGGTCGACCGGCTCGGTTCGCTCGAGGCGGAGCTCGGCGTCTGCGAGCGTGCTGCGGGGCAGTCGGGCGACCCCACCGTCGGGCGCCTGATGGAGGCCATCGCCGAAGGTGCGGTCCCGTTCACCGTGCAGGGCAATCTCAACGGGCTCGCCATCGAGGGCGGGCAGACGCTGGCCTGGGAGCTGGTGGACCAGCTTCGCGATGACGGTGTCGTGCTCGACCGGCTCGTCATCCACGTCGGCGGGGGAGCCTTCGCTTCGTCTGCGGCACAGGCTTTGGAGGAGTCGGCGGCTGCCGGCGACATCGCCACGGTGCCGACCATCGACACGGTGCAGACGAAGGGCGGCTACCCGCTGCGCCGGGCGCACGAGCGGACCCTCGAGCACCTGCAGGTCCCGGCCGGCACGCCGGTCGAGCTCCGGCAGGTGGCCGGTGCCATCTCGCAGGCGGTACATCACCGCTCGGACTACATGTGGGCCGGGGAGACCGAGCCTGTCTCGGTCGCCCACGGCATCCTCGATGACGAGACGTACGACTGGGCGGCCGTGGTTCGTGCCATGCTCATCACCGGTGGGCGCTCGCTCGTGGTCGACGAGGCCACGCTCGAGGCCGCCAACGCCCTGGCGCGACCCCTCGTCGGGATCGATGCCGACCACACCGGAACCGCCGGCCTTGCCGGCCTCATCCAGCTCACCCGCGACGGTCTCATCGGCCCCGACGAGAACGCCGCAGTGATCTTCAGCGGGGCCCGACGTGCGTCGGACGCCCACAGCAGCTAGCAGCAGGAGGAAGACACCCCCGATGAGAAGCTTCAACGGCCGCGACATCCTGTCCCTCAAGGACATGACCCGCGACGAGTACCTGCGCATCTTCCAGGTCTGTGACGACCTGGCTCCGATCGCGCGCGACCGCCGAAACACCGACCTCCTCGCGGACAAGACGCTGCTGACCGCGTTCTATCAGCCGTCGACCCGCACACGCCTCTCGACCGAGGCCGCGATGCACCGTCTCGGCGGCCACGTGCTCGGCTTCAGCGACGCCAAGATGACCCGCGCCGGCGACTTCTACATGGAGTCGCTGAAGGACACCTTCCACATGCTGGAGTACTACGGCGACGTCATCGCCATCCGCCACTACCAGCAGGGCGCGCCGCACGAGGCCGCCAAGTGGGCCAGCGTCCCCGTCATCAACTGTGGCGACGGCTGGGGCGAGCATCCCACGCAGGTGCTGACCGACCTCTACACCATCTGGAAGGAGAAGGGCACGCTCGACGGGCTCAAGCTCATCCTGGTCGGCGACATGCGCATGCGCACGATGCACTCGATCCTCTACGCCATGTCGCGCTTCGACATGGAGGCCATCATCATCGGGCCCGACGAGATGAGCCTGCTGCCCGAGTTCAAGGCCGAGCTCGACGAGCGCTCGACCTACTACCGCGAGGTCGGCGATATCCGCGACGTCATCGGCGAGGCCGACGTCATCTACATGGAGCCGGTCGTCCAGGCCGACTACACCAAGGGCCGCGTGGACGAGAAGGACGTCGAGAAGGGCCTCACCCCGCCCGAGTACGTCGTCAACCTCAAGCTGCTGCACGAGAAGGCCAAGCGCGACGCGTTCGTGCTGCACAGCCTGCCGCGCATGGACGAGCTCACGCAGGACGTGGACGAGACCCG
>JBFLKP010000030.1:0-22877 GCA_040883225.1 Candidatus Limnocylindrales bacterium | reverse complement strand
GTGCTCGAGACGATGGGCTCGAGCATCACCCACATGGGCCCGGTGGGTGCCGGGCAGACGACGAAGGCCGTCAACCAGGTCATCCTCTCGGGCGTCTATCTGGGCGTGGCCGAAGGCATGGTCCTGGCCATGAAGTCGGGGCTCGACGCGCGCCAGGTCGCGGAGGCCCTCGCCGGTGGCGCTGCCGGCTCGTGGGTGCTCCAGAACCGGGCCGGCCGCATGATCGACGACGAGTACCCGCTGGGCTTCCGTATCGCGCTGCACCTCAAGGACCTCTCGATCGCGCTGGAGCAGGCGCGCGAGGTCGGCGCGGCGCTGCCCATCGCGGCCATGGCCGCCCAGATCGAGTCCGGGCTCGTCGCCCGCGGCCACGGCGACGACGACAACTCCGCGCTCGCCCGCGCAGTGCGTGAATGGAGCGGGCTTTGAGCTCGGCGGGGGCCGAGCGTGCCGATGTCGCGGTCATCGGCGCCGGCATCGTGGGGCTGGCCACGGCCCTGCGACTGCTGGAGCGGAAGCCCGACCTTCGGGTCGTGCTGCTGGAGAAGGAATCCACCGTCGCCTCACACCAGACGGGACACAACTCGGGCGTCCTGCACGCCGGGCTGTACTACCAGCCGGGCTCGCTCAAGGCGCGTCTCTGTCGCGAGGGCAAGGCGGACCTCGAGGCCTACTGCGAGGCCCACGGAGTGCCCGTCGAGCGCACGGGCAAGCTGGTCATCGCCCTCGACGAGTCGGAGCTGGCGCGGTTCGAGGCGCTCAAGGAGCGGGCCCTGGCCAACGAGGTACCGGGCCTCGAGGAGGTCGGCCCCGAGCGCATCCGCGAGCTCGAGCCGCACGCCGTCGGCATCAGGGCCCTGTGGAGTCCCGGCACCGGCATCGTCGACTACCTCGAGGTGGCCCGGGCCTTCGCTCGCGACGTGGTCGAGCGAGGTGCGGCCATCGAGACCCGGCGTGCGGTGGAGTCGATCGAGCGGCGCGGGGACCAGCTGGTCATCGGGACCTCGCGCGGCGATCTCGTCGCGCGGCGGGTCATCGCCTGCGCTGGTCTCCAGGCCGACCGCGTCGCGGCCATGACCGGTGACGACGCGGACCGGCCGCGCATCGTCCCGTTCCGCGGCGACTACTACACGCTCAAGCCCGAAGCCCAGCATCTGGTGAAGGGCCTCATCTATCCGGTGCCCGACCCGGCCTTCCCCTTCCTCGGCGTGCACCTCACCAAGCGCATCGACGGCAGCGTGCTGGCCGGGCCGAACGCGGTGCTGGCGACGGCCCGCGAGGGGTACGGTCGCCTCGACGTCTCGCCGCGCGACCTGCTCGACACCGTCACCTATCCCGGCTTCCGAGCGCTGGCGCGCAAGTTCTGGCGCATGGGCGCGCTGGAGATGTGGCGCGACTGGCACAAGGGCGCCTTCCTGGCCGACCTGCGCCGCTTCGTGCCGGCGCTCGCTGGTGACCACCTCGAGTTCGGGCCGTCGGGCATCCGGGCGCAGGCGCTCAACGCCGACGGCTCGATGGTCGACGATTTCCAGCTCGGCGGCTCGGACCGCGTGCTGCACGTGTTCAATGCGCCATCGCCGGCGGCCACCTCCTCCCTCGCCATCGGCCGCGTGCTCGCGGGTGAGGCCATCGAGCGCTTCGAGCTGTGAGCACCGCCGTCCGGCCGTTCGTACCAGTGCCCCGGGGGGTAGGGTTCCGTGTAGGCTACGAGCGCCTGTCATCCATCGATGAGGTTGTGACATGACGTGGGAATCCGAGGGTCCCGCGCCGCAAGTTCCGAACGCGGCCGGCTCCCAACAGCCGTCGGGGCAACCGCCCCCGCCCGGCTATCAACCGCCCCCGCCCGGCTATCAGCCGCCCGGGCCGCAGCCGCCACCCTATGCCATGCCCGGTTCCGATCCGTGGGCCGGCCAGCAGCCCCCGGGGCCGCCGCCCGGCTATCAACCACCCCCGGGGCCGCCGCCCGCTGGCCAGCCGCCCGGTGGTCAGCCGCCCGGCTGGGGACAGCCCGAGCCGATGTGGCAGCCGCCCCCCGCCTTCCCGCTCGCGCCTGATGCCTACCCCGTCAACATCTCGTACGACCGTGAGGCGCCCATCAACCGTCTCTGGGGCATCCCGCTCATCGGGCAGCTCGTCCGCGCGATCCTGGCCATCCCCCACTACATCGTGCTCTTCCTGCTGGCGCTCGTGGCGCTCCTCCAGTTCCTCGTGAGCTGGATCGTGGTGCTGGTCATGGGCCGCTACCCCGGGTGGGGCTATCGCTGGACTGGCGGCATGCTGGCCTACTCACAACGCGTGACGGCCTACGTCCTGCTGATGACGCCGGCGTACCCGCCCTTCGCCCTGCAGGCCGAGATGTATCCGATCTCGGTGCGATTCGACGAGGGCGTCCGCATCAACCGCCTCTGGGGCATCCCCGTCATCGGCTACCTGGTGCGCTGGCTCATCCTGATCCCGCACTACCTGGTGCTGTGGCTGCTTGGCTTCGTGGCCGGCTTCCTGGTGCTGTTCGCGTGGGTCCCAGTGCTCATCCTCGGCCGGCAGGCCGACCTCATCTACACCATCGTCGGAGGCACCTACCGCTGGTACCTGCGCGTGTCCGCATACGCCCTGCTGATGGTGGACAAGTACCCACCCTTCTCACTCGGAGAGGACGACCCGCGACTGTGACAGACCCCAGGAACGACAACGACCACGACACCGGCTCGAGCGACGGCTCGGCCGGCGCCGACACACCCGACCAGCTCGAGGGCGCGCTCGAAGCGGCCGAATCGGCGCTTACCCGTGGCCCCGAGGTCGACTACCTGCTGGTGGCCGACAGGGCCGAGGTGGTCAACGGCAAGCTCTACCTCATGGGCGGCAGCTGGGACCGCATCCAGCCGCAGCAGTTCCCGCACCGCATGATGCTGGGCATCGCCATCGGCGTGCGCATCCCCTTCGCCTACACCGACGACCAGCACACGGTGGCCATCGAGCTGGTCCACGGCGAGAAGCGCATGATCGGCTTCGAGGCCAAGCTGGCCACGGGCCGCCCGCCCGGGATGGCCGGCATGGACATGCTCGTGCCCATGGCCTTCAACATCCCCATCGCCATCCCCGAGGAAGGCCAGGTCGCGCTCAAGGCCGTCATCGACGGGAAGCACGGGCGGCGCCACGACATCAAGGTCATCAAGCGCCCCGGGCAGGGACAGCAGCAGAACCCGCCGATCCAGCCGGCCTAGGGCTCGGATCGCCCGCGCGGCGCCTGGGCGGGGCATCAAGGGCGCCCTGGTCTTCGGGCATCGTGCCGGGCACCTGATCACCGGATCCACGCCGGGCGCCCACCTCTTGGTCATCTGTCCGCTCCGGGCCCGTTAGACGACGAAGGCCCTTGCCGGTCGTCGGACCGTGCATGGTCATGCACGCCGTTCTGCATATCGACCATGCCATACGAAACTGGCGCATACCCCATGCGCTGGTCCCGCACTGCGAGACAGGACTGTTCGTCTAGTGGGCCACCCGCGGACATCTGACCGGGAGCTGGGCAGCGCGCTCTCGCGATCGTCGGTCTGCGACGACGGTCTCCGCTGGTCCGCCCGACGCTGAGCGGTCGATGTTGCGGCTTCTTCACCGTGCCATAGCCGCTCACGGTTGACGCGACCCGGTCGCCCGGCGCACCGTGACCCTGAACACGATCGCGATCAGGGGGACGATCCATGGGTGTCCCGGCAACGGCCGCGTTGGCTGCTGCGATGACAGGAGTGCTGGCCGCAGCAGGTTCGGCAGCCGCGGCCGATGTGTTGACCGGCGAAGAGCTGTCGTCGCTCGTGGCGGCGACCGCGCTGGCGGGGGAGCGGGCCACGGCGCTGGCCGACGCGACGCTCGACCTCGACCTTCCGGAGTGGATGGACCAATGCCCGAGGGCCTTCGACGAGACGCCATGTCCGGTGGCCGTCATCCGACCCGACGGCTTCGAGCACGGGTTGCTGCCGGTCGTCAGCGGACGCGTTGCCCTCGACCCACTGCCTGAGGAGGGCATCACAGCCGGGATCCATGCCTACCGCGCGAACGGTCAGGAGCTTCGGCTGCTCGGGTCGCTCGCGACACCGATGGGCTCCACCGTCACGCCCCTGACCGAGGAGGCGATGGCGCTCGCGGAGGGGTTGCCGGTGGGAACGGTGATCGCCGTCGACGGCTGGCTGAACTCGCAAGGCCTGGGGCTCGAGTGCCCTGCAAGAGCGGCGCTGGACCGCGCCGCCAGCAGCTGTCCGGCCGAGTGGCTGGCTGCGAGTGACCATGACCCGTCGGCGGCCTCGACCACCTACCCGTACGCACCGGACGTCTTCGCCATCCGGGTGTCGGCTGACGCGTACGACACCTTCGCACCAGAGCCGGAGCGGATGGCGGGAGACGCGACCCAGCCTCGACGAGCGACATACCTCCTCCGCCAGACGAGTCCCGCCGGTGCGGACGTCCGTCGGCCATGGACCGTCGTCGGGCGGCTCGATCCCGTCCCGGAGGCGGCCGCGCCGACCGCAACGGCGGAGTCTGAGGGGCTGCTCCTGGAGCTCTGGCTCGATCGGACGAGTTTGGCTCCAGGCGAGCGGCTGATGGCCTTCACGCGCATCTCGAACCTCGGCGCGGAGGCCCCGGTCCGCCAGGGCAACACCTGCGGCGAGGGTCCGGTACCCACCACCATCCAGCCGGTGCTCCCGCCCGACCGTGGCCTGGACTGGACCGGCAACGCGGCGGTGTTCAAGGAACTCCTGCTCGCCGAGGAGTGGCGGCCACAGGGACTGCTGCAGGCCTGGATGCTCGACGTGGGGGACTCCGGCTGCAACGCCTGGGGTCGGGACGAGGTCTTCGCGCCGGGCAGCGTCGACCAGGACGTCCTGGGGTGGGACGTCGTCGATCGCCAAGGCCGGCCACTGCAGTCGGGTCCGGCAACCGTTGACTCCCGGTTCGAGACCGGGCGCATGGGCTCGGGGCCGCGGACCGCCATGGTCAGCCTGGCCACACAGGTCGAGATCACCGGCGAGCCGGGCGCCGAGCGCTCGGTGGTGGACTACATCGACGCCGGACTCGGGGACGAGCGGTTCCGCGCCTGGCTGGACAAGCAGGGCGAACCCGAGTGGTGGGATCCGTACGCGAGCTACTGGGAGGGCAGGTTGCCGCGATCGAAGCGTTATGAGGGCGCTACCGATGGCGCCGTCGCCATCGGGATGTCCGGGCCGCGTCGGGGCGAGGTGGTCGTGGACATCCCCACGCTCGAGATCCTCGGGCGCAAGCTCGGGCGGTAGGCGGGTGACGAGCTCCCGACCGAAGTGGATACTCCGCGCCCTGGCCCTTGCGGTCATGGCGACCGCCTTGGTCGCGCCTGGCGTTGCCGCCGAGGACACGGCGCCAGACACGGATCCACTCGTCGACTTCACGCATGAGCCAGGAACGGAAGCGGAGCCCGCTGGCCTCGATTGGATCGCCGTGCCGTTGGACGAGGCGGAGATCCCGTCGCGCCGCTTCGAGCTCACCGGCTGGTCGGGCGGGTTCGCCTTCCTCGAGCGCCCGCAGGGCCCCGGCGCGAAGAGGCACGCGGCATGGACGTCTGCGGACGGACGGTCGTGGACGAAGACGTTGCTGCCGGCGGCCGTCAAGGAGCCGTTCTGGCTGGAGCCGTACCGCGACGGACTGGTCCTCGCCAGCGAGCAGCGCCGAGGCTACCGGGCCCACGACATCAAGATGGACTTCTGGCGTTCCGCCGACGGGGTCGATTGGCGACTCGCGGGCTCGCTGGAGGCCGAGGTCCCGCGCTCGACGCCCGACCTCGCGCTGTGGCCGATGGCCCTGTTCCCGTTGGACGAGCGCATGACCCTGCTCGGGATCCTTCGAGACCGCTGGGCGAGCGGTGGTCGCGTGGGTGACGCGGTAGAGTTCGTCGCCAGTGGGCGTGGGGCACCGGTGCCGAAGGATGTGGCGCGCGTCTGGACGAGCAGGGGTGGGGCTGCCTGGCGCGAGCGCGCGCTCACCGGCCTGGCAGACAGCCGAGGTGAGCTGCACGTCGAGACCGAGTTCGCCAGCCCCGACGCTGCCTGGGTGGTGCGCACCGGCGCGGAGCGCGCTCTCCTCCGTAGTCCCGATGGCATCAGATGGGAACCGGCGGCGCCCATTCCGGAACACTTCGAGGAGGGCGGGCAGGCGGACATGCTCTGGGCCGCCGATGGCCTCTTGCTCCTGGGCGACAACGCTGATCGCGAGGGGAACGAGGGCTGCGGCAACCGCCTCGGGGTCTGGCGCCTCGACGAAGACGTGGCCTCGTGGACCGAGGTCCTGGATCGACAGCCGGCCTTCGTGAACGGAGCCGCAGCTGAGGGCGACTGGGTGGTCCTCACCGGCAGGTCCTGGTGTCCCGGTGATTGGGCCTGGACGCTCATCTCCCGTGATGGCGGGAGGTCCTGGGATCCCGACCTCTCGTGGGTCGGTGACTACGGCACCTGCCTTGGCCAGGTCGCGATCCATGATGGCAACGTCGTGGTGTTCGGCTGTGGCAAGGCCACTGAAGACGGGCCCCTGGCGTGGGTCGCATTCTTTCCGCCGGATCCCGAGCCGAACGCATGAGCCTTCCTGGCCGCGTCGTCGCCCTGTGCGTCTCGGCCGTGTTGGTCGCACCCGCGTTGGCTGCGGCCCAGGACGAGGACGGGGTCGACTCGACAGGGCCGCGTCCGAACTCGCATCGGGCGCTGACGCACGAGGAGCTGCTGGCGATCCGGGGCGAACGCGACCGGTTCAGGACGTGGGGACCCGCCACGCTGGTCGCCGAGACCGTGATCGAACGCGACGGGCCGATCCGCGGTCCCGCCGAGCCTGGCCAGGGATGGAACGCCTTCGGGACGTTGCCGCGTTCAGACAGCGAGGCAGGCGATCCGGCCGTGCTTGTCTCGAAGCAGGTCGCCGCGATGTTCCCCGGGGACGACAGCCCGGTACGCGGTCTGCTCGCGTTCACCGACGATCGGTCCGTCGGGCTCCGAACACCCGGCGCCGTCGAGACGCCGAACGGCACGTACCTGACTCCGATCGAGCCCGGGGCCATGGCCGTGGCCGACGGGCTGCCGGTCGGCTCGCTGATCCTGGTCCGTGGCTGGTTCACGCTCCTCGAGAGCGCGACGCCGTGCCCGGATGTGCCACGTGTGCTCGACCCGCACGACTACGGTGGGCGGAGTTCGCCCTTCGTGCGCTGTCCGAGCGGCTGGCTGACCGCAGACGACGTGACCGAGATCGACCCCAGTGGTCCGCTGGAGCCGCTCGGCTTCGGGATCCCGGTCCAATGGGGCGCGGACGACCAGTTCGGCTCGGGTCCGTTGCGCACGAGCGTGCCCGCCACGACCTACCTCCTGCGCCGCGTGGCCAACCCTGTTGAGGATGCGACGCCCAAGCTCGGATGGAAGGTCATCGGGCGCGTCGGCGGGAGGACGATGCCGTGGGCTGGGCCGCCGGCGGGTTCGGACTGGTCCCTCGAGCCAGGAGGCCTGGACTGGCGGACGGGCATGGACCGACAGCCTCCGGCCGACCACTGGCAGATCCACTCGACCGATTGGGCCGGCGGCTTCGCCTCCCTGCACGTGGGCGCCGACCGCGTCATGTCCTCGTGGGTCTCGGCCGACGGACGGGACTGGCAGGGGGCCGTGCTGCCGACCGAGATCCGCTCGGTGACGACGTTGCTGCGACTCGACGATGGCCTCGCGATCATCGCCAACCAGGAGGAGTTCGGCGAGACGTGGCGGTGGGAGACCTGGCGCTCGGCCGACGGACTGGAGTGGAAGCGGACCTCACGTGAGGACGTGCCGATGCCGGAGCGCTTCGAAGGCCGCCGCCGAGTCGTGCAGGGCTTCTGGTCGCTGGGCGACCAGGTCGTGGCACTCGCGACCTACACCACGACGCGGTGCTGCGGCCGGTCGACGGGCTGGTCGGTCGTGGCGGCGCAGGACCAGCAGCCGGACGCGGTCTTCACCTGGTCCACGAAGGATGGGAGGAAGTGGTCGAGGAAGCGCACGAAGGGCATCCCACAGGGCGGTGAGCTCCACTTCGGCGGCTCGACCGAGGGAGACGACGGTGAGCTGCTGACCATCAAGGTCGGACTACGTCACCCCCAGCTGCTCCGTACCACCGATGGCATCCGCTGGCGGTCGATGGGGACGTTGCCAGCCAGCGTCGAACCCTACTCGCCCATGCTCATCGAGCGCGTGGGCGATGGCCTCGTCCTGGTGGGGCAGGCCGAGGTCGAAGACCGCAACCGGTACCGGATGACCTCCTGGTTCTCCGCCGATGGCGACCACTGGATCCGGTCCTTCGGGCGGTTCGGGGGCCGGCCCGTCGACATCGCCTCGAGCGGAGATGCCGTGGTCGTCGCTGGCAACGACGGCTACTCGCGTGGCTCGGGCGAGCGTCCGTGGCTGATGGTCTCGACCGATGGAGGCCGCTCGTGGGATGACTCGCTCGGCTGGATCGGGAGTGAGGAGCTGTGCCTCGAGTCACTCACGGCCAGCGGTCGGACCTTCTCACTCGACGCCCGCTGCGCGCCGCCAGACGGCGCCACCACCTTCGTCGCCAGCCTGCCACTGCGAAGCACGTTCAGGGAGGAGCTGATGGATTGGATCGACCGTGGTCAGCCGGCGGGACCACCGTGGGCGTAGCCGCTCGCACGGCCATCGCGACGATCTTCGCGTTCGCGCTTGCCTGGCCGGCGGGAGAGAGCGGAGTGATGGCACAGGAGCCTGCCGGCGCCAGCGACGAGTTCCCGTGGCCGACGCTGGCCACGCCCTACGAGACGCCCTTGCCGCCGGCGTTCCAGCCGAAGGGCAAGCCTGTCGCGATGACGACGAAGCATGGGATCCGCGTCGAGCTCTGGCTCTCGACGGATGTGGCCATGCCGGGCGAATGGGTGCAGGCCGTCGTACGCACGACGAACCTGCGCGGCACGCCGGCGTGGGCGATGCCGACCTCGTGCGGACGATCCGGAACAGCGATCGGTGTCGATGCGAGCGACCCGGTCCCGCAAGGTGACGATCAGGTCGGGAATGGTGCCGAGTTCAAGCGCAGGGCGGCCAAGCGCGCGCCGTACCTGTGGGAAGGCGCCTACAGACGGAAGGAGGCGCTGCGCTGGGTCACGGGCCAGGCGTCCGGCTGGTCCGGCCAGGCGTTCGTCGAGTGCCCGGGCCCGCCCGAACCGCGGCGGCTCAAGCCGTTCGCAACGACCACCGAGCGCTTCGTCTGGTATGCCGCGAGCAGCTTCGATGAGGAGAAGTGGTTCCAGCCACTGTGGCCGGGCGCCGCGTCGATGACCGTGACGTGGCCGTATCTCGGCCATGGCGCGAAGCCCGGCACGGACGGGAACCTCTGGGACCGCGTCAAGCGCATCAAGGCAACAGCGACCTTCGAGATCGGCGGCGATGGGCCGGGCACGCCATCCAACCCCGAGCTCATCGATCTGGCGCTCGAGCATCCCCGGTTCCGCGCCTGGGTCGACGAGGATGAGACGCGCGATTCGTGGCACGGGACCTCCTGGGCTGGATCGGCTGGACCGACCTACCCGCACAACCTCTACGCCATCGGGCTCGAGGACGCCCCGTCGAACGGGCTCGTATGGCTGGAGCTCGATCGGACCGACCGGACCGGCCCACGCGATACGTGGGGGATCCAGCGGGGCGTGGTCACGATGGACCCGTGGACCGGCGAGGTGGTGCGAGTGCACTGCATGGGGTCTGGTTCTCCCTCGTGCGCCAAGCCCACCGTCCTCGATGAGCCGGAGATGTAGCCCATGAACCCATCAGGCCCTGCTCCGCGGCTGCGAACCGCTCGCTTCCTTGCGCCGGCGACGCTGGTGATCCTGCTCGTATCCGGGCTGGTTGGGGCGCCGGCTTCACCGGCATTTGCCGATTGCCAGGGCGATGTCGTATGGCCCTCGCTCGATCGTGCCCGGGGAACGACCTTCATCGGCACCTTCGAAGGGCACACCCGGAACCGTGACGGATGGCGCGTTCCCCGCTGGACCGTGGAGCGCGTCATCGCAGGGCCGCTCAAGCCGGGACCGCTCGACGGCTGGGGCATCACGAGCGGCTGCCACCCCACCGGCTACGTCAAGGGCGAGCGGTACCTCGTGAGCAGCCAGTTCGCCGGTGGCGGTGATGCGTTCGACACCGTCGCCTACCGCCTCCTCGGCGACGGTCGAGTGCGTGTGGCCAACTACCCCGACCAGCCTGCCGGCACCGCGCCGCGCATCTACCGGGCCGACACGCTGGCCGACGCGCTCGACCTTCTCGCGCCGGAGCGTTCCGCAGCAACGATCGGATCGGGTTCGACGTCGGTTCCGTTCGAGGCATCGACCACCGGCCGGGCCACGAGCGACCTCTTCACGCTGCGCATCGCGACGGACCGGGAGCAGGTGGTGGAAGGCGAGCCGATCACCATCGATACGAAGCTCTGCTACATCGGCACGGCCAAGAACAAGAGGGCGTCGGTGACCGGGCCGTCCGGCAGCCTCGTCGAGTTTCGGATCAAGCAGATCGGCGGGCCCGTCGACACCGGCCCGGGATGGGGTGCCCAGTGCTCGATCCACCGCTTCGCCCCAGGTGAGGTCGTGGACATCCCATTCGAGAAGTCCGGCGGTTACGACGCGGATGGCCCGATGGCCGAGTTCTGGCAGACCTGGTTCGAGGACCCCGAGCTCCGACTGCCAAGAGGTCGCTACGAGATCACGGCCTATCTGCATCACGGGCCACGGGGCTCGCGTTGCAGCGGGGCATCAGACACACGTACGGCATCGGTCGCGATCGAGGTGGTGCCGGCAGCGGCACTGGCCGCCGCGGGTGCCGGGTCCTAGCCTGCTGTTCATCCTGGCCGCCGCCACGTTCTGGTCATACGTGCTCCCAGGGCGCGCGAGCCAGGCGCACTGAGGGCCGATCGATCGCCGAGTGCATGATGATACAAATCCGCTGCATGTCGAGCCGCGTATGCAGTCGAGGTGCATCTTCATGCGGGTGCTTGGGTGGCACCGTTCGGTGGTATCAGGCTAAGGGTCCACCGGGAGACATTTGCCCAGGAAGGGGGCCCGGGCTCAAGGCAGGTCGCCGGCGCCACTCTCCCCCTGACCCTCGTTGACGCTCCAGCCCGGCGGCACTAGACTCAATCCTGACGAAATCAGTCGGAATTGCCGGTGGCACGCCAGATGGCACCCCAGTCACGCCGGCATGCCTGGAGACCAGCGAGACCAACCGTGAGCACCACCGTCCCGACCTCGGGATCCCTTCACTTCTCGACACGCGGGGAGTACGGCGTGCGCCTGATGGTGGAGCTCGCTCGCCACTACGGCAGCGGCCCCGTCAGCCTCAGCGAGATGGCCGAGCACGAGGAGTTGCCGCGCCCGTACCTCGAGCAGCTCGTGGTCAGCCTGCGAGAGGCCGGCCTGGTCACCAGCACGCGCGGTGCCCGCGGTGGCTACGAGCTGTCGCGCGCCCCGACGCAGATCCGCATGATCGAGGTCATCACCGCGCTCGAGGGGCCCATCGCGCCCATGGTCTGTGCCAGCGACGCCCCGCACGACGCCGCCGCCTGCAAGCGCGCCGGCTTCTGCAACGTCGAGCGCCTCTGGCAGCGCGTCCGCGACGCCATCGCCGGGGCGCTCGCTTCCATGACCCTCGAGGAGCTGGCCGAGCCCGCGCCCGGCCACCCCGCACACCCCGCACCGCCCCTCGTGGCCGTCCAACCGCTTTCCCATCGCAGCACCAAGGAGCCAGTCGCCCAGCCATGACCAACGACACCGCCACCATGCCCGCCGCCGCTCCCCAGAAGACGGCCGACGACCGCGAGCTGGTCATCCGCGACCTGCACGTGGTGCCCACGGCCAACCCGGACATCGAGATCCTGCGCGGCATCGACCTCGAGATCCGCAAGGGTGAGGTTCACGCCATCATGGGTCGCAACGGCTCGGGCAAGACCACCCTGGCCTACGCGCTCATGGGCCACCCCGCCTACGAGATCACCAGCGGCGAAGTCCTGTGGAAGGGCGTCAACGTGCTCGACCTCAGCCCGGACAAGCGCGCTCGCCTGGGCCTCTTCCTCGCCTTCCAGTACCCCACGGCCGG
This sequence comes from Candidatus Limnocylindrales bacterium, assembly GCA_040883225.1. Taxonomy (GTDB): domain Bacteria; phylum Chloroflexota; class Limnocylindria; order Limnocylindrales; family CSP1-4; genus JAFMJV01. The sequence continues at coordinate 10,767 of JBFLKP010000030.1, read as the reverse complement.
GCCCGGCCTGTCGGTGGCCTCGTTCCTTCGCACCGCGCTCAACGCGCGCAACCGTGGCCTCGAGGAGGGCGATGGCGAGGTAGACCCCAGCGATGCCACCAAGGGCGGCATCAAGATGGGCGAGTTCCGGGCGCTCATGCGCGAGAAGATGGAGCTGCTCCACCTCGACGACTCCTTCGCCGGCCGCTACGTCAACGAGGGCTTCAGTGGTGGCGAGAAGAAGCGTCTCGAGATGCTCCAGATGGCGGTCCTCGAGCCGGAGTTCGCCATCCTCGACGAGACCGACTCGGGCCTCGACATCGACGCCCTGCGCATCGTGGCCGAGGGCGTGAACGCGCAGCTCAACCCCGACCTGGGCGTGCTGCTCATCACCCACTACCAGCGCCTGCTCAACTACATCACGCCGGACTTCGTGCACGTGCTGGCCCACGGTCGCATCATCGCCAGCGGTGGCAAGGACCTGGCCCTGCGCCTCGAGGAAGAGGGCTACGCGCCGATCCTCGAGGAGGCCGGCTTCGAGGTCCAGGCCCTCGACGAGGACCCCGAGGTGGAGCACCTCGAGGAGCTGGAGGACTAGCGCCCGACCGGCTTCGGTCGGCCCGTGGCGCCGCAGCGCACCCATGAACGCCCCCGCTCCCTTCGACCCCGAGGTCATCCGGCGGGACTTCCCCATCTTCGAGCGGGAGTTCCACGGCCGGCGCCTGGCCTACCTCGACAGCGCCGCCACCTCGCTGAAGCCGCGCGTGGTCTCCGACGCGGTGACGGCCTACGACCAGGCCTACAGCGCCAACGTCCACCGCGCCATCTACGGCATCGGCGAGGAGGCGACCGCGGCCTACGAAGGTGCCCGTGTCAAGGTCGCCGGCTTCATCAACGCGCCTGACCCGCGCGAGGTCGTCTTCGTGCGCAACGCCACCGAGGCCATCAACCTCGTGGCCCACACCTGGGGCTGGGTCAACGTCGGGCGGGCCGATGCCATCGTCCTCACCGAGATGGAGCACCACTCCAACCTCGTGCCCTGGCAGATCCTGGCCCAGAGCAAGGACGCGGACCTCGAGTTCGTGCCCTTCGACGCACAAGGCCGGCTGATCATGGACAGCTGGGAGGTCCTGCTGCGGACCAGGCCCAAGCTCGTGGCCTTCACCCACAAGTCGAACGCCCTGGGCACGCTCAACGACGTCAGGACGATGGTCCGGCAGGCCCACGACGTGGGCGCGCTCGTGCTGGTCGACGGCGCACAGGCCGTGCCCCACCTTCCGGTCGACGTGCAGGACCTGGGCGCGGACTTCTACGTCTTCAGCGGGCACAAGCTGCTGGCGCCCGCCGGCTCCGGCGCGCTCTGGGCTCGACGTGAGCTGCTCGAGGACATGCCGCCCTTCATGAGTGGCGGCGACATGATCAGCTCGGTCCACCTGCGGCACACGACCTACAACGAGGTCCCACACAAGTTCGAGGCCGGGACGCCGGCCATCTCGAGCGCGATCGGCCTGGGCGCGGCCGTCGACTACCTCAGCGCCATCGGCATGGAGAACGTGGTCGCCCACGAGGAGGCGCTGACGGCCTATGCCCTCGAGCTGTTGCCGCGTGAGGTCCCCGGCCTCCGCATCCACGGACCAGCCGACCCGGTCGAACGTGCGGGCATCGTCACCTTCACCCTGCCCGAGGCCCACGCCCACGACGTGGCCACGCTGCTCGATCGCGAGGCCGTGGCCATCCGCGCCGGCCACCACTGCGCGCAGCCCCTCCACGAGCGTCTGGGGGAGACGGCCACCGGGCGCGCCTCCTTCAACGTCTACAGCACGACCGAGGACATCGATCGCCTCGCCGCCGGCCTGCGCGGCGTGCAGCGGATCTTCGGTCGCCGCCCCGCTGCCGCAGGCGCGACACCCTAGCCAGCACACCGAATCGAGTACCCTGCAGAGCCCATGGACGACCTCTATCGCGACGAGATCCTCGAGCACTACCGCGAACCCCACAACTTCGGCACGCTCGACGCGCCTGATGCCAGGTACGAGGGCCACAACCCCCTCTGCGGCGACCGCATCACGATGATGCTCACGGTCGACGGCGACGGTGCCGTCAGCGACGTCGCCTTCAGCGGCCGCGGCTGCGCCATCAGCCAGGCCAGCGCGAGCATGCTCACCGACGAGATCAAGGGTCGGCCCGTGCGCGAGGTCCAGGGCATGTCCAACCAGGACATCCTCGACCTCCTGGGCATCGAGATCAGCCCCGCCCGCCTGAAGTGCGCGCTGCTCTCGCTCGAGACCCTGCAGCATGCGCTCGGCGAGCGCGGCGGACAGGAGGCCACCGCCGAGGCCCCGGAGGTCGGCTCATGACCCCGGCGCTGCTCGGTGCCATGGCCAGGGGGTCTTGCCAGCGTCGAAGTCCGGCCATCCGCGCCGGCGTCTGACGGCCGACCGAACCATCCCCGTCGACCGCCCGAGTCGACCCACCCACGGAGTCACCGCCCCCCATGACCAAGACCTACCGAGACCTCCTCGCCGAGGCGCGAGCGAAGGTCCGCGAAGTGTCCACGGCCGAGGCCCAGGCTGCAGCCGCCGATGGCGCCACCCTCATCGACTGCCGCGAGGACAGCGAATGGGAGCAGGGTCACGTCACCGGCGCGACCCACCTCTCGAAGTCCTACATCGAGCAGGACATCGAGGGCCTCGTGCCCGACCGTGAAGCCCCCATCGTGGTCTACTGCGCCGGCGGCATCCGCTCGCTGTTCACGGCCCAGACGCTCGTGGAGATGGGCTACCAGAACGCCACCTCCATGGCCGGCGGCTTCCAGGCCTGGAAGTCGGAGGGCCGCTCGTGGCAGCAGCCGCGCGTGCTCAGCGCCGAGCAGAAGCAACGCTACTCGCGGCATCTGCTCATCCCCGAGGTCGGCGCGGAGGGCCAGGCGCGCCTGCTCGACTCGAAGGTGCTGTTCATCGGCGCCGGCGGCCTCGGCTCTCCGGCCATGCTCTACATGGCCGCCGCGGGCGTGGGCACCATCGGCATCGTCGACTTCGATGTCGTGGACGCCTCCAACCTGCAGCGCCAGATCATCCACCGCACCGACCGCGTGGGCATGCGCAAGGTGGAGTCGGCCGAGCTGACCATCACCGACCTCAACCCCGACGTGGAGGTCGTGGCCCACGAGGTCATGCTCGGACCGGACAACGTCGAGGAGCTCATCGCGGGCTACGACCTCATCTTCGACGGCACCGACACCTTCGAGACGCGCTACGTGCTCAACGACGCCGCGGTCAAGGCCGGCATCCCGGTGGTCCACGCCAGCGTCTTCCGCTTCGAGGGCCAGCTGACGGTGTTCCAGCCCTTCGAGGGCCCCTGCTACCGCTGCCTCTACCCCACGCCCCCGCCGCCCGAGCTGGCCCCTGGCTGTTCGGTGGCCGGCGTGCTCGGCGTGGTCCCCGGCGTGATGGGTCTGCTGCAGGCCACCGAGGGCCTCAAGGTCCTGCTCGGCATCGGCGACTCGCTCGCGGGCCGTCTGCTCATCTACGACGCGCTCGACGGAGCCTTCAGCGAGCTCCAGCTCCAGCGCGACCCGAAGTGCCCCGCTTGCGGCGACGGCGAGCTGCCGACGGCCGCAGCCGACGACGGGGTCTTCGCCCTGCCCACCACACCAGCTACCACGACGGGGGTGAACGCATGACCGCGGTCCGCATCCCGCCGGTCCTGCGCGCGCAGGCCGGCAACAACAAGAAGGTGGAGGTCACCGGCGCCACGGTCGGCGCCGCCCTCGAGTCCTTGCTCGAGCAGTACCCCGGCCTGCGCGAACAGGTCTTCACCGTGGACGGCGCGCTCAACCGCTTCGTCAACGTCTACGTCAACGGGCGTGACGTGCGCTACGAGCAGGAGCTCGAGACCCCGGTGGGGGAGACCGACGAGGTCATCCTCCTGCCGGCCATGGCCGGAGGGTGCTAGCGAGGTCCCCATGGTGAGCACGACGCAGCAGGCATCGGGCGCCGCCATCGACGCGATGCGCCCGCACGCCCACGGCGGCAACGCTCGGCACGGTGGGCGCTTCCCCAGCATCGTCGACGCCATCGGCTTCACGCCGCTCGTCGAGGTGCCCAACGTCTGCCCCAACCCCAACGTCCGCCTCTACGCCAAGCTCGAGTTCATGAACCCGACGGGCTCGGTGAAGGACCGCGTGGCCAAGTACCTCATCGAGGACCTGGAGTCGAGCGGCAGGCTCACACCCGACTCCATCATCATCGAGCCCACCAGCGGCAACACCGGCATCGGCCTGGCCATGATCGCCCGGCGCAAGGGCTATCGCGTGGCCGTGGTCGTGCCCGACAACGTGACCATCGAGCGCAAGCAGCTGCTGTCGCTCTTCGGGGCGGAGGTCATCGATTCGCCCGGCCACCTCGGCTCCAACGGCGCGGTGGCCCTGGCCAAGCACCTCGTCGAGAAGGACGAGCGCTTCGTCATGCCCTACCAGTACGGCAATCCGGCCAACCCGCGTGCGCACGAGGAGACGACGGCGGAGGAGATCATCGCCGACTGTCCGGAGGTCGATGCCTTCGTGGCCGGCCTGGGCACGGGTGGCACGCTCATGGGCGTGGGCCGGCGGCTCCGCGCGCACAACCCGGATGTGAAGATCTACGGCGCCGAGCCGCTGCCCGGCGAGAAGGTGCAGGGCCTGCGCTCCCTCGACGAGGGCTTCATCCCGGAGATCTTCGACCCCGCGGTCATCGACGGCAAGCTGCTGGTGAGCAACGCCGAGGCCATCGAGGCGCTGCGCGAGCTGACCGAGAAGGAGGGCATCTTCGCGGGCGTCTCCTGCGGTGCGGTGATGGTCGCGGCCAAGCAGGTGGCGCAGCGCATGGAGCGCGGCACCATCGTGGCGCTTCTCGCGGACGGCGGCTGGAAGTACCTCAGCGAGGACGTCTGGACGCGCGACCTCGAGGCCGACGAGGACGAGGTCGACAGCCTCAACCTGTGGTGAACGACGAACGCCCTCACGCTCCGGAGGTGCTGTCGTCGCACGATGAGCCGGCGGTCGCCGGCGACGGCGGCGCCGTGCCTGAGGTGGACGACTGGCAGCGGGCGGCCGATGCGGGTGCAAGCAAGGTGCTCTCCGCCACCGGCGGCCCGCGGGGCTCCGGCCCTCCGTGGGTGCCCGCCTCGGCCCGGGTCCCGGCGCCACTCCGCGCCGAGCTGCTCGAGTGGCTGCGCTCGGCTGCCCCCAACGAGGGCTGCGGTGTGCTGGTGGCGGACCGTATCGCCGAGGACGGCGGCGTGCCCAACCGGTTCGTGGGCATGCGCAACGTGGCCGAGTCGCCCTATCGCTACCTCATGGACCCGCTGGAGCAGCTGGCGCTGCTCGAGGAGATCGACGAGCGCGACGAGGTCGTGTGGGGCATCGTCCATTCGCACGTGGAGTCGCCGCCCTATCCCTCGCCCACGGACATCGGCCTCGCGGCGTTTCCCGAAGCGGTGTACCTGCTGGCTTCGTTCGCCACCGAACCGCCGGAGCTGCGCGCCTGGACCATCGTCGATGGCGCGGTCAACGAGGTCGTGCTCGAGCGCACCTGACGCCGCGCGACGGGCCCGCGGCGAGCGCTACACTCGCGGTTTACCGGATAGGGGAGTACATCGCATGAGCCAACTGCTGGTCATCACCTTCGAGGCTCGCGAGACGGCCGGGCAGGCCGCCGAGCGCCTCAAGGAACTGCAGAAGGGTCACGGCGTCGACATCAACGACATGGCCGTGGTCGAGAAGGACGCCGACGGCAAGGTCCACGTCCACCACGGCGTGGACAAGACCACCGCGGGTGGCGCGGCCGTGGGCGGAGCGCTGGGCCTGCTCCTGGGCCTCGTCTTCTTCCCTGTCGCGGGCCTGGCCATCGGCGCCATCGCCGGCGGCCTCATCGGCCGTTCGCTGCACGGGAACGTGGACAAGAAGCTGGTCCAGGACGTGACGGCGGACCTGACCGAGAACACCTCGGCGCTCTTCGTCCTCGGCAGCTCGTCCGCGCCATCGGCCGTCGTCGGCGCCCTCGACCCGTACAAGGGCAGCGTCTACCAGACCACGCTCGACCCGGAGACCGAGGCCCAGATCCAGGCGGCGCTGGACAAGGAGCGCTAGAGCGCGAGGACGCTAGCCGGCCGCCTCCAGCGTGATCAGCTGGACGGGGCCGCGCACGCTGTTGCGCCCATTGAGGGCGAGGAAGTCCGTGCGCCCATCGCTGTCGTAGTCGAGGCTGACCACGTCGTCTTCGCTGCCGCCGCGCACCGGGGGCACCTCGATGGTCTCGAAGGCGGTGCCGTCGCCGTCGTTGCGCAGGATGACGTCATTGGCCCCGTCGCTCGACTTGCCCTGCAGCACGTAGAGGTCGATGTCGCCGTCGCCATCGGCGTCGCCCGCAGCCAGGGCCGTGCCCCGGTCGACGCTACGCTCCCAGGCCCGCTCGAAGCGGCCCGCACGGGCCAGTGACGTGACGACCCTGTCGGGTGCGAGCTGGATGAGGTCGAGCGTGCCATCGCCGTCGAGGTCGGCCAGGAGCGCGTCGCGCTCGCCGATCGACGCGATGCCCGTCTCGTCGGTCACGTCGGTGAAGGCCGTGCCCTCGTCGTTGCGGTAGAGGCGGATCCCCTCCTGGGGCGCCATGGCGCGCATGTCCCAGTAGACCAGGAGCACGTCCTCGCGGCCATCGCCGTCGTAGTCGGCGATGTCGATGGCCTCGGTGGCCAGGCCGCTGTCGATACCGGCGAGCGGGGCGGCCTCGAAGGTCGCCGGGCCGACCTGCAGGAAGCCACGGTTCGTCGACGGCAGCCCGTCCATGCGCTTGGTCTCCTGGCCGATGAAGAGGTCGAGGTCGCCGTCCTCGTCGATGTCGAAGAAGCGGGGCTGACGGCCTCGACCCAGCGGCTCCGTGGCGCCGCCGGCGGACGGATGGAGCTGGGCGCTGCGGCCGGGATCGAGCCACAGCTGGTTGTGCTTGGTGCCGGTCCCGCGCGAGGCGCCGAAGGCGCAGTAGAGATCTGGCACGCCGCTGGCGTCGATGTCGGCAGCGGCACAGGCGTGGCGGTCGCCACCGCCAAAGCGCAGCTCGGTCTCGACGAACGTGCCGCCCTCGTTGAGGTGCAGGCGTGCGCGTGCGCCGTGTCGCCCGATGAAGAGGTCGTCGCGACCGTCGCCGTCGAAGTCGGCCACCGTGGCGCCCCACGATTGGTGGGCCGTCGGGAGCCCGGCCGCCTCGGTCACGTCGACGGCCGCGACGGCGCCCGTGAGTGGCTGCGGCACGGGTGCTTCGAGCGTGCTTGCGGGCGGCGGACGGACGTCCACGGCGGCATCGGTCGTGGTCGTGTCCGGCGGGGCCTCGCAGATCCGCGCGATCAACCCGTCATCGGCGCGGGCCACCACCCAGCCGTCCTCGCCGGGGTCGCCGACGATGTCGGTGACGGTACCCATGCCCCAGCCGCCGCGACCCTCGGAGACGGCCCACTCGCCATCGACCAGCCGAGCGGCCAGCGGAGCGTAGCGGCCACGGGCCACGTCCCAGCGCGTGCCACCGACGGCCACGATGCCATCGGTGATGGTGACGCTCGTGAGCAGCACCGGCACCTCCCCGACCTCCGGCACCGGGGCCTCCGTCCAGGCCGAGCCGTCCCAGCGCAGCACCAGCGGGCGGATCGTGCCGCCATCGAGCCGGTGGCCCACGGCCCAGCCGTGGTCAGGGCCGGGCACGTCGATATCGGCCAGCGCGGCGTCGGCCGACCCCTCGACGCGGTAGCGCCTCCAGCCATCGCCGTCGCGTACCGCGAGGTACGGGGTCATGGCCGCGTCGGCCAGGGCCGTGCCCGCGACCCACACGCCGCCCTCGTCGCTGACCGAGATCCCCGCGAGGGTGGCGCGCTCGCCGTCCGCCAGAGGCGGGCGGTAGCTCTCGCGGCCGTCCTCGCGCAGCTGCACGGCCCACGGTCGCTGGTCTCCGGGCCGGCCCTGCAGGAAGCCGGCGGCCCAGGCTCCGCGATCGGGGGATGCGTCGACATCGGTGAGGGCGGCGTTGAAGTCATCGGGTCGGATCGTCTCCGCAAGGCTCCAGCCATCGCCGTCGCGGCGCGTGACGTAGGCGGCCACGAAGTCGGTCTCGCGCCCGAAGCCCACGGCCCAGATGGGCTCGTCCGGCCCGGCTGCGGCGATGGCCATGAGCCCCGAGTCGCGCGTGTCCGGCAGCGGCGGCTCCTCCAGCACCGCGTCCTCGCCGAGACCGCGCAGCACCGCCGCCGCCCGCCGCCCGCCGCCGAGCATCGCGCCACCGGCGACCCACGGCGCATCCTGCTCGAAGGCGATGACGCCCTCCGGCGCGATGTCCTCCCGCCGCTCCACATCGAACCAGCCGCGATCGCAGGCGCCGGGTTCATGCTGGGCGATTGCTGGACCGGCCAGCGTGGGCGTCGCCAGAGCGATGCCGACCGAGATGGCAAGCAGCGGGAACCGTCGGGATGTCACTGACGTCATGAGGTTGCGGCCACTATGGCATAGGTCGTCGCGTACCCCTGTCGTCTTGACGCTCGGCACGGGGAGCTGCAGGATTGCCAAGAAGGGGGCACCCATGAAGCACGTTCACCGATTCGCGATCAGCGCGCTGGCAGCCATCTTGTCGCTGGCGCTCGCGAGTGGTGTGGTCCTCGCTGACGACTGGCTCGACCGCCGCGCGGCGGGAATCGCCGAGAAGAACGGTTGGACCCTCGGGCTGGCCAAGGCCTATCTGCGAACGCCGGGGCTGGTGGATCGACCGCTGGCCAAGCTGGCACGCACGGATCCTAGCTACGCCGGCTCCTACTGGACCGAGAAGGGCGCGCTGACGGTCATGTTCAAGGACGAGGCGCCTCGGGGTGTATTGCGCGAGGTCCGCGATGCGGCCCTGGTGAAGGTCAATGCCAAGATCGTCGAGTACTCGATGAAGGACGTTGAGCGCATGCAGCGAGAGATAGAGGGCGTCCTGGATGAGCTCGGTATCGTGGAGTGGGGCACGGCGCTGCCTGTGTGGCCGCAGCAGGTCATCGTCGATGTGCGAACGAGCGATCCCCAGATGCAGCAAGCGATCCTAGACGGCATCGCCGCGGTCGTTCCCGAGGGCGTGACCGCCATCAACTTCACCGACCAACCGCTCTTCAGACCCCACGTTCCGTCCGGTCTTGCTCCCGAGCCGTTCCCGAGCACGGACCCATCGATCGTCGGGCAGTCTAGCGATGCGCCCGTGGAGCCCGACGCGTCCGAGCGATCCGAGGAGGCAGACGCCGGCTAGGCCTTGGCGTAGGGCTCGAAGCGGCGCTCCAGCCTGGGATCGCTCGGGCTCGCTTACTCCTCGCCGATGTCCTCGTTCCAGACCTCGGGGTAGCGCTCGATGAACTCGGCCATCAGGGCCTTGCACTCGGGCGAGTCGAGGTTGACGACCTCGACGCCGCGTGAGCGAAGGTAGTCCTCACCGCCCATGAAGGTCTGGTTCTCGCCGATGACCACGCGCGGGATGCCGTACAGCAGGATGGCACCGGTGCACATGTCACAGGGGCTGAGCGTGGTGTACATCGTGGCCCGCCGGTAGACCGAGGCGTGGAGCCGGCCGACGTTCTCGAGGCAGTCGGTCTCACCGTGCCGGATGACCGAGCCCTGCTGCACGCGGCGGTTGTGACCCGAGCCGAGCACCTTGCCATCGGCCACGAGGGCGGCACCCACCGGCACCCCGCCCTCGGACAGGCCCTGGGCGCCCTCGTCGATGGCGATCTTCATGAAGTCGTGGTCGTCCACGGTTCCCTCCTGTGTCAGCGAGCTACGAGCGACGATACGGCTTGAGGTAGGCGCCCGGGTAGGGCACGTTGCGCCCGGACAGCGCGAGCGCGAGGATGACGATGAGGTACGGCAGCGCCAGCATGACCTCGTTGGGGATGTCCTCGAAGCCGGGCGTGATGCGCAGGCGCAGGCCCAGCGAGTAGACGGCCGCGAAGATGAGCGCGCCCAGAACGCCACGGAAGATGCGCCAGCGCCCGAAGATGACGAGCGCGATGACCACCCAGCCGCGTCCCGCGATGATGTCCAGCGTGAACGTGCCCAGCACCGCGAGCGTGATGAAGGCCCCGCCCACGGCCATCAGGGCGCCGCCGATCATGAGCGCGATGTAGCGCACGCGGAAGACGTTGATGCCGGCCACGTCGGCGGCCTCGGGGTTCTCGCCGACGGCACGGATCGACAGGCCCAGGGGGGTCTTCATGAGCACGTACCAGGCCAGCGGCACGACCGCGAAGAAGGCGATGTACGTCAGCCCGTATTGCTCGGCGACCGTGTCGAGCGGCGCGGGCAGGAAGCCGAGGACCTCCCACTCGCCCATGGGCTCGATGCGCGGCAGCGAGCCGCCGGTGAAGATCATGCGGTTGGCGAACTCCGAGAGGCCGATGAGCACGATGGTCAGGCCCAGGCCGCTGACGTGCTGGTTCGCGCCCAGGGTCACGGTCATCAGCGCCATCAGCGCGCCGGCGATGAGGCCCACCACGATGGCCCCGAGCAGGCCGATCCAGGGATCGCCGGTCTGGTAGGCCACCGCGAAGCCGAAGAAGGCGCCGGCGTACATCGTGCCCTCGACGCCGAGGTTGAGGATGCCGGCGCGTTCGGTGTAGGTCTCGCCCACGGTGCCGTAGACCAGCGGCGTGGCGTTGCGGAAGGTGGCCGCGATGATGTCGGCGAAGAAGGTCATCTCGGCGGCTCCTCGACCGGTGCCGCGCCCTCCGGCTTCTCGGGTGGCTCGTCGG
>JBFLKP010000029.1:0-2751 GCA_040883225.1 Candidatus Limnocylindrales bacterium | reverse complement strand
TGCCCTCGAGCAGGATGAGCACGAGGGACAGGCCGATCTGCCAGCGGTACCGACGAGCCAGCGACCCGACGGAGACCCGCATCACGGTGGACCTGCAGCACCGTGGCGACGCCACTCCACCACCAGCGTGACCCCGCTGACCAGGAACACCCAGAGCGGGAACAGCAGCACGACCCACTGCAGGAACGAGAGGCTCAGCAGCATCACCAGGCCGACGACATAGCCCACGATCGCCAGGACACGCGGCAGCGAGCGCGAGCGCCAGATGATCGTCGAAGTCACGAGTACGAATACCGCGGCGGCTCGGGCTGCGAGGACGAAGAGGAACGAGAAGGCCGATGAGCGGACCGCCTCGAGTGCCGCCGCCGTGAGTGGCGGGGCAGCATCGAAGCGGTTGCCCGCGACGAGGCTCGCGAACTGCGCGGCACCGGCCCAGTACATGGCCACGAAGAGCAGACCACTGCCGAGGAAGACCGTGGCGAAGAGCTGGTCCTCGCGCGTTCCGATGCGGGAGCGGACGAGGCCGATGAACCAGAGGAAGGCGATGCCCGCGAAGGGTGCCACGTACAGCGCGGCCACGGTCACCGGCCCAAGGGCGTTGGCCGTGTACCAGTCCACGAAGGCGATCCCGTCGAGACCATCGGGTGGTCGGGCGCTGACGAGGAGCAGAGAAGCGACGAAGAGCAGCGAGAAGGCCATGCCCGCGATCCCGGCCGAGCGAAGGACGAGATGTGGTGTGCTGGCGTCCGCGTCGATGGCTGCCCCTCCGGAGGCCTTGCGCGTGTCGCTCCGATCAGCCGACGTCATCGTCGCTGTCTCCCTCCTCGCTCGCCGCTGCCGAGCGGGCAGCGACCCAGGCCTCGGCATCAGCGTGCGCGCGCCGAAGCGCCGCACCCACGCGTTCGCTGCCGGCGTACACGTTCTCGGACCCGATGATCGCGGTGACCCCGGCCACGCGCAGCTGCTCCTCGACGCGCTCGCTGGTGGACACGATGACGAGCTTACTGCCGACCGCCGCCAGGCTGAGGGCGTACCGGCGCAGCAGATCCAGGAACGTGATCCCGAGCTCCACGCGGCCACGCACACGGATGATCACGACGCTGCCCCGCGAGGCCCCGCCCGGCGTGGGCAAGAGCGTCTCCAGCACCGGCGCTGCGGCGAAGAAGAGGCTGCCGTAGGGCTGGAGCACCACGACCTCATGGGCCTCGAGGCGGACCGGTGGCTCGGTCTCGGTGGGGTGCCCCTCCTCGTCGAGCTCCCAGCGCTTCATCGTCACCTGGTTCGACTGCCGAACGACATGGAGGATGACCGATAGGCCGACCCCGACGAGCACCGCGTACTGCATGGGAATCAGTAGCGTCAGCGCGAAGGTCGTCGTGACGACGACCTTCTGGATGCGCCCCGTGCGCCAGACCGACCACAGGTCCGCGGGCTTGACCGTACGGACGCCGACCACGATGAGGAGTCCCGCGAGCGACGGCATGGCGAGGCTGCCGACGAGGTCCCCGAAGACCACGATGACGACGGCCATGACGAGACTGGTCAGCAGCAGGGCCAGACGTGAGGCAGCACCCGCGTGCTTGATGATGGCCGTCGCCGAGAGCGATCCGCCGACCGGCATGCCCTGGAAGACGCCGGCCGCCACATTGGCCACGCCCTGGCCCGTGAAGTCGCGCGACGTGTCCGGGTAGCGGCCGTCGGGGTTGGAGAAGCTGGCCGAGATGCTGGCACCCTGGATGAGTCCGACGAAGGCCAGCGAGATGGCCGGCAGCAGCAGCGCCGGCACGAGGGCGGGATCGGGCAGTACTGGAAGCGGCAACGTGCCAGTCGTCACGCCGAGGTCATCGATGGTCGCAACGCCGCTCCAGCCGAGCGCGACCGGGATGGCCGACGCGGCGACGACGGCGATCACCAGGCCCATGGCCCCAAGACGCGTGCGTCCGATGAGCACGATGAGCACGATGGCGAGGAGACCGACGAAGAGCGACGGCAGGTGCAGCTCCGCTGGGCTCAGGAACGTGCCGATGGCGCGTGCGATGCGGTTCGGTCCTTCGGCCGCATACCCGGTGAGGTCTGCCAACTGGCCGAGCACGATGTTGACGCCCACCGCGTTGATGAACCCGACCATGACCGCGTTGGAGACGAAGCGCATGATCGAGCCGAGGCGCAACAGGCCCACCACGAGCATGATCGCGCCGGTGACGACCGCGAGCGTGAAGAGCGCTCGCTCGGGGTCGAGCGCGGTGTGGACCTCGGGGACATCGGCGATGACCACGGCCATCGCTCCGGTGCCCTGGACGGCCATGAACGCCGAGCTCGTGACGAGCGCGCCCGCAGCCGGACCCACGAGATACGCGTACAGCCCAGCCAGCGGGTTCACACCCGCCAGCAGTCCGTTGGCCAGCCCTGCCGGAACGCTCTGGACACCGAGCACGACCGCGGCCACGGCGTCGCGCTGGAGGGCCGGGCGGATGGTGGCGAGTCGACTCAAACGCTGTCTCTCGATCGTGGTGGGCAACAGATGCGGGCCTTGGCCCGGACACGCAAGAGTCTATCTAGGACCATCTGCGGCGCTGGGGTGGCTGCGGCCGACGCTCGGGCGCGGCCGCCTAGCGCGTCGGACCATCGCTCGTGATGGCCGCGACCCAGGCGCTGATCCTCCAGTCGGTCGGGTACGCCGGAGCGCCCGTCGTCACCCACGACGGGTATCCTTTCGCGCTAGGCACCGGCGAGCATCGATATTCGCCCGGA
>JBFLKP010000202.1:0-2705 GCA_040883225.1 Candidatus Limnocylindrales bacterium | reverse complement strand
CGGCTGTCCCCAGCCGGACTGGTTCGGCGGCTGTCCCCAGCCCTGGTTCTGCGTCATGGTGCTCCTCCCTCTGTCCCGCGATGGTATCGGGCGGCGGGGACACCGTGTCGAGGCCGGACGGATGGTCGGTGCGCCGGCATGCCGAGGGCCTCGTGGCCGCGCTCAGTCGCCCCGGATCCGGGCCACGACCTTGACGGTGCCGCCAGTATCGGCCGCCAGCGGTATCACGGTCCCCTCGACCGTCACGCCGTCGACCTCCAGGGAGGTCACTCGGCCCGTCACGCCCGCCGGCTTCTCGACGGTGATGCGGTACTCGGTACCGCGGAACCGGCGGTTCATGGAGAACCCGTCCCAGTCCGCCGGCAGCACCGGGTCCACCCGCAGGCCGCCATGCTCGGGCCGGACGCCGAGGATGCCCTGCGTAGCGGCCACGAAGTTCCAAGCCGCCGTGCCGCTGAGCCAGGAGTTCTTGGCCTCACCGTGGGTCGGCGCATCCTTGCCCGCGATCATCTGGGCATAGACGTAGGGCTCGCAGCGGTGGATCTCGGAGATGGCCTCGCGCGCCGAGGGGTTGATGCGCAGGTAGTAGTCGAGCGCGCCGTCGCCGTTGCCGACCGCGGCCTCGGCCATCATCAGCCAAGGGTTGGTGTGGCAGAAGATGCCCGCGTTCTCCTTGTAGCCCGGCGGATACGAGGAGATCTCGCCGTACTCGGGGTAGTAGTGCGAGAACGGCGGCTGCACCAGCACGATGCCGTGCTCGGTCGCGAGCCGCTCCCGGACCGAGGCCAGGGCCTGGTCCGCGCGACCGTCCTCGGTGCCGATGCCCGCCATGATGGCGATGCCCTGCGGCTCGATGAAGATCTGGCCCTCCTCGTTCTCGGCCGAGCCAAGGACATCGCCGAAGTGGTCGTAGGCCCGGCGGAACCAGGCGCCGTCCCATCCGTGCGCGTCGATGGCATCGCGCATGTCGTGGAAGGCCTCGCGGCAGCGGCGCATGAAGATGCCGTCCCGGCGCAGCTCAGCGATCTCTCGCATCTCGCGCAGCGCGAGCGCGAAGAGTGCGGCGATGAAGACCGACTCGGCTACGCCGCCCTCGCGGTTGGCGGTGGTCTGGAAGGGCTCGCCGGGGGTCTCGCTGAAGCAGTTGAGGTTCAGACAGTCGTTCCAGTCGGCGCGGCCGATGAGCGGGAGCCCGTGCGGGCCCAGGCGTTCAAGGGTGTACTCGATCGCGCGCACGAGGTGCTGGTACAGCGTGGCCTCGGTGCCCGGTTGGTTGTCGAAGGGCACCCGCTCGTCGAGCAACGTGGTGTCGCCGGTCTCGCGCAGATAGGCGGCGACGCCGAGCACGAGCCACTGCGGGTCGTCGTTGAAGCCCCCACCGACCGCGTCGTTGCCGCGCTTGGTGAGCGGTTGATATTGGTGGTACGCGCCGCCGCTGGGCAGCTGGGTGGCGGTGATGTCGAGGATCCGCTGCCGTGCCCGTTCGGGGACCATGTGCACGAAGCCGAGCAGGTCCTGGTTGGAGTCGCGGAAGCCCATGCCGCGGCCGATGCCTGACTCGAACATCGAGGCCGAGCGCGACAGGTTGAACGTGACCATGCACTGGTACGCGTTCCATCCGTTGACCATGCGGTCGAGGTGCTCGTTGGGCGTGCTGACCTGGAGCCGGCCGAGGAGCTCGTCCCAGTGCCGGCCGAGCTCGGTGAAGGCCTGCTCGACGGCTTCGGCCGAGGTGTACCGCTCGATGGTGGGGCGCACGCCGGCCTTGGCGATGGTCCCCGAGCCAGGCGGGTCGAACTTCGCGTCCCTCGGGTTCTCGGCGTAGCCGAGCGCGAAGATGACTTCTCGCGTCTCGCCCGGCGCCAGCTCGAGGCGGACGTGGTGCGAGCCGATGGGCTGCCAGCCATGGGCCACCGAGTCGCGGGCGCGGCCCTCCTCGACGGCCAGCGGCTGGTCCCAGCCGCGGTAGGACCCAAGGAAATCGTCGCGCTGGGTATCGAAACCCGCCAGTTCCTCGCTGCAGGCGAACCAGGCGAAGTGGTCGCGCCGCTCGCGGTACTCGGTCTTGTGGAAGATGACGCCGTCCTCGATCTCGACCTCGCCGACCGAGTAGTTGCGCTGGAAGTTGGTGGCGTCATCGAGCGCGTCCCACAGGCACCACTCGACCGCGCTGAAGAGCGAGATGCGCGCGACCGCGTCGCGTTCGTTGGTGACACGTGTCCGCCAGACCTCGAGGTCCTGGCCGACGGGCACGAAGTAGGTGGTCTCGGTGCGGATGCCGTCAGTGCGTGAGCCGATGGTGGTGTAACCCATGCCGTGGCGGCACTCGTACTCCTCCACACCGTTGCGCACCGGCTGCCACGAGGGGCTCCAGTAGGCGCCGGACTCGTCGTCCCGGACGTAGACGTAGCGACCGCCGACGTCGAGCGGCGCGTTGTTGTAGCGGTAGCGCGTGATGCGCCGGAGGCGGGCGTCCTGGTAGAACGAGTAGCCGCCGGCGGTGTTGCTGATGAGCCCGAGGTAGTCCTCCGAGCCCAGGTAGTTGACCCACGGCAGGGGCGTGTCCGGACGCGTGATGACGTACTCGCGCCGCTCGTCATCGAACCGTCCGAACCTCATCGACCCCTCCCGCTTCACGCCCACCTCGCTGGCATCGGCAGTGTACGGCTGGTCGCGCACGGTCCTCTCGCCGGTCTCGGTCGTGT
>JBFLKP010000201.1:0-6229 GCA_040883225.1 Candidatus Limnocylindrales bacterium | reverse complement strand
TCCTGGCTGCGCGAGTTCGTCGAGGTGGACCTGCCACCCGAGGAGCTGGCAGAGAAGCTGACCCTGCTGGGCATGGAGGTCAGCGCCATCGAACGCATCGGGGCCGACTGGCACGACATCGTGGTCGGCGAGCTGCTCGAGGTGGCGCCCCATCCCAACTCGGCCAAGCTGTCGCTCACGCGCGTGCGGACGGGCGTCGGCGACGAGGAGCTCTCGGTCGTCTGCGGCGCCACCAACATCGAGCCCGGCCAGCGCATCCCCGTGGCCCGGCCGGGCTCCGTCCTGCCTGGCGAACGGCGCATCGAGGTCAGCACCATCGCCGGCACCGAGAGCCAGGGCATGCTCTGCTCGGGTGACGAGCTGGGGCTCACCGCCGACGCCGACGGCATCCTCATCCTGCCCCACGACGCAAAGCTCGGCATGGACATGGCCGACCTGGCCGGGGACATCGTGCTCGACGTGGACGTCAAGCCCAACCGCGGCGACGCCCTGAGCATCCTCGGACTGGCGCGCGAGGTCGCCGCTGCCACCGGCGCCGAGCTGCGCTGGCCGGACCTCTCGGTACGGGAGTCGGGCGACCATACCGCCGACCACCTGCGCGTCGATGTCGAGGACGAGGAGCTGTGCCCCGTCTTCGTCGGGCGCTACGTGGAAGGTGCGAAGGTGGCGCCTTCCCCCTGGGACGTGCAGAGGCGCCTCATCGCCGCGGGCGTGCGGCCGGTCTCCAACATCGTCGATGCCTCCAACTACGTGCTCATGGAGCTGGGCAAGCCCATCCACACGTTCGACGGCGACAAGGTCGCCGCGGGCCACATCACGGTACGCACGGCTCGACCAGGCGAGCACCTCGAGACCCTTGACCACGTGGACCGCGAGCTGACCCCGGACACCCTGCTCATCACCGATGACACGGGTCCGCTGGCCATCGCCGGCGTCATGGGCGGGGCCGCCTCGGAGGTCTCCGACGAGACCACCAACATCATCATCGAGTCCGCCATCTTCGATCCCGTGAGCGTCCGCCGCACCGCCTTCCGCTACGCCCTGCGCAGCGAGGCCAGCCAGCGCTTCGAGAAGGGCCAGGAGCACCGCATGGCGCGGCTCGGCGCGGACCGCACCGCGGCGCTCATCGCGCGCTGGGCCGGCGGGCGGGTGGCCACGGGCGTGATCGACACCCAGCCCGAGCCGCCCTCGCAGCCGCGGGTCGCCTTCCGGCCCGCCCGGGTGGGCCAGCTGTTGGGCGCTGACATCCCCGTCGAAGAGCAGCGTGAGCTGCTGGTGCGGGTCGAGATCGAGACCGAGCCCCCGGGCGCCCACGACGCGGTCACGGTCATCGCCGGCGAGGAGCCCCTGGCCGTAGCGGCCGACCCGGAGGCGGCCCTGGTCGCGCTCATCCCGGGCCACCGCCGCGACCTCGCCATCGAGGCCGACATCATCGAGGAGGTCGCCCGCGTCCGTGGCTACGAGACGCTCGAGGGCCAGCTGCCGGACACCAGCATGCCCGGCTACCGGCCCGATCCGCAGCGCCTCACCGACCGGCTGCGGGCGATGCTCTCGGGCGCCGGCCTGAACGAGCTCATCACGCACGGGCTCATCGGCCCTGACGACCACGCCCGCCTCGGCTTCAAGGCCGATGACCCCAGCACGATCCGTGCCGCCAACCCGGTCACGGTGGACCACTCCGAGCTGCGCCGCTCAATGATCCCGGAGCATCTGCGCGTGCTCGTCGAGAACGAGCGGCAGCGGTCGCCGGACATCCACGCCTTCGAACTCGGCGCCCTCCACGAGTGGCGTGACGGACAGCCGGTCCAGACGGAGGTCCTCGCGCTCATGCTCGCGGGCCGCGACCGGCCGGTGGGCCTCGACCGCGAGGTCGGCCAGGTGGACGTGGCCCTGGCCAAGGGCTTCCTGGAGCGCCTCGCCGCACGCTTGACCTGGACGCGCCTGGCCTACGAGCCGGTCGCGCCACGGATCGGCGTCGAGCATCCCGGCCGCACGGCCGCCGTCGTGGCCGTGGCCGACCATGGCGACAGCACCATCGTGGGTCGCGTGGGGGAGCTGCATCCGTCGCTCCTGGAGGCCTACGGGGTCAGCGCCGCGCACGTCGTGTTCGCCGAGCTCCGCCTCGGGGCCTTCGACCGCCTCGTGCCCGAGCGCCTGCGCGTGGGACGGCTGGAGCACCTTCCCGGCATCGAGCGAGACATCGCCGTGGTCGTCCCCGAAGGCACCGGCTCCGGCCAGGTGGAGGCCGTCATCCGCGAGGCCGGTGGGCCCAACCTGCGCGCCGTGACGCTCTTCGATCAGTACCGTGGGACACCCCTCTCGGAAGACGAGAAGAGCCTGGCCTATCGGCTCCGCTTCGAGTTCGTCGATGACGGCCCGGGAGAGGAGGTGGTCGACCCTGCGATGGAGCGGATGGTTGCGGTGTTGTCCGCACGACTTGGCGCCCGCCTGCGCGCCTGATAGCGTTGCGCCAATGAGGTGCCTGTCATGACCATCGGAACGACCGATATCTTCCTGCTGGTCATCATCGTCTCCACGCTGGTCGTCGGCTTCTTCTGGGGCGCGGTTCGCAGCCTGATGCTGTTCGCCGGCTGGATCATCGCGTTCTTCGCGGGCGCCTACCTGCAGCTGGAGCTCGGGGCCTACCTCGCGCGCCAGTGGGACAACTTCGACGACGCCTTCAACCAGATGGCAGCCTTCGGCCTGATCTACACCGCCATCCTCGTGGCGGCGCCCGTGGTCATCTTCATCACCACCCGCAGCAGCCAGCGAGTCACCCGCTGGCAGGTGCTCGATGACCTCGTGGGTGCACTGTTCGCGGTCTTCGTGGCGGTCCTCGGCATCGCCGGCGTGATGATCATCCTGGCCACGTACTACGGCAGCGACCCGGTCGTCGAAGTCGCCGGTGGCCCGCAGTGGACGGCCAACCTCATGCAGTCGCTGCTGCTCTCCAACATCGGGAGCAACATCTACGAGCACCTCGTGCCCATCATCGGCTTCATCCTCGGTCCGATCCTGCCCGCGAGCGTGAACGAGGTCTTCGCTTGACCCTGGCCGCGCAGCGCGCCGGCGACGCCACCCCCGAGCATCCTGACCCACCTCCACGACCTCTGGCACCGCTGGCGCAGGCGCTCGTCTCCGCCGACGCGGTGACGACGGCGCGATCGCTCCTGGGCGCGCTCCTCGTGCGCGATGACCACAGAGGACGGCTGATCGGGCGCATCGTGGAGACCGAGGCCTATGCCGGGCCCGGTGACCAGGCCAGCCATGCCCGGACCGGGCGAACGCCCCGCACGGCCGTGATGTTCGGCCCTCCGGGCATCGCCTACGTGTACCTCGTGTATGGCCTGCACCACTGTCTCAACGTCGTCTGCGGCGCCGATGGGGTCGCCTCGGCCGTGCTCCTGCGTGCGCTCGAGCCGGTGGCCGGACTGGAAGGCATGCGTGAGCGACGAGGTCCGACCGCCGGGGACGACGAGCGGCTGGCGGCTGGCCCCGGGCGGCTGTGCCAGGCACTCGACATCGACCGCACGTTCAGCGGCCACCCGCTGCTGACCCCCGGGCCCCTGTGGCTGGCGGCCGCACCCGCACCGGTGGCGGAGGCCGACGTGGTCCAGGGACCGCGCATCGGCGTGGACTACGCGGGGCCGGACTGGGCCTCGCGCCCATGGCGCTTCGGCGTGGCCGGCAGCCCGGCCCTGAGCCGACCCTTCCCGGGAGCCGACTGATGGACGCCCGCTCCGCGGAGCTGCTCGAGTTCCCGCTCATCCTCGAGCGTCTCGCCGGCTACGCCTCGTTCGAGCCCTCCCGCCGGCTGGCAGCCGCCGTGGAGCCGGCCACCGACCCGGTCATCGTGGCCCGTCGGCTCGACGAGACCGATGAGGCCCGCTGGCTGCTGCAGGCGCATCCGCAGGTCGGCATCGGCGGCGCTCGCGACATCGCGCCGGTGCTCGCTCGCGCCAGCCGTGGCGGTCGTCTCGACCCCTCGGAGCTGTGGTCCATCGTGGAGACGCTCATCGCCGCCGGCCGCCTCGTCGACGGTCTGCGCGAGCTGGACCGTCCGCTGTTGCACGCGCTCTACCGCACGATCGATCCGCTGCCGGCGCTGCGCACGCGGCTCGAGGCCAGCGTCGACCCCACCGGCGAGCTGCTCGACACGGCCTCGCCCACGCTGGGAGGCCTGCGTCGGGCGGTCCGGGTGGCGCACGAGCGGCTGCGCAACCGGCTCGAGGCGCTGGTGCACTCGGAGATCGCGAGCGCGCTGCAGGAGCCCATCATCACGCTGCGGGCCGGTCGCTACGTCGTACCGGTCAAGGCCGAGGCCCGCAGCCGCGTCAAGGGCATCGTCCACGATCAGTCCGGCAGCGGCCAGACGGTCTTCGTGGAACCGCTCATCGCGGTCGAGATGTCGAACGCCTGGCGGGAGGCCGAGCTGGCGGCCCAGGCGGAGGAAGAGCGTGTCCTCGACGAGCTCTCGGCCAACGTCGCGGCCGAGGCCGAGGCGCTCGAGGCGGACCTCGCGGCGCTCGCGCGCTTCGACCTCTGGGTCTGCCGGGCCCGCCTGGCCGAGGAGCTCGATGCCGTCCGGCCGACCCTGGCCTCCGAGCAGCGCGTGGCGTTGCTGTCGGCGCGTCATCCTGGCCTCGAGGGGGACGTCGTGCCCATCGATGTGCACCTCGGGGATGGCTACACCGCGCTCGTCATCACCGGGCCCAACACCGGCGGCAAGACCGTGGCGCTGCGGACGGTCGGGCTGCTGGCGCTGATGTTCCAGTCGGGCCTGCACGTACCCTGTGCGCCGGGCAGCATCCTGCCCATCTTCGACGACGTCCTCGCCGACATCGGTGACGAGCAGTCGGTGGCGCAGTCGCTCTCGACGTTCAGCGGGCACCTGCGGACGATCACGCGCATCGTCGAGGCCGCCGACGACGGCACCCTCGTGCTGCTCGACGAGCTGGGCGCGGGCACCGACCCCACGGAGGGCTCGGCCCTGGCGCAGGCGTTGCTCGACCACTTCATCCGTACCGGGTCGCTGGTGGTGGCCACCACGCACTATGCCGAGCTCAAGACCTACGCCCACAACGAGGAACGGGCGCGCAATGCCTCGGTCGACTTCGACCTGGCCACCCTGCGGCCCACGTATCACCTCTCGATCGGCCTGCCCGGCACGAGCCAGGCCTTCGCCATCGCCGAGCGGCTGGGACTACCACGGGCGCTCGTGGAAGATGCTCGCTCCCGGCTCACGGAGGCGCAGCAGGAGTTCGAGTCCACGCTCGCCTCGATCCGCGAGTCACAGGTGGATATCGCCGCTGCGGAGGCGCGAGCGGCTGAGGCCGAGCAGAAGATGCGCGCGGCGCTCGCGGAGGCCGAGGAGGAGCGGCGGCGCGCGCGCGCCGAACGCCGGGTCGCCGCCCAGGAGGCCCGCCGTCAGGCCGAGATCGCCCTCGCTGCCATCGAGGCGGAGATCTCCGAGATGCGCGGCTCGCTGGCTCGGGAGACGCTCACCGAGGACCGACTCGACCAGGCCATGGCCCGTATCGACGCCCGCCTCGGGGTCATGCCCAGCGTCGACGAGGCCGGACCCGAGCCGGAGAAGCCACGCTGGCAGGTGGGCGACCGGGCGGTCTCGTCGGCCGGCTGGAGTGGCATCATCGGAAGCCTTGACGAGGGCCGGGGCCGGGCCACCCTCGAGGTCAACGGCTTGCGCGTGGATGTCAGGCTCGACGAACTGCAGCCCGCTGCGGGCGGAGGTGGCAGCGACGGCCCCGGGGCGCGACCCAAGAGTGGGCGACGCGGCGAATTCGGTGAGGGGCCGGTCACGACCTTCGTGACCGGTTCTGCCAGCGCCAAGGCCAGTGCCAAGCGCGAGCGACGGGCCCGGGCGGTAGCGGCCAGCCTCGACCTCCGGGGCGCACGCGTGGAGGAGGCGCTGGTCATGCTTGACCAGTACCTCGATGATGCCGTCCATGCCGGAGCCGGCCGCGTGACCGTGGTCCACGGCCACGGCTCGGGCGCCATGCGCGATGCCGTCCGGCGAGCGCTCGGAGGCCACCCGCTCGTGAAGGAGTGGCGACCGGGCGAAGCCGGGGAGGGGGGCGACGGCGCGACCGTCGTCTCCTTCTAGCCGGCCGGCTCACCCTCCGGGACATCGCTCGCGGGGTCGCCGCGGGCCGACCCTTCGGCGGCCGTGGGCTGTGGCGCTCCCTCCTGCGTGGCGGTGGGCTGTGGT
>JBFLKP010000200.1:0-6568 GCA_040883225.1 Candidatus Limnocylindrales bacterium | reverse complement strand
GCCGGCCCGCCCGGATCGAGCCACAGCTCGTTGGACTTCAGGCCGGACCCACGCTTGCCTCCGACAGTGCAGTAGAGGTCCGGGAGGCCGCTGCCGTCGACGTCCGCTGCGGTGCAGCCATGGCGGTCGATGGAGGTCATCTGCAGCGCTTCGTGCTCGGTGAACACGCCGCTCCGGTTGAGCAGCAGCAGGCCCTTCTTGCCATGACGCCCGATGAAGAGGTCGTCCACGCCGTCGCCATCGAAGTCCTCCACGACCGCGTCGTACGTGCCGGTCTCCTCGAAGACGCCGGCCGGCCTGGCCACGTCCTTGGCCACGAGCCCTGGCAGCACCTCGGCCACGGGCAGGGTTCCGATCTTGCTCTTGATCTTGACCGCTTTCTTCCCTGCCTTGCGATTCTCGGCGACGATATCGGGGTGGAACTCGTGTTCGAGGTCGTCCGCCTCGAACTCGTCACCCGTATCCTCGTCCGGGTCGGGATCCTGGACCACGAGCGACTCATCGTCGGCGACCGGCTCCGAGATGCCGAAGACGCCGGCCTGCGGCGGCGTGCACACGCGAACGGCCCGGCCAGTGTCGTTGGCGCGGCCCACCGCCCAGCCGTCGGTGCTGAGCGAGCCCACGGCTTCGTGCAGCTCGTCACCCCCGGCTCCGCCGGCGACCTCGTTCCAGGCCCGGCCGTCCCACCAGGCGGCCACGGCCTCGTGGGCCTTGCGCTCGTCGTTCCAGGCCGCCCCCACGACCCAGATGCCGCCGGCGGGGTCGACCGAGACGGCATTGAGGATGGCGTCGTTGGTGTCCCACCTGGGTGCCTTGAACTTCGTCCACCGCTTGCCGTTCCAGCGCAGCACCAGCGGCTTGGTCGCGCCGTCAGCCTTGTGGTACCCGACCGCCCAGCTGAGGTCGCCGAAGGTGGCCACGACGTCGGTCAGCACGGACTCGCCCTTGAGCTTGGGCAACTTGAGCTGACGCCACCGGCCCGCATCACGGTTCCAGATCCTGGCCTTGACCTCGGCGCCCTTGCCGCCGTGGCCCACGACCCAGGTGCCGCCCTTCTTGTCGGGTGAGACACCGGTCAGGGTCAGGGACTCGGTGCGGCCGACGCTCATCGGTGTCGAGCGCCAGCGTGGCCCGTCCTTGCGGATGACCAGCGGCTTGCGCCGGCCGCTCTCGCCCATGCGGTAGCCGACGGCGAAGGGGCTGCCGTCACCCACGATGGTGACGTCGATGAAGACGCCCACCTCGGCGTTGACAGCTGGCTTGTCGACCTTCCACTCCGCGCCGTTGAAGCGCATCGCCAGCGGCCGCACCGCCGGCCCGTCCGTGGTGAAGCCCACCGCCCAGGTCTCGGCGTCGTCGCGCCAGGCCACAGCCATGAGGCCGTCCTCGTCACCGGGACTGCTGGCCGGCACGCGCTCCCAGCCGCTGCCGCGGTTGATCATCGTGGCCGGCGCACGCACGCCGTTGTGTCCGGGCGTGCTGCGTCGCGCGTAGCCGACCGCGATGGCGTTCTTGCCCGTCTGGGTCACGCCGTGCAACGACATGTTCGACGCGCTATCGACCTCGACGAAACCCTGGGCACAGACCACCGCCTCACCGTCCTGGGTGGTGGCGCTGGTGATGCGGCCGCCCTCGTCCCGTCCGCTGCCGTCCTTGGCACCGAGCACGGCATGGCCAGACCCGACGGCAAGGCCGTCGATGAGCAGCAGCAGAGAGAGGCCAAGCGCGATGACTGGGACGCGCTTGCTCCTGGGGAAGCGGGGCATCGACATGCAGAGTAGACCGCACCGCACATCTCTGCCGCCGCGACCCCTTCGTACGGTGCGCACGGGCACCATCGGTACCTGCTACTTGCGCGGGAAGGAGGCCAGGAGCTGGATGGGGCCGCTCTTGGTCCGGCCGTTGAGCACCACGAAGTCCGTCAGCCCATTCTTGTCGTGGTCGAGCGCGATGACGTCGTCGGCCGAGCCCTTCGACGTGGTCGGGATCTTGACCGAGGCGAACTTCGTGCCGCCGTTCCGGCTCACCAGCAGCCGGTCGGGCTTGTTGCGCTTGTCGTTGCCGCGCACGACGTAGATGTCGGCCCGCCCGTCGCCGCTGGCGTCGCCCGCGGCCAGCGCCCAGGCGTCGGTGATCTTGACCTCGTAGATGCGACGGTAGCCGCCCTTGGTCCACTTGCTCACGCGCAGCCGGTTGGGCGCCAGCTGGATGAGGTCCTTCTTCCTGTCCCCGGTGACGTCTGCGAAGGCCACGTCGATATCGCCGATCTGCCGGATCCTCTGGCCCAGCGTGCGGTCCCGAAGCGTGCCGTTCTCGTTGCGCATGAAGCGCAGGCCGGGATCGCGGCCGGCGAAGCCGTACTGCGTGCAGTAGGCCAGGTCCTGGTCGCCGTCACCGTCGAAGTCGCCGGTCGCCACGCACTCGGCTCCGTGTGAGCTGTCCAGCCCGACCTCCGGGGCCGGCACGAGCGTGCCACCGACGTTGCGATAGAAGCGGTTGTATCCGGGCCAGCCATCGTCGCGGTCGGCCGCGTTGGTGATGAAGACCTCGCTGTACTTGTCGTTGTCGAGCCGGAAGACCGCCGCGTGGCGCCCGCGGCCAAGGGGGTCGCTCACGCCGAGCGCGCCGATGACGAGCTCGCGGCCGCTGCGGTGGGGCTTGAGCGAGAGCTCGTGGCGCTTCATGGCCTTGCCCCGAGAGGCGCCCACGGCACAGAGGATGTCCTTGTGGCCGTCGCCGTCGATGTCGCCTCGTTCGCAGCCATGGCGGTCGACCGAGCTGAAGGCCCCGGGAGCCGCCTTGGTGAAGGTGCCCCCGCTGTTCATGGCCAGGCGCGGCAGGACCCCGCCGTGGCGGCTGTAGAAGACGTCCTTCCAGCCGTTGCCGTCCATGTCCGCGGCGAAGCCGTCGTAGGTCTTGGTCCACTGGTACAGGCCGGTGGCCTTGGCCACGTCCTTGACCCAGAAGGCCGGATGCTTGACCGGGGAGGCGGCCAGCGCCAGGGCCTCATCGCCATCGCCGGAGATGGAGAAGGCGTCATCGCTGCCGGGCTCGTCCGCGACCCTGACGTCGGCGTCCGGGTCGTGGTGCTCGTGGAGGTACTCCTGGTCCTGCAGTTGCGAAGCGCGACGATCGGCGATGCGGCTGACGTCGAGCTGGCGCCTGGTGGTCTGGCCACGCTTGGTGCCCGCGATCGAGATGGCGCTGCTGGGCACGTTCTCGCCGCAGGCCTTGAGCGCCAGCAGCGAGGCACCGACCGTGGCCGCGGCCACGGCGCCCTTGTCGGTGGCGGCCACGGCCATGACCTCCGAGCGGATGTCGTTGGGTGTGCCCAGCGAGGACACCCGCCAGGTCCCGCCCTTGCCGTTGGCGATGAACCCGCGGGGCTCTCGGTTGTCGTTGGCGGTCTTGGTGCCGGCGATCCAGATGGTGCCGTCCCGGCCCATCGAGACCGAGCGTGGGAGCGCCGCGAAGTCCTCGGCCCAGGGCAGGTCGATCTTGTTCCAGGCCTTGCCGTTCCAGCGCAGCGCGAAGACGCGGTGCTGGTCCGTGCCCACCTCGGCCAGGTAGCCCACGGCCACGCCCCTGTTGGCGCCGCGGAAGTGGACGTCCGTGAGCACGCCGTTGCCGGCCGGGATGCCGCTGACCTTGACGGCCTTCCACTTGCCGCTCACCCGCTTGACGATGTAGGGACGGGGCCGGCCGGGGATCGATTCCTTCCAGCCCACGGCCCAGATCTGGCCCTTCGAGCCGGCGCGGTTGATACCCAGCAGACCCGAGCCGCTGCCGCGCCAGGGGTCCGATCGCGACCAGCGCCTGCCGTTGTAGACCATGGCCGTGGCCCGCAGCTTGCCGTTCTGGAGGCGGGTGCCGACAGCCATGGCACGGCCGCCGGAGAGCGCGATGATGTCGGTCAGCGAGGCGCGTGGTCCGGGCAGGTCCGGCACCGCGATGCCCTTCCAGGCGTCGACCACGACCTTGCCGCTGATGGGTCGCAGGGAGCCCTGGCCGTTGCCCAGGAAGGGCCGGTAGTAGCCCACGCCCAGCAGGCGCCTGTTGCCGTTCGAGGCCGCGCCGACGAGGCCACGATGACCCGTGGTGGCACCGGCCGAGCGCTTCCACCGGCTGCCGGTCCAGCGCAGCGCCAGCACGCCCTGGTTGGTGCCGCCGACGATCCAGGCCTCCTTGCCGCCGCGGGTCACGATATCGAACGCGGTCGAGAGGAAGACCGACTCCGGCGTCTTCACCTCTCGCCAGCCGTTGACGCAGGCCGCGGCCTCCGCCGGAGCGGGTGAGCTCACACCGAGCGTGCCGGTGAGCACGGCCGCAGCCGCGAGACCGGCGACGAGGCGCGAGAGGACGGTGGACGGGCGGCGCATCCGGCTTACCTCCTGAACGAGGCCAGCAGCTGGATGGGACCGGCGTCCTTGCCCTTGCCGTTGAGCACGACGAAGTCGGTCAGGCCGTTGCGGTCGTAGTCGAGGGCCACGACGTCGTCGCCGCGACCCTTGTCGTTGCCGGCCTGCGGGATCTTGACCGAGGTCCAGCGTGTGCCCCTGCCGTTGTTGACCAGCAGGCGATCCGCCCGGTTGACGTCCTGGCCGCCACGCACGACATAGATGTCCGCGCGCCTGTCGCCGTTGACGTCGCCGGTGGCCAGGGCCACGGTCTTGTCCATCTTGATCTCGGCGATCTTCTTGAAGCCGCCCTTCACGCGCTTGCTCACACGGACGCGGTTGCCGGCCAGCTGGATGAGGTCGCGCTTGCCGTCGCCGTTGACGTCAGCCATGGCCACGTCGCGGTCGCCGATGGGCTTGACGCCCAGGGCCGCGGTACGGTCGCGCAGCCGGCCAGCCTCGTTGCGGTAGATGCGCAGGCCGGGCGTGCCGTTGTCGGCGGGGAAGCGCACGCACAGCAGCAGGTCCTGATCGCCGTCTCCGTCGACGTCGCGGCCGTCCGCGCAGTAGCCACCCAGGGGCCGGTCGAGGCCGATGCCGGGCGCGCTCCTGAACCTGCCCTTGTCGTTGCGATAGAAGCCGTTGGTCGAGGGGTAGACGTCCTCTCGCTCGGGCTGGGCCACGGTGTAGGCCTCGGGGTACTTGTCCCTGTTCAGCTTGATGAGCGTGACCGAGCGGCCGCGACCGAGGGGGTCGGCGATGCCGGCGACCTTGCGGTCGAAGCGTGGCTCGGGGCCGGCCACGTCGTAGGACAGCTCGTGGTGGTTGATGGACGTGCCGAAGCGGCGGCCGGTGATGCAGATGATGTCCTTCCACCCGTTGCCGTCGACGTCGCCGACGTCGCACGTGTGGCGATCGACCGGGCTGAAGGCGGTCGTCGGCGCGTCGGTGAACGTGCCGCCGTCGTTGAGCGCGAGCTTGGGCAGGCCCTGGTGACGGGAGATGAAGACGTCCTTCCAGCCGTTCTTGTCGAAGTCGGCCACCAGCGCCTTGTACGTGCGTGTGCTCTCGCGCAAGCCCGCGGCGCCGGCCATGTCGCGGACGACGAAGCCGCTGGGCTTGGTGGGCGCGGCCAGCTGCACTGCCGAAGGCGACGCGAAGGTCGGCATGCCGTCATCGACCTCGTGCAGCTCGCGCGCCTTCTTGCGCTTGTTGATGCCGCTGACCTTGAGCTTGCGATCGCCGCCGGAAGCCACGTCCGGCTGGGGCAGGTCGCAGGTGCGCAGCACGAAGGCCGTGGCGGCGATGGTGCCGGTGACCACCGCGCCGTCGCTGGTGGCGTCGACGGACTGCAGGCTCGAGCGCACGTCCGGTGGGGTGTCGACGTAGCGCATGGTCCACCTGCCGCCCTGGCGATGGGCCACGAAGCCTCGGGTCTCGCGGTTGTCGTTGGCCAGCTGCGTGCCGGCGATCCAGAGCTCGCCGTTGGCGCTCGCGTGCAGGCTCTGGGGGATGGCCGAGGTGCCGGCCCAGGGCAGGCTCACGCGCCTGAACGTCCCGCCGTTCTGCGCCAGCAGGATGGGCGTGTGCTTGGGCCCGTTGCCGGCGGCGAGGTAGCCGATGGCGAAGCCCCTGCCACCCCTGGGGATGGAGATGTCCGTGAGCACGGCCGGGCCCGATGGCAGCTTGCCCGCCGAGACCGACGTCCACCGGCCCTTGTCGCGTCGCAGGATGAGGGGGCGCATCTTGCCGCTGCGCACGCGCCAACCCACGGCCCACACCTTCTGCTTGGGTGTCTTGGTCACGCCCAGCAGCCCGGAACCGCCCCTGGAGAAGGGGTTCTGCTGGTTCCACCTGCCACCGCGACGCGTGAGCACCAGCGCCTTCCAGTGGCCTCGATCGAGGTAGCTGCCGACGCCGTAGCCCCGGCCGTTGGGCAGGGTCACCACGTCCGCCACCGCGGCGTTGACCTTCCCGCTGATGGCCACCGGCTCCTTGTAGAACCGATTGCCCACGTAGCGGCCGACGAGCGGGGAGATCTCCGCGCCCCAGCTGGGGCGCTGGTAGCCGCCGACGAGCCACCGGCCGCTGCCCCTGGTGACGCCGTCGGCGAGACCGCGGCGGAGCTTCGAGCCGGTCATCCTCGCCACGAGCGTGTTGCCGTTCCACCT
>JBFLKP010000199.1:0-8439 GCA_040883225.1 Candidatus Limnocylindrales bacterium | reverse complement strand
CCACTCCCGAAGCACTGGCCGAGGCGGGCGCCGAGGTCATCTACCCCACGATGGCCGAGTTCCGGGCGGAGATCCCACCCGCCCAGCGCTAGCAGCTAGGCGTCGCCGGCGAGGATGTCGGCAGCCTCCCGGACGGAGGCTCGCACCTCCGGCGTGACGGCTTCGCGGCGCCCGTGGGCGGAATCGTGCGCCAGGGCCTCGAGCCGCCCCTCGATGTCGGCCATCTGCGCCAGCTGGTGGTCACGCAGCTCGGCGAGCGTGCCGCCACCGGCCTCTGCCGCCGCGGCCAGCACATCCCCAAGGTGCGCCAGGCACCACGGCGCGGACGTGACCCAGACCCGCCAGGTGGCGTCGCTCCGCGTCAGATCGACCAGGCGCCGGGCTGCCGCCTGGGCCAGCGCCCGTTCGTTCTCGCAGACCGGGCAGTCCCAGGCCGTGCGCGTGGCCTCGCGGATGCGTTTGGCGGCACGGAAACCGCCCGCGCCCTGGAGCGCGCGACGCCGCGCCGCGAGCTGCGAGCGCAGGAAGATGCCACCGCCGACCCCGTCACCGTTACCGGCGGTGTCGGCCACGACCGCGGCGCGGACGTGTCGCCCGCAGAACCCTCCGCCGGCGAGGAAGCGGTCGCGATAGGCGCGATCGGTCGTGTGCTGGTAGAGCAGGGAATCGAGGTGGTGCGGCGCGACGCCGGCCACGTGGACGCACATCGGGCAGCCCGGGCTGGTGATGGCCTCGACCAGCCCGTCATCGCCCATCGATCGTGCGCGTGGCCGCTCTCGACATGCCTTCTCCATGGCCCCGCAGTCTAGAGGTATCGTTGAGCGCGAAACCGACCACCCACTCAGGCAAGGAGATCCATGGCAGAGCTACTGGTCATCGGCTACGACGACGTCGACACCGCCAACAAGGCGCTCGCGACCGTCGGCGAGCTGGAGAAGGACCTCATCATGCAGACCGCCGGCGCGGCCGTGGTGAAGAAGAACGAAGACGGCAAGGTCGAGATGGTCACCAAGACCGGAGCCACCAGCTCCGGCGCGGCGATGGGCGGCTTCTGGGGCATGCTCTTCGGGCTCATCTTCCTGGTCCCCATCGGCGGTCTCATCATCGGCGGCATCATGGGCGGCCTGATGGGCACCATCAGCGGCTGGGGCATCAAGGACGACTTCCGCAAGCGCGCCGCCGACGTCCTCCAGCCGGGCAAGGCAGCGCTCGTCGTCTTCGTGGCCAAGGCCACTCCGGACAAGGCCATGAACGCGCTCGCGCCGCTCGGCGGCGAGGTCCTGCGCAGCTCGCTCAGCGAAGACGCCGAGAAGGAGATCCAGGCCCACCTCGACGCGCAGAAGCAGGCTGAGGCGGCTGAGCGCGCTCAGCTGGCCGAGGGGTCCGAGAGCCAGGCCTAGCTCCCCCGCCTTTCCGGACACGTCGACGCCCCGGTGGGTCAGCCCCGCCGGGGCGTCTCGATTCGTGCGCCGAGGCGCCTATGGGGTGACCACGAAGTCGCCCTGCATCGTGAAGTAGTGCCCCGGGACCGTGCAGGCGAAGCGAACGTCGGTGAGATCGTCCGGCACGACCCACTCCAGCTCCTGGATGCCGGTCTCCCAGTCGGGGATGCCGACGTCGGTCGTGCCGTTGGGCACGGCCAAGTCGGCGTCGGGCCCGATGTAGAGGTTGTGCGCGAAGCCGGCGGTGTTGTCGACACGGAAGATCACGGTCTCGCCGGGCGTCACGGGGATCTCGCGGATCTGCGAGCCATCCTGCAGGAAGCGGATGGCGGCATCGGCCTCGAGCTCGATGACCCGCGGCTCGCCAGCGGCGGCTGCGGCCGGCGCCTCGGGCTCGGTCGCGGCGTCAGCCTCTTCCGGCTCCGCGGCGTCAGCCTCTTCCGGCTCCGCGGGGGCCTCGGGCTCGGCGGGCGCCTCGGGCTCGGCCGGGGCTTCGGGCGCCTCGGGCTCGGCCGGGGCCGAACCCCCCGCCGGGGAGAACGTGCCCTGCATCGAGAAGTAGTGACCGGGCACGGTACAGGCGAACTTGAGGTCGCTGATGTCGTCGGGCACGACCCACTCGAGCTCCTGCACGCCGGTGCTCCAATCGGGAATGCCGACATCGGTCGTGGCCGAGGGCACGGACAGCTCCTCGTCGGTGCCGATGTAGAGGTTGTGCGAGAAGCCGGCGGTGTTGTCGACGCGGAAGACGATGGTCTCGCCCGGCGTCACGGGGATGTCGGCCACGGGCTGGCCCGTCAGGTCGGTGAACCGCAAGGCGCTATCGGCCTGCAGCTCGATGACGCGCGGCTCACCGCTCGGCGGTGCGACCGGCTCCTGGGGCTCGGCTGGCTCTTCCGGTTCGGCGGGCTCTTCGGGCTCGGTCGGCTGCTCCGGTTCGGCCGGGGCGGCGGTCTCGACCGGTGTTTCGCTGGGGTCCACCTCGGCCACGGGTGCCGGGGTCCAGACGCTGCCGGTACCGCTCGAGCAGGCGACCAGCACGAAGGCGAAGGCGAGGAGGGCCACGAGGACCCTGGGGAAGGAACGGTTCATGGGCCGATGCTACGTCAGTCGGGGCGTTTGGTCGTGGGCGTTTCGGCAGCGCTCTCGGAGACGAGGCCCTGGCGGATGGCCACGCCCGCAGCCTCGGTGCGGCTGGAGACGTTGAGCTTCGAGAGGATGCGCCGGACGTGGACGTGGACCGTGCGCTCGCTGATGAAGAGGCGCGACGCGATGTCGCGGTCGGTGCGCCCCTCGGCCAGGATGTTCAGCACCTCTCGCTCGCGGGGGCTGAGCCCGTACGAATCGGCGGGACCCTTCCGCAGCGAGGCGATGACCTGCTCGTCGATGGCTCGCGCGATGTCCGCGCCCGCATCGGCGGACGCCGGCCTGCCGGGGCCGACCGCCACCGGCGCACGTGCCCCGGGACCCACGGCGATGAGCTCGCCCTCGGCCACATCCGCGACCGGCAGCGCCACGCGCGCGCGCTTGCCGAGGTCCGCCACCTCACGCAGCAGCGGCAGTGCCGGCAGCTCGCGCGCGATGCGAAAGGCCGCCGAGAGCGGTTCGCTGGCCGCGACCCGGGCGGCTTCGCGGTCATCCTCGCTGGCGTTGGCCAGGATGGCCAGCGCCTGCCACCAGCGCGCCTTGGCCTCGCGGAAGGGCACGCGCTTGTCGTGCCACTCCTCGGCGACCTGGGCCCAGTCCTGGGGATCGACGTGGCCGCGGACACGGTCGGCGTGGGTGCGGGCCACGCGCAGCTGCAGCTCGGCCTCGTGGCGAGCCCCCACCAGCGGACCGATGGAGGACGAGGCGACGTAGCGTTCCGCGTCCGGCAGGACCCTGGCAGCGACCTCCCGGGCGCGGGCGATGAGCCCGGCGTCGCCCGAGGCCCGGCCCTGCTCGGCGGCCGCCGCGGCGGCCTCCAGGGCGGCCTCGGCGGCATAGGCCACGACCTTGATCTCATCGCTCTCGATGGCGCGCGGCCACTCGCGCTCGGCCACGCTCAGCGCCTCGCTGACCTGGCCGTTCCAGAGCGCAAGGCTGATCGGTGCACGGATGACCATGCCCGTCCACTCGCCCGGCTGCACGGCCTGCAGCTCGAGCAGGGCCGCACCGACCGTGCTGCGCGCCTCGTCGTCGGCCCGCGACTCGGCCAGGATGAGGCCGAGTACCATCAGCGAGACCCAGGTGATCTGGCGGCCGCCGGTGGCCGAGGAGCCTGACCACTGCCACTTGAGGTCGCGTCGACACTCACGCTCGGCCTCTTCCCAGCGCCCGAGGTGGAAGAGGATGTCCGCCGCATTGCCCCGGAGGAACGCGCCGTACGTCGCTGCCAGCCCGCCGGCGGCGGCGTCCGCGAGGAACTCCTGCACCACCGCCAGCGCCTCTTCGCGGCGCAGGTCCAGGTCGAGCAGGTAGGTGCGGTTGCCAGCCACGCGCATGAGCGCATCCAGGCGCCCTGCCGCGCGGGCCAAGACGGCCGCCTGTTCGAGCAGCCGCAGCCCCTCTTCGCCGTCCCCACGAGAGGCCACGTCGACGCCCAGCGTACAGGTGGCGTGCGCCCGGATCTCGAGCACGTCGGCACCGGCCCTCTCGGCGGCGTCGAGCACCTCGAGCGCCTCGTTGACGATGGCGATGCTCTCGTCATAGCGCCCATCGATCATGAGGTGTTGCGCCAGCGAGGCCAGGGCCAGCGCGCGACTGCGCGAGGGCGCGGCCGGGATGACCCCGAGCGCCCGCTCCATCGACTCGATGGCACCGCTGAGGTCACCGGCGTTCCACTGGTATCGGCCCAGCTCCTCGTACATCTCGCCGAGCTCGGTGCGCGTGGCGTCGTCACGCGCACCACGCGTGGCCGAGGCTTCGCGCGCGGCCCGGGAGTCGATGGCCCGGCGCATGAGCGCAACGGCACTGCGGAAGGAGCCGGCGAGGGCTGAGGCACGCGCCGCCCCGGCCAGCAACGCCGCCTCAGCTCGGCGATCGGCTCCGTCCAGGCTGGGCAGCTCCAGCGCCGTTTCGAAGTGGAGCCGAACGGTCTCGGCCGGGTCGACCCGCGCAGCACGCACGGCGGCGCGCTCGTGGGCCGCGCGCGCTTCGGAAGGTCGGGCCGCGCGCTCCCAGTGCCACGCCGCCAGCGCCGGCTCGTCGTCGAGCTGCTCGGCAAGGGCCGCGTGAAGCCCCTGCCGCTCCGGCGTCAGGGAGATCGCCGCCACCGCCTCGGCGCACAGCTCGTGCGAGATGGCCAGGCGCCCATCGCGCTCCACGATGAAGCCTCCGCCACGGGCCTCCTCCAGGCCTGTCACGGTCAGGCGCCCGCCCGGCGCATGGAGCTCCAGCAGCGTGGACGGCAGCAGCGGCACCCCAGCCACGGCGAGCACCCGCACGGCGCGGGCGGCCTCCCCGGAGAGTGCCTGCAGACGCGCGCCGTAGAGCTGCTCGAAGGAGTCGGAAAGGCGGACATCGACGAGCGAGCTCGCGCTGCGGGCCAGCTCCAGCGCGATGAGCGGGTTGCCGTGAGCGCCGGCGGTGACGGCCGTGAGCGTGTTCCGTGCCGGCTGCTCGCCCAGGGCGTCGGCCACCAGCGTCTCGACCTGGGCGGCCTCCAGCGGTCCCAGCTCGATGCGCGTGACCTCGGGATCGGCGTTGAGCTGCGCCGCCAGCGGCTGCATGGCGTGGCGTCGGTGGACTTCCTCCGGCTGGTAGGTCAGCACCAGGCAGACCGGCAGCGAGCGGCCGACGTGCTGGAGCGCCTCGATGAACTTGCGCGTGGCGGGGTCGGCGTGGTGCAGATCCTCGAGGAGCAGCAGCAGCAGCCCACCATGCGCGATCCGCTCGAGCCCTCCGAGAAGGGACTCCAGGACCCGGCGCCCGACGAGGTCGGGTGCCTCCAGCTCGGGCGGCTCGCGTCCCACGTCGAGGCCGTCGAGTCGTCCCGCGAGCCCCGGCACCACCGCGCACAGATCGGCCCCGGCATTCCCGACCACCTCCGGCACGCGCTCATCCGGAAGCGCATGGAGGGCCACGGCCAAGGCATCGCCGATGGCCTGGTAGGGCAGGCCCTGCGCAGGCTCGTACGCGCGGCCGCGGCAGGCGAGGATGCCGGGCACACTCGAAACCCGCGTCGCCAGCTCGTCGAGGAGACGCGTGCAGCCGATACCAGCCGGCCCGGTCAGCACGACACGACCGAGCCTCCCCTCTGCGACTCGCCGCACGGCTTCGGCCAGCTGGGCCAGCTCGCGCTCCCGGCCCAAGAACGCCATAGGTCGACAGCATAGACCGCCCGCGCCACGGCCCGACAGCCGGTTGGCACATACTTCCGCTCGTGCCGGTGCATCCCAACAACACGCTCAACGAGCTCAGCGGCGACGAGTGGCTCTACTTCACGAAGTCGCTGCTGACCACGGCCTACCCCTCCGAGCTCGGCCACGCCACGCGCAAGGTCCACGGCGCCAACAAGCCGCCACGCCTCATGGCGCGGCTCATCGAGTTCTTCACCAAGGGCGGTGAGCTGGTGCTCGACCCCTTCGCCGGGGTGGGCGGAACGCTGCTTGGCGCGGCCATCGCGCGCACGCCCCGGCGAGCGCTGGGCTTCGAGATCGAGCCGCGCTGGGCGCAGGTCTATGCAGCGGTCGTGGCGGCGGCCGCAGCCGAGGGCGTGGAGCTGCGCGACCTCGGCGATGCCGATCCCGGCGGTGCCCGCCGCTTCGAGCCCTCAGGCTGCCAGCTGCAGGTCGGTGACGCGCTGGAGCTCATCGGGAAGGTGGCGGACGACTCGGTCGACCTGGTGGCCACCGACCCGCCCTACAACCCGCAGCTCAAGATCACCATGTCCGGTGGCGCGCTCGCGGTGGAGCACAGCAATCGGCGGACGGACTACGCCATGGTCACCGACGACCCGGCCGACTTCGCCAACAGCGCCTCCTATGCCGAGTACCTCGAGCGCATGGGCACGCTCTTCGGGGAGCTCGCGCGGGTGCTCGGTCCCAAGCGCTACGCGCTGGTCATCGTGCGCGACGCCTACCAGGACGGGGCCTATCGCTTCGTGGCGTCGGACCTCGCAGCACGGGCGACGGCGCGCGGTTTCACGCCCAAGGGCGACCTCATCTGGTACCAGGCCGGAACGCGGCTTCGCCCGTACGGCTACCCCCACGCCTTCGTGCCCAACATCGTCCACCAGCACATCCTCGTGCTGCGCAACGAGTAGCCGCTACTTCGCGAGCAGCCGGTTCCGCAGCTCCTCGTTCCCGGCGGCCTCGATGACCGTATAGGCCATGCCCAGGGCGCCGTCGAAGATGGCCTGATCGGCCGAGGGCGTGGCACAGGCGTCGGCGAACGCCTTCTGGTGGTTCACCGCCCCGTGCGTCTCGATGCCGAGCATCGGGTGGATCGCGGGCACGACGTAGGAGATGTTGCCCATGTCGGTCGAGACCGGCGAGGCTTCGGGTTCGAAGGTGCGACCGAGCGCTTCCGCGTGCCGCTGGTAGATGGCCGCCAGTTCCGCGTCGTGGCGCATGTCCTTGTAGGCCACGTCGAGGTCCAGCCCGAGCGTGGCGCCGGTGGCCAGCGCGCCGGCCTCGAAGATGTCCCTGACCCTGGCCGTGAGCTCCTCGAGACGCTCGGCCGTCGCGGCCCGGACCATGTACTCGGCGGTCGTCCGCTCGGGGATGATGTTGGCCGCGTCGCCGCCCTTGGTCACGAAGCCGTGGATGCGGTCGCTCGAGAGCAGCTGCTGACGCAGCAGGCCGATGGCCGTCTGGGCCACGACCTGGGCGTCAGCGGCGTTGATCCCCTGCCAGGGGAAGCCCGAGGCGTGCGCGGCTCGGCCGACGTAGGTCACCTTGAGCTGCTGGACCGCGATGATGGCCGGCTCGGCCACATCGGCCGGGAACGGGTGCACCATCATCGAGGCGTGGACATCGTCGAAGAAGCCGGCTTCGATGAACGGGATCTTGCCGCCACCGCCCTCCTCGGCCGGCGTGCCGATGACCGTCACCTTCAGGCCCGATGCCTCGGCCACCGGCTGCAGCGCGAGAGCCGCTCCCAGCGAGGCGGTGCAGATGACGTTGTGGCCGCAGGCATGGCCCACGGAAGGCAACGCATCGTATTCGGCGCAGATGACGATGTGCAGCGGGCCCGGGCCGGTGCTGGCCACGAAGGCCGTCGGCATCGTGCCGAAGCCCCGCTGGAGCTCGAACCCGGCGGCTTCCAGGCGATCGGTCAGCCACTCGGCGGCCTGGACCTCCTCGTAGCCCAGCTCGGGGTTCTCATAGATGCGGTGCGAAAGCTCGACGAGCCCGGGGTGGGCCGCTTCGAGCGCAGCTCGCGCCGAGGCGTACGCGTCTTTCATGCGCCCGAGTCTACGCCGGAGCGCAGCACCTGGACCGGTCGGCTCAGAAGCCGGTCGTGCCCTTGGTGTCGCTCGTGCTGCCGGCGCCGGACCTGCTGCCCTGGTAGCCGTAGCCGCGGGTGGTGGCGCTGGTCCGGGGAGTCACGCCGCGAGCGCTCTCCGACGCAAGCGTGTCCGCGACCGACGAGCGCACGGCGTCTGCGCCGGAGGCGTTGGCGGGGTCGGAGCCGGGCCCGACCGCCGACGCCGGTTTGCCGCTGGCTGCGGGGGTCGGCTTGGCGGCCGGCGCGGCCGGCGTGGAAGGCTTCCTCGGCGTCTCGCCCTCGATCTCACCCCGAAGCGGCGCGCTGCCGCGGATGGTCTCGGCGGCATCCTTGGGCGCCTCGGTGAGCATGTGCATCTCGCCCTCGACGGACGCACCCTCGTGAAGCATCAGCCGGAAGGTCTCAACGCGGCCGGAGATGCGGCCGCTGGCGCGAGCCTCCAGGCGCTCGCGGCAGGTGAGGTTGCCCGTGAACTCGCCGGCGATGATGGCCTCGTCGACGATGACGTCGGCATCGACCCTGGCACCGTCCTCCACCCGGATCTGGACGGCCTCGATGCGGCCCT
>JBFLKP010000028.1:0-6632 GCA_040883225.1 Candidatus Limnocylindrales bacterium | reverse complement strand
GACCGTGGCCGGCATCGAGTAGCCTCGTCACGCAACGCCGGCGGGTGCTGCTGCGCCCGCCGACCGCCTCCCGGAGCACCCCGACCGTGACCCTCGCCGAACGCAGCACGAGACTCCTGGCCGACCGCGGAACGCGGGTCAGGCGCTGGGCCGGGAACCCCCGCCGTCGAAGCGCCGCGGTGCCGTACGCGCTCGTGGGCCCGGCGTTCCTGCTGCTGATGGCCTTCGGCGTGCTGCCCATCCTGGTGGCCGTCGTGGTCAGCCTCACCGACCTCGACATCGGCGGTCTCGGCGACTGGTCGCAGGTCAGCTACATCGGGCTGGAGAACTACCGCACCCTCTTCGCCGACCCGGACTTCTGGACCTCGCTGCTGAACACCGCCTTCTTCGTGGTCATCGGTGTACCCACCATCGTGGTCATCTCACTGCTCATCGCGCTGGGCCTGGACCATTCGCAGTCGCGCTTCTTCCGCGCCCTGCGGTCGCTCTACTTCCTGCCCGCGATCACGGCCATCGTGGCCATCTCGCTGATCTGGGGCTACCTCTACAACAGCCAGTTCGGCCTGCTCAACTACCTGCTTGGCCAGGTCGGCCTGGGGCCGGTCCCGTGGCTGAGCGATCCCCTCGTCTCCAAGCTGTCGGTGGCCCTCGTAGCCATCTGGCGCGCCACCGGGCTCAACATCATCATCTTCCTCGCGGCCCTCCAGGGCATCCCTCGCGAGTATCGCGAGGCGGCCGCCATCGATGGCGCCTCGGGCTGGCGGACGACACGCTCCATCGTCATCCCCCTGTTGAGCTTCGCCATCCTCTTCGTCTCGATCACCACGCTCATCGGCTGGATGCAGTTCTTCGATGAGCCGTTCGTGCTGCAGAAGTGGCCGGCCAATGCCACGACCTCGGCCTCGCTCTACATCTACTTCGAGGGCTTCCGCTTCAACGAGTTCGGCTTCGCCTCGGCGGCGTCGGTCATCCTCTTCGCGCTCATCCTGGTGGTGACCGTCGTCCAGCTCAGGCTGCGGAGGATCGGTGACGATGGCGCGTAGGCTCAAGCCGCGAACGGTGGTCATCGGCGTCCTGCTGGGGCTGGGCGCGATCATCACCTCGTTCCCCTTCGTGTGGATGGTCACCTCCTCGCTCAAGCCGCTGAGCGAGTCGCGCCTCATCCCGCCCACGTTCCTGCCTCAGCAGCCGACCCTCGACTCGTACGTGAAGCTGTTCACGGAACTCGACTTCACGCGCTACCTGCTGAACACGCTCATCGTGGTGGGCATCTCGTTCCTGGGCATGTTCCTCATCGCCATGGCCGGCTACGGCTTCGCCAAGTTCCGCTTCCGCGGACGGAACGCGATGTTCCTGCTGGTGCTCTCGACGATGATGATCCCCATCCAGGTCACGATGATCCCCACCTTCCTCATCCTCAACAGCGTTCACCTGACGAACACGCTCGTGGGGGTGGCGCTGCCCACGCTGGTCAGCGGCTTCACGCTCTTCCTGGCACGCCAGTTCATGACCACCATCCCCGATGAGGTCCTCGAGGCCGCGCGCATCGAGGGGGCCGGCGAGCTGCGCATCCTGCGCTCGATCGTGCTGCCCATGTCTCGCCCCATCCTCGCGGTCATCGGCGTGCTGACCTTCATCACCGCCTGGAACAGCTTCCTCTGGCCGCTCATCATCGCCACCGACTCGGACAACTACACCCTCTCGGTCGGACTGAACCTGCTGAACAGCCAGCTGGTGGTGAGTCCGCCGCTGCAGCTGGCCGGGGCTTCGCTGATGGTCATCCCCATCCTCGTCGTGTTCGTGGTCCTGCAGCGGCACATCGTCCAGGGCTTCACGATGAGCGGGATGAAGTGAGCCGGGTGACCAGCGTCACCCTCGAAGGCTTCGTCCATGCCGATGGCGGACGGCTGGTCGACGGCGGGGGTCGTCCGCTGCTCATGCGTGGCGTGGGCCTCGGCAACTGGCTCCTGCCCGAGGGCTACATGTGGCGCTTCCCGGAGGGCGTGGCACAGTCCGCCCGTGAGATCGAGGCGCTGGTGGCCGACCTGGTGGGCGACGCGGCGGCCGCCGGCTTTTGGCAGCGCTTCCGCGACGCGTACATCGCCGAGGAAGACATCGCCGCGGTCGCCGCGGCCGGCTTCGACCACGTGCGCCTGCCGCTCAACGCCCGGCACCTGCTCGGCGGCGACGGCCAGCTGCTGGCGGAGGGGTTGGCGCCCATCGACCGCCTCGTCGAGTGGTGCCGTGCCCACCGCCTGTGGGTGATCCTCGACCTCCACGCCGCCCCCGGCGGCCAGACAGGCACGAACATCGACGATTCCGAGCGCGGACAGCCGGACCTCTTCGTGGTCGGTGGTCGCTACCGTGAGCGGACGATCGCGCTGTGGTCGCAGCTCGCCGCGAGGTTCCGGGACGAGCCCGTGATCGCCGGCTACGACCTGCTCAACGAGCCGCTGCCGCACGAGTACGGCGAACGCTACGCGGCCGAGCTCGTGGCCCTGTACCGCGATCTCACCGACGCGGTCCGGTCCGTGGACCCGAACCACCTGCTGGTCTATGAGGGCACCCGCTGGTCCTCGGACTGGAGCATCTTCAGCGAGGTCTGGGACGCGAACTCGATGCTGCAGTTCCATCGCTACTGGATCGCGCCCGATCGAGCCAGCGTCGAGCCCTACGTCGAGCGGGGACGGGCCTTGTCGCTGCCCATCTACATGGGCGAGGGAGGGGAGAACGACCAGGCCTGGCTGCAGACGGCCTTCGGCCTCTACGAGGACCTCGGCATCTCCTGGAACCACTGGCCCTGGAAGAAGCTGGACACCTGGAACTCGCCGCTGTCCGTGACGCCGCCCCAGGGCTGGCCCGCCGTGGTCGACTACGCCGCGGGCACAGGACCGCGGCCGACGACGCCAGAGGCGCAGCGGACCTTCGACGAGTTGCTCGAGCAGGTGCGTTTCGGCGCATGCGAGCCACGACCCGAGGTCATCGGCGCGCTCTTCCGCCGCGCTCCGCTGCGGCTCGCGGCAGAGGCCTTCGGCTTCGGTGGAGCCGGGCGCTCGTACCAGACGGGCGGGGGCGTGCCCCTGTCGTGGTTCCGTGCGGACGACGCGGTCACCATCCGCTGCCTGGGCGACGACGAACCGGGCTCGCTCTTCGGCCCTACCGATGCTGCGGGTTTCAAGCCACGGTTCGAGCTCATCATCGGCGACGGCGACTGGGTCGAGTACTCCATCGACGTCGCAGCCCCGGAGCGGCTGACCGTCCAGGCCGAACCACCGCCTCCATCGTCGGGCCGTTCTCGTTTGCCGGCGGTCTGGCTCGATGGCGAACCGCTGGCGCCCGAGGCCGACGGTCGCGACGTGCGCTGGATCTCAGCCAAGAGCGTCACGCCTGGTCGCCACGCCCTGCGCATCGAGGGTCGACATCCCGACACGACGCTTCGGTCTCTCTGGGTGGGCACGGAGCAGGGACGACGGTGACCGTGCGACCGACGGACTCGAGCTCGCGATGACCGGAAGGCCCCTCACAGCTCGCGCTGGCGTGCCAGCCGGAGGCTGAGCCACACCAGGCCAAGGCTGATCGCGACCGTGACCACGGCTGCGCCGAGGTAGTCGCCGATCTCCGCGGCACCGGCCGGCAGCGCCCCCAGGGCCCCCGCCAGGTGGCTGGGCAGCCAGCGTCCGAGCGGACCGACCACGCCGACCAGGGGCATGACGAGCAGGATGACGATCGACGCCATGACCGTGCCGAGGATCGACCGCGCCCAGCCGGCCACGGCTCCTACCATGGCCACGACGAAGATGAGATACAGCATCCCGAGGGCCGCCCCCGCCAGGACAGCGAACGCGTCGAGCTCACCGATGAGCATGGTCGTCTCGAACCAGGCAGCGAGGGCGCCGGCGAGGAACGAGAGCGACACGGCTGCCGCGGTCACGACGAAACGGGGTGTCAGGATGGTTCGCACATCGTCCACACGGCTGCGCAGGAACACGCCCATCTCCGGGACGGCGTCGAAGGCAAGCGCGCCTGCAGACACGGCGACCGCGATCAGGGTCCCGACCTGCATCGCGTTCGAGACGTACTGCCCCATGCCATCGGCAGGGACCGGGGGCGGGATCTCGATGACGGCGCCCTCCAGCTCTCCACCCGCGAGCGACAGGATCTCGGACAGGTAGCGCGCGATGACCGGCCCCACGAACCCGAAGAACAGGTACACGCCGAGCAGTGCGAGCCAGCGCTTCGTGCGCACCAGGCGAAGCCACTCCAGGCGCCACAGGCTCATGCGGTCACCTCGATGAACGCACGCTCCAGGGAGATCGCCTCCGGTCCCAGCGAGACCACCCTGGCGCCTGCAGCTGCCAGCGCCGGAACGAGCCGCAGCTCGGCATCCTCGAGCGTGGCGACGGTGATGGCGATCTCGCCGGTGGCCGTCTCCTCGACCTCCATGATCCAGTCGTGCCGACGGAGTGCGTCCATCGTCGCGGTGGAGGGCTGGCGCAGGCGGACCACGTACCTCGGGACGGCCGTGCCGACGAGGAGCTCGCCGATCGGTCCCTGGAAGCGGAGGTGCCCATGGTCGAGGATGCCGACCGTGTCGCACACCTCCTGGACATCGGCCAGGATGTGGCTGGAGAACAGGATCGTGGCCGAGCCTCGAAGTCGCGCCACTAGGTCGAGCACGTCCCGACGGCCCATCGGGTCCAGCGCGGACGCCGGCTCGTCGAGGAGCACGACCCGGGGCGAGCCGACGACCGTGCAGGCCACGCCCAGGCGTTGCAGCATGCCTCGCGAGTAGCCGCCCACGGCCCGGTCCGCCGCATCCTCCAACCCGGAGTCGTGGAGCACCTCATCCACGCGGTCGGTCGATGCGGTGGACATGTGCTGCGCGAGCGACAGGACCTCCCGGCCCGTGAGCCACTCGTCGAAGCGCGGCGTGTCGGACAGGACGGCGATCTCCCGGCGCTCCGCGTCGATGCGCAACCCGCCGGCGGTCGGCTGGCGCAAGCCGGCGAGGAGCGCCAGGAGCGTGGTCTTGCCGGCACCGTTGGGGCCGACCAGCCCGTACACCGATCCGTCTGCGACGCTGAGGTCGACACCGTCGAGTGCGACCGACTGCCCATACCGCTTGACGAGGCCGACCGTCTCGATCACCGCCGGCCCCCGGGCTCACGGCCCACCAGCAGGTAGACGATGCCCCCGAGCGGGACGGAGAGGATGACGATGAGCGCCCACACCCACCTGGGCAGGTGGCGCACGTCGGAACGGCTGAGGTCGAAGAGGCAGTAGGCCACGAAACCGATCGCCAGTAGGACGATCGGCGCGATGGCCACGATCAGCGTCTGGTCCATCAGTCGAGGCCGGGCTTGTCGGCGGAGGTGGCGCCAGCGGCGGAGGTGGCGCCGGCGGGCGGAGCGCTTCGGCCTGGGCGTCCGAGTCGCGGTGGACATGCGTCGAACGGAGCTCGTTCAGATGGTGGTTTGCGCACGGACCCACGATGCCTCGGTCATGGCCACTGTCGGCAGGGCCGAAGGGAGCAAGGAAGGAGGCGATTCCGACTTCGGTCGGCTGTTCGCCACGTCATCTGGGGCGTCGGGCAGATCAGGGTGACCCCCGTTGCCGGTGGTCCGCGTGCCAGGCGGACATCATCGCGGGGTGGAGCCGTACCTCCTCGACACGACTCCACCCCGGAGAGGCACTGCACGCCCGTACGGGAGCGCAGTCGTCCAAGCGTCCGCAATCTTCGGCCGCTTCACAAGCCCTTCACGTGATAGCTGGTGCCGCCGCGCATCCACCAAGACGATCCGTGGTTCACCTGCCCGCTTGTCCACCTCTCGAAGAGGGCGGGCGCGCTCGCTTCCATGCTCCGGCGACGATCGGCAGCGTCCGCACGCCAGCGGCTCACGCTTCGAGCGCTGCGAGCGCCTCTCGGAGCGCCTCTCCGGTCAGCTCGACCTGCTCGTTCGTGAGGTCCGGGCTGATGTCGAGGTGCACGGCGCGTGAGAGCCGATCGATCGTGCCTGACCAGCGTTCGGGCCCGTAGTGGTAGTCGCCGGCCTGTGCGGTCCAGGGCGTCTGCTTCGACCAGCCGCGGCCCTCGAGGATCGGGTGCCAGTGCGGTGCCACATGCAGGTCCACGACCTCGGGGTCGAAGAGGATCTCCGCGTCGAGACCCGACCCGCGCAGCGCCCGGGCCAGCCTGTCCGCGATGTCGGCCTCGGGGCACAGGAGGATCAGGGCGATGCCGGTGTCGCCGGCCTCGTCGTGTTGGGCGCGGAGGCGGATGCCGCGGGACGCGACCGCGTCAGCCACGAGGTCGACGATCCGCTCGCGCCGTGACCGACAGTCGGCGATGATCTCGTCGAGCCGGCCCAGCTGGACGCCGGCCACGGCGCCCTGCAGCTCCGACAGCCGGCAGGTGATGCCGAAGATGCCGGGCTGACCCGCGGCCTCCTCGCGCACCGCGGCGGCGACATCGTGGTACATCAGCGCCCGGGCATGGAGGCGGTCGTCGTCGGTGACCACGACCCCGCCTTCGCCGCAGGTGATGATCTTGTTGAACTGGAGGCTGAAGCAGCCGATGTCGCCGATGGTGCCGAGGGCGCGGCCACCGAAGGTGCCCCCGATGGCTTGTGCCG
>JBFLKP010000198.1:0-34266 GCA_040883225.1 Candidatus Limnocylindrales bacterium | reverse complement strand
TGCAGGGCGCGGACCTCGCAGCTCCGAACACGATCCTGGCCACGGCCAAGCACTGGGTCGGGGATGGCGGCACCACCGGCGGTATCGACCAAGGCGACACGCGAGTCGACGAGTCGACGCTGCGAGCGGTCCACATCACGCCCTACATCGAGGCCATCGAGCAAGGCGTGGGTGCGGTGATGCCGTCGTTCAGCAGCTGGAACGGGGAGAAGCTCCACGGCCACCGATACCTGCTCACCGACGTGCTCCGCACGGAGCTCGGCTTCGAGGGCTTCGTCATCTCGGACTGGGCCGGCATCGACCAGCTGCCGGGTGACTACGCGAGCGACGTGCGCGACGCCATCAACGCCGGGATCGACATGGTCATGGTCCCCGACGACTACCGGCGGTTCATCGACACCCTGCGGGGCGAGGTCGAGGCCGGGAACGTCCCCCTCGAGCGCATCGACGAGGCGGTCACGCGGATCCTGGAGGCGAAGTTCGCGCTGGGACTGTTCGAGCGGCCCTTCGCCGACCGCAGCGCCATCGACGAGATCGGATCGGCCGCGCACCGCGCGGTCGCGCGGCAGGCGGTGCAGGAGTCGCTGGTGCTGCTGCAGAACGATGGCGTGCTGCCGCTGCCGAAGGAGGACGTGGAGGTCCTCGTGGCCGGCGGCAACGCCGACGACATCGGCAACCAGTCGGGTGGCTGGACCATCAGCTGGCAGGGCCAGAGCGGCGAGAGCACCCCTGGCACGACGATCCTCGAGGC
This sequence comes from Candidatus Limnocylindrales bacterium, assembly GCA_040883225.1. Classification (GTDB taxonomy): domain Bacteria; phylum Chloroflexota; class Limnocylindria; order Limnocylindrales; family CSP1-4; genus JAFMJV01. The sequence goes on along the minus strand of JBFLKP010000198.1, from coordinate 33,515 downwards.
CATCGAGGCCACGGTCGGCACCACGGCCGGCGTCACCTTCGACGAGCGCGCGTCCGGCGAGCTGGACGCGGATGTCGGCGTGGTGGTGGTCGGTGAGACGCCCTACGCGGAGGGCCAGGGCGATGACCTGCTGCTGACCCTCTCCGACGCCGACGTCGAGACGGTCGAGACGGTGTGCGCGGCGATGCCCTGCGTGGTGGTGCTCATCTCCGGGCGGCCGATGGTCATCACCGACCTCCTGCCGCTCACCGACGCCTTCGTGGCCGCGTGGCTGCCCGGGACCGAGGGCCAGGGCGTGGCCGACGTCCTGTTCGGGGACGTCGACTTCAGCGGCACGCTGCCGCTGACCTGGCCGCGCGAGATGAGCCAGCTACCGATCAACGTCGGCGATGACGAGTACGACCCGCTGTTCCCGTTCGGCTACGGGCTGACGTACGAGCCATAGTCGCCCCATCGGCGACGGGCGGCTTCAGGGACGGATGAGCGAGCCGTCAGAAGATCGACTCTGCGTCCAGTCCACGACACCGCCCTCGAACTGGGCCATGTCGTCGGTGAGGGGGTAGCGCTCGGCGAGCCGCTCGTCCAGCTCGATGCCCAGGCCCGGACCCTCACCCGGGTGGAGCGCGCCATCGCGCAGCTCGGGACCGCCCGGGAAGACCTCGCGCAGGATGTCGGGGATGCCCGCGAACTCCTGGATGCCGAAGTTGGACAGCGAGATGTCGAGGTGGACGTTGGCCGCGTGGCCCACGGGCGAGACGTCGCTGGGCCCGTGGAAGGCGGTGCGCACGGCGAACGCCTCGGCCAGGGCGGCCAGCTTGCGTGCGGGGGTGATGCCCCCGATGGCGCTGACGTGGACGCGGATGAAGTCGATGTGGCGGGCGACGATGGGGTCGCGCCATTCGGTGGGGTGTGTGAACAGCTCACCCATGGCGATGGGCGTCGCGCTCTGGGCTCGCAGCGCGGCGAGCCAGGCCTGGTCTTCGGGCGCCAGCGGATCCTCGAGGTAGAACAGCCGGAACGGCTCGAGCTCCTTGGCCAGCCGGACCGCGTCGATGGGAGCAAGCCGCTCGTGGACGTCGTGGAGCAGCTCGACCTCCGGTTCCAACCGGCTCCGCAGGAAGTCGAAGAGCTCAGGCACCGCGCGCCCGTAGCGGGCTCGATCGAAACGTACCCCGCCGTAGCCGCCCAGCTGGCAGCGGACGTGCTCGAACCCTGCCTCCCGAAGCTCGAGCACGCGGTCGAGCACCTCTTCGGGCTCACGCCCGTCGGCATGAGCGTAGGCCGCGGCCGCGTCACGTGCCTTGCCGCCGAGCAGCTCGTAGAGTGGCAGACCGGCGAGCTTGCCCTTGATGTCCCACAGAGCCTGGTCGACACCGGAGAGCGCGTTGTTGAGCACGGGCCCATTGCGCCAGTACGCGTTCTGGTAGACCAGCTGCCAGATGTCCTCGATGCGGTGCGGGTCGCGGCCCAGCAGCAGCGGCTCGAGGTCGTCCTCGACCACGGTGCGCACCGCTCCCAGCCGCTGCGTGAAGGTCGCGCAGCCGAGGCCGTAGAGGCCAGGCTCCGACGTCGTCACCTTGACCACCGCCAGGCCGACCCCGGCGGGCGCGGTCAGGATGCACTTGACCCCGGTGATCTTCATGGCTCGCTCCCCTGGTCGATCGCTTCGGCCGATGCGTCGCGCCACGAGTATCGAGCCTCCCAGCCGAGGACGTCTCGCGCGTGGCGACAGTCCACCAGCGACCGATATGGGTCCGTCGTGAGATAGGTCTCCTGGTCCACCTTCGGCCAGGGGATGTCAGCGTGCTCGCGCGCCACGAGCGTACGCGTCGGCTCGCCGGCAGACGTGTCGAGGGCGGCCAGCAGGAAGCGGTCGTGCCGCACACCCTCCACGCGCAGGCTGCGGATGACGGCGTCGCAAACGTCGCGCACGTCCACGTAGGCCCAGAACTCGTCGCGCCACTGCCGCATCGACGCGTCCGTGCCGAAGCGGGCGACATGCGGGCTCGCGGCGTGGGCCACGAACACGGGACGTAGGCAGATGGTGCTCGGCCCGTCCTGCTCGGAGAACGAACGACAGACCTCCTCCATGAGGTGCTTGGAGAGCTGGTAGGGCGTCGTGGGGTGATGCGGGTGGTCGTCGTCCAGAGGCAGGTAGCGGGGGGCGCGTCGGCCACCGGTGCTGCCCTGGGCGTTGATGCTCGAGAACGCCACCACACGCTCGACTCCGGCGGCTGCGCTCGCCTGCAGCAGGTTCCACGTCCCCATGACGTTCACCGACATCACCGTCGCGGGGTCACCGAGGTCCCAGGGGATGCCAGCCGCGTGGACCACGGCACTGACGCCCTCGACGGCTGCGTCCACCGAAGCCCGATCGAGCAGGTCCACGACGTGATGCTCGGGAGCGGCTGCGCTCGCCGCTCGCCGGTCAAGTCCGCGCACGTCGTAGCCGGCTTCGCGCAGGGCCCGCGCCAGGTGCCTCCCGATGGTGCCCTCGGAGCCGGTGAGCAGCACGATCCCCAGCCCGGGGTTCGGCGTCGTCAGCGGGTCGGGTCGCACGCGAGAAGCCCTCCGCGGTGGCGTAAACGCTTACATGTAAGCGTATACATATGGCGTATGGCAACGTGTATCCGCTTACTTGACAGGCAGTTTACCATGTGGCTATCCCATTCGGGACGCCCGTCTGGAGGGACGGGTCGGAGGCGCCGATGGAGGAGACGCCAGGGATCGATCGAGGACGCACGCCCGCCCCGGGCGCCCGACGGGCACGTGCCCGTCGGCGTGACAGCCACTGATCCAGCGAGGAGGTACCCACACCCACCATGCGCAGATTCATCGCTTTGGCCGCGACCACCGCGGTCGCGGTCGCCGCGCTCGCCGTCCCCGCGACGGCGCAGGACACGCTGCGAGTACTCGTCCACCAGAACCCGCCGTTCGTCGCGTTCATGGAGGAGTTCAACACCCAGTTCGAGGCTGACAACCCCGACATCAGGGTCGACATGGCCGTCGTCAACGCCAACGAGCTGATGACAAGCACGCAGACCCGGCTGATGGCCAACGACGTCGACGTCATCGACATCTTCGCCTTCAGCAACGCGGCCGAGGACTACATGGAGGGCACCGATCCGCCCGGCTGGCAGTCGCTCATCGACGCGGGCCTGCTCGTGGACCTGACCGACCAGCCCTTCGTGTCCAACTACGATCCGGTCAGCATCGCCGATGCGGGCACCTACAACGACCGCGTGTACCAGATCAACCTGGGGCGCGTCGGCTTCAGCGGCGTGTACTACAACAAGGACCTGTTCCTGGAGCACGGCATCGAGGTGCCGGCTACGTGGTCGGAGCTCGTGGCCGCGTGTGAGACGCTGACAGCCGCCGACGTTCCCTGCATGACCGCAGGCGGTGGGGACGGCTGGCCCATCTACGTCGGTGCCTACGGCCTGCTCGGTGCCAACTTCCCGGACCAGGCGGCACTCGTCGAGGGCCTCTGGACGGGCGACATCAAGTACACCGATCCTGAGTGGGTGGACCTGCTGGGCAAGTACCAGGTCTACAGCCGCGACATGATGGAGCCCGGCGCGAGCGCGCTGCCCGGCGACGGGGCGCCCGGCCGCTTCGCCTCCGGTGCCGTCGCGATGTTCCCCGGTGGAACGTGGTACGGCCCGGCCATCGAGGCTCTCGAGCCGGCGTTCGACTGGGGCTACATGCCCTTCCCCGGCAGCGACGATCCGGCCGACAACCAGTCCATGTTCGGCAAGTACGACCAGGGTTGGGCCATCGCCGCGACATCGGGCAAGCAGGAGCAGGCGCTGCGCTACCTCGAGGCCTTCTCGGAGCCCGAGAACTACCAGGCCTTCGTGGACGCGGTCGGCCCCATCCCCACGCAGCCCGGCGCCACGCTCAACACCAAGATCGGTGAGGAGCTGGCTCCCTACCTCGACAACTTCGAGCTCGGCTTCGAGGTCCTCTGGACGCAGCCGAAGGGCATGGGCCAGTTCGGCGCACCCCCGCTCGTGAACATGTTCCAGCCGTTCGGGACCTTCGACGATCCCACCGCGGCTGCCGAGCAGGCGCAGAGCGACCTGGACTCCGGCCTGAGCGCCATCCAGTAGCCGCACCACTCCTCCCCTGGTGGGCCGGGGGGCCTCGCGCGGAACGACGCGGGCGCTCCGGCCCACCGGCGATCAGAGGAGGGACGGGAGGGAGGAGATGAGCTTCCACTTCGGAACGGGTCGGCGGGCCAGGTCCTGGCCGTACCTGATGATGGCGCCGGCGGTGATCCTGTACCTGGTGCTGTCCCTGGGCCCATCGATCGCCACGTCGTTCTTCTCGGCGACCGACGCGACCGGGCTCCCGGGACTCCCGGTCAACTTCGTCGGGCTGGACAACTATCGAGAGTTCCTGACGCTTGGTGCGCGCGCCCAGGAGAACCTGGACGCCATCTTCCGCACCTTCATCTTCATGTTCGCGGTGACCGCGATCCAGTTCACGCTCGGATTGTTCGTGTCGCTGCTGCTGAACATGGGCCTCAAGGGCACCCGCTTCTTCCGGACGCTCTTCTTCCTGCCGGTCATCCTGGGCGTGACCATCCAGGGCCTGATGTGGACGCTGTTCCTCTACCCGCTGGGTGGCCCGATGCAGAGCGTCCTCGACGTCTTCGGCATCCAGTCGCTCTTCCTGGGCGGTCAGCCGATGGAGGCGTTCGCCTGGGTCATCGTGGTCCAGATCTGGTCCAACCTGGGCTTCACCATGGTCATCTTCCTGGCCGGCCTGCAGACCATCCCGGAGGAGGTCTACGAGTCGGCGCGGATCGACGGGGCCAGCCGCTGGCAGGCCTTCAAGAACGTGACCTGGCCACTGTTGACTCCCGCGGTCAACACCAACCTCGTGCTCACCATCATCGGTTCGCTGCAGGCCTGGCAGCTGTTCCTCGTCCTCATCGGCTACCGCCCGGGGACGCAGGTCATGGGCTACCTCGTTTACGCAGAGGCCTTCGGCCAGACGACCGGCAGCACGACCGTGAACAGCTTCCGGCAGGGCTACGGAGCCGCGGCCGCGATGATCCTGTTCGTGATCGTGCTGGTGATCGGTATCACGACGCAATTCCTGCTGCGGCGGAGAGAGGCACGGTTGACCGGATGACTGCCACCATCAAAGAACCGCTTCGAGACACCGGTAGCGTGTCCATGGCTCCCACCGAACCGCGCAAGCCGATCGATTGGGCCCGCATCGGCGCCTACGTCGTGCTGCTGCTGCTGGGCGTGGTCTACCTCGGCCCGCTCCTGATGCTCCTCAACACGTCCTTCCTGACGCCCGCGGAGTTCAACCGCTCGCCGATGACGCTGCCGTCGTCGATCAGCTTCGACAACTTCTTCGAAGCCTGGGACAAGGCCAACTTCGCTCAGTACCTGCTCAACAGCATCCTCTACGTGGTCATCTCCACGACCGTCTTCGTGGTGACCGGCACCTTCCTGTCGGTGGCCATCGCGCGACGCTTCGTGCGCGGCGGCGGGCTGATGTTCACGCTGTTCCTCATCGCGCTGTTCCTGCCGCCGGCGCTCATCCCGCAGTTCCAGCTCATCCTGCGCCTGGGCCTGTTCAACAACCCCATCGGCTACGTCATGCTCTTCGTGGTCAATCCCATCGGCATCGTCATCCTCGTCAACTACATCCGCACCATCCCCAAGGAGCTCGACGAGGCCGCCGCCATCGAGGGCGCCGGCTACCTGCGCTACGTGTTCCAGATCGTGATGCCGCTGGCCAAGCCGGCCATCGCCACGGTCGCGGTGCTTCACTCCATCGGCGTGTGGAACGAGCTGATCCTGCCGACCATCTACCTGACCAGCCAGGAGTTCTATCCTGTGACGCGAGGACTGATCGTGTTCCAGGGGGTCTACGGCAATAACTGGCCGCTGTTGGCGGCGGGTGTGCTGATGATCGCCCTGCCCATGGTCGTCTTCTTCATCTTCATGCAGCGCTACATCATCGGCGGTGTCACGGCGGGTGCGGTCAAGGGCTAGCCCTGTCGACGCCCGCTGGGGTTCCTCGAGGAGGCAACACAGTGCCACGCAAGAAGCGGCGCCTGACCGCCACGCACAGAGGCGTGACGGTCAGGGACGTCGCCGCCAAGGCCGGTGTCTCGACCGCGACGGTCTCCCGCGTCGTGAACGGCAACCCGAAGGTCGGGCCGGAGGCACGCGCTGCGGTGACCATCGCCATCGACGAGCTCGGCTACGTGCCCAACCCATCGGCCCGCAGCCTCATGACACAACGGACCGACTCGATCGGCGTGGTCGTCCTCGAATCGGCCGACCGGCTCTTCGGCGATCCGTTCTTCGGCCAGCTGATGCTGGGCATCACGGCGGGGTTGTCCGCGCGCGACAAACGCCTGGCGCTGATGCTGGCTCCCACCCAGGAGGAGGGCACCAGGATCGAGCGCTACCTCGTGGCCGACCACGTCGATGGCGTCATCCTCGTCGGGCCGCACGACTCGGATCCGCTGCTGGGACAGCTGGTCAGGCGGGGCATGCCGGTGGTGGTCAGCGGCCGGCCGCAGGGCCAGCCGGGCGTGAGCTTCGTGGACGCCCACAACCGTGAGGGCGCTGAGGCGGCCGTCAGCCATCTCATCGCGACCGGTCGCCGGAAGATCGCCACCATCCACGGCACCCTGGACCTGCCCTCGGCGCGGGACCGGCTGCAGGGCTATCGCGATGCCCTGGCCGCCGCCGGGTTCGAGCACGACCCGTCGCTGGAGATCGCGGGGGCCTATCGTGCCACGACCGCCACCGAGGCCACCCAGGCACTGCTCGCGGCGCACCCCGACGTCGACGCCGTGTTCGCCGCGTCCGACAGCATGGCCATCGCAGCCATGCAGGCCATCAAGGACAACGGCCGACGGGTGCCGCAGGACATCGCCGTCATGGGCTTCGACGATCTGCCCACGGCACAGGAGGTACGGCCCACGCTGTCCACCGTTCGACAGCCCATCGAGGCCATGGGTCGCGAGATGGTGCGGCTCGTCCTCCAACAGATCGGCGAGCCGGGCGCGGCCGCCAACCAGGTAGTGTTCTCGACCGAGCTCGTGCTCCGCGGTTCCACCGGCGATGGCATCGAATGAGCGCTCGACGATCGGCGCTGACGGCGCTCGCCGCGGCGTCCCTGATGGTGACCATGGCCGGACCCGGGCTGGCCGGCGCGGCCGATGAGCCGGCCGACGACGATGCGCCTGCTCACGACCCGATGACCCTACCCGCAGGCGACTGGGTCCTGGCCTGGAGCGACGAGTTCGAGGGCCCCGCGGGCACGCCGCCCGATCCCGACATCTGGGGCTACGACCTCGGCGACGGCAGCGGCGTCGGGCTCGTTGGCTGGGGCAACGCCGAGCGCCAGTGGTACACCGATGAGGCTGCCAACGTGGCGCTCGATGGTGAGGGCCACGTGGCCATCGTGGCGCGCGAGGCAGACGGCAGCCGGCAGTGCTACTACGGGCCCTGCGAGTACACCTCCGCCCGCCTGCTGACCCGTGATCGCCTCGAGTTCCAGCATGGCTACCTCGAGGCCCGGCTGCGCGTCCCGGCCGGCTTCGGCCTGTGGCCGGCCTTCTGGCTGCTGGGCTCGAACCTCGACGAGGTGGGCTGGCCACGGTCGGGTGAGATCGACGTGATGGAGTACGTCGGTCGCCGTCCCAACGAGCTCTTCGGCACGGTCCACGGTCCCGGCTACTCCGGCAGCGGCGGCATCAGCGGCCGTGTCGACGTGGGCGCCCCGGTCTCGGACGAGTTCCACACCGTGGGCCTCGTGTGGGAGCCCGACCGCCTGGCCTGGTACCTCGACGGTCGCCGCTACCACGAGGTCACCCGCGAGGAGATCGCACCCAACGAGTGGGTCTTCGAGCAGCCGGCGTTCATGCTCCTCAACGTGGCCGTCGGAGGGAACCTCGGCGGACCCGTCTTCCCCGACACGGACTTCCCGGCGCAGATGCTGGTCGACTACGTCCGCCTCTACGAGCCGGTGCCGGCATGAGCCGCAGACACGGGGATGGAGCAGCCGCGAGCGCCGAGCCCGCGGTGGTGCGACCGGAGCGGGCGCTCGTCCCGCCACAGCGACTGGCGGTCGGCGGTGGCTTCGTCACCATCGACGGGGTCCGCTACGCTCGGATCGTCGACGTCGACGCCATGCCGCCCTTCCTCATGAGCATCGTGAGCGACAGCGACGTGTGGCTCTTCGTCGGCTCCAACGGGGCCTTCACCGCGGGACGCAAGGACCCCGACCATGGGCTCTTCCCCAGCCAGACGGTGGACAAGATCCTGCGCGACCCCAACGCCAGCGGGGTCCACAGCACGTTCCTCGTCTCGCGAGACGGGCGGACGCTGCTGTGGGAGCCGTGGCGGGACGTGCCCGGCACCCGTCGCCGGCACCGCAACCTCTACAAGCGCGTGGACGGCACGGCCGTGCTCTTCGAGGAGATCGACGAGGAGCTGGGGCTGCGCTTCCGCTGGAGCCTGGCCGCCTGTGAGGCGTTCGGCGTGGTCCGGCATGCCGTGCTCGAGGACATCACGGGCGTCGGCGCGGAAGTCCGCTATCTCGACGGCTGGCACGACCTGATCCCGCCCGGGGTCAGCCGCGATCTCTACGCGCGCCTGAGCTACCTCGCGGTGGCCTACATGCGCCACGAACGCCTGCCCGCGTCACGCCTCGCGCTGTACACCCTCAACACGCGGGTGTCCGACCGACCCGAGCCCTCCGAGTCGCTGCGCGCGGCCGTGGCCTGGGCCGTGGGACACCCTGCGCCGCGGGTCCAGCTTGGAGCCGCCGGGGCCGAAGCCTTTCGCCGTGGTGCCGAGCTCGACGACCAGGCCGAGGTCCGAGGTGTCGCGGGCGCCTACCTCGCCGCGGGCGAGGTCTCGCTGCCGCCAGGCGGTTCGTTCGAGTGGTACACGGTGGCCGACACGGGACTGGACCACGCCGAGGTGCTCGAGCTGGCGCACCGGCTGGACGTCCCCGATGCCGCGTTGCAGGCCGACGTCGAGAGGGCGCTCGAGGCCGACCGCGCGAGCGTGCAGCGACGCCTCGCCGGCGCCGATGCGACCCAGGTCACGGCCGACGAGGCCGCCACGGCCAACCACGTCGCGAACGTGCTCTTCAACATCATGCGTGGTGGGACCTTCGAGCACGGCTACGACATCCCCGTGCCCGATCTGCGGGCGTACCTTCTGGACCAGAACCGCGTCATCGCCGAGCGGCACCTGGCCTGGCTGGCGGAGCTGCCGGACCGGCTTGGCCGCGAGGAGCTGGTTGTGGCGGCACAGGCCCAGGGCGACCCGCAGCTGACGAGGCTGGTGCGCGGCTACCTGCCGCTCACGTTCAGCCGACGCCACGGCGATCCCAGCCGACCGTGGAACTGGTACACCATCCGCGTCCACGACGGCGACGACCTCGTCTACGGCTACGAGGGCAACTGGCGCGACATCTTCCAGAACTGGGAGGCGCTGGGCATCAGCTACCCCGGCTACCTCTCGCACTTCGTGACCGTCTTCCTCGATGCCTCCACGGCCGATGGCTACAACCCGTACCGCATCACGCGCGCCGGGATCGACTGGGAGGTGGAAGATCCCGAGGACCCGTGGAGCCACATCGGCTACTGGGGCGACCACCAGGTCGTCTACCTGCTCAAGCTCCTCGAGGCGTACGAGCGCCATGAGCCCGGAGCCCTGCGAGCCGGCCTCGACGAGCGGCGCTACTCGTATGCGGACGTGCCCTATCGCATCGGCACGTTCGAGGCCATCGCAGCCGACCCCAAGCACACCATCACCTTCGACACGGCCCGCCACGAGGCGCTGCTGGCAGCAGCGACCGAGCTCGGCGCCGACGGGCGGCTGGTGCGCGAGGATGATGGCGAGGTCCGGCTGGTGACGCTGGCCGAGAAGCTGCTGGTCCCCCTGCTGGTCAAGCTCACCAACCTCGTCCCGGGCAGCGGCATCTGGCTCAACACCCAGCGGCCGGAATGGAACGACGCCAACAACGCGCTCGCCGGCTACGGCGTGTCGCTCGTCACGCTCAACGCCATCGCCCGCTACGCCGGGTTCCTGGCCGACACGTTCGCCGAGGACGGGGAGGTGGAGCTCTCCGCGTCGGTGCGGACGTTGCTCGACGAGGTCCTCGAGGCGCTACGCTCGATCGAGCTGCCGGTCGACGACCGGGCGCGGTTCGGGGCCATGGAACGCCTGGGGCGCGCGGGCGAGGCCCATCGCGAGGCGGTGTATGCCCGAGCCTTCGGGAGCGCGGTCTCGACCCCGAGCGCCCTCATCCGGGAGCTCCTTGGTGAGACGATCCGCCTGGCCGCGGCCACGGTCGAGGCCAGCCGTCGCGAGGACGGTCTGTACCACAGCTACGACGTGCTCCAGCTCGACCGCGGCGAAGCCCGCCTCGGCCACCTCGCGCCGATGCTCGAAGGGCAGGTCGCGGTGCTGGAGTCGGGTCTCCTCGACGCGGGGGCCTCGGTGGCGCTGCTGCGCGCGCTTCGTGCCAGCGACCTCTACCGGCCCGACCAGCACAGCTACGTGCTCTATCCCGATCGCCCATCGGTGCCGTTCCTGCAGCGCAACACGCTCGCGGATGTGCCCCCGATCGACGATCCGGCGCTCTTCGTCGTCGACCGCCGCGGGGCATGGCACTTCCAGGCCGATCTAAGCACGCTCGCCGACGTCGAGGGGCGGCTTGAGGCCATCGCGGCTCCGGCGGCAGCGCGCGAGGCGGTCCGCGAGCTCTGGCGAGAGACGTTCTCGCACCGCGAGTTCACCGGCCGCAGCGACCGCTTCTTCATGTTCGAGGGCCTGGGCAGCATCTACTGGCACATGGTCGCGAAGCTGGCCGTGGCGGTGCAGTGGTGCCTCAGCCGCGCCGACGACCCGGAGACCGTGGCCGCGCTGGCAGGCATCTACCACGACGTGCGCGACGGACTCGGGTTCCGCAAGGATCCCGCGCTCCAGGGAGCCTTCCCCACCGACCCCTACTCGCATACCCCGCGGCACCTTGGCGCGCAGCAGCCGGGCATGACCGGCCAGGTCAAGGAGCAGATCATCACCAGGTTCGGCGAGCTCGGTGTCGAGGTCGCCGAGGGCCTCGTGCGCTTCGCGCCCCGGCTGGTGCCGGCCGGCGAGCTGCTGTCGGCACCGCGGACGGCCACCTTCGAGACCGCTGACGGCGCGACCCATCCCCTCGAGCTCGATCCAGGCAGCCTCGTCTTCAGCTACTGCGGGGTGCCTGTGGTGTACCGGCTGGGCGGTTCGGCCGCGGTCGAGATCGAGCAGGCCGATGGCGGGACGACGGTCGTCGACGGCGATCGGCTCACGCCGGCACAGAGCCTGTCGCTCTTCGAGCGCGATGGTGGCATCCGGCGCCTCACCGTCACGGTCCGCCGCGAGCTGCTCGACCGATGAGCGAGCGACGCGAGGACCAGCCGCCCGTCGAGGCCTTCCCTGCCGACTTCCTGTGGGGCACGGCTACCTCGGCCTACCAGATCGATGGCGGAGTGCGTGAAGGCGGACGGACGGACTCCATCTGGGACACGTTCGCGCACTCCGAGGGCAAGACCGTCCGTGGCGAGACCGGAGACATCGCCTGCGATCACTACCATCGCTGGCCGGAGGACGTCGCGCTCATGCGCGACCTTGGCCTCGACGCCTATCGCTTCTCCGTCTCGTGGCCGCGGCTGCAGCCGGGCGGCAGCGGCCCCCTCAACGAGCGCGGCCTGGACTTCTATCGGGCCCTCCTGGAGGGGCTGCACGAGGCCGGCATCCGCCCGCTGGTGACGCTCTATCACTGGGAGCTGCCCAGGGAGCTGGAGGATGTCGGCGGCTGGCCGGAGCGGGACACCGCCGCGCGCTTCGCCGACTTCGCGGGCGCCACGGTGGAGGCGCTCGGCGGGCTGGCCCGGGACTGGATCACGCTCAACGAGCCCTGGTGCCAGGCCTTCCTCGGCTACCACAGCGGGATCCACGCGCCGGGTCGTCAGGATCTGCGCGCTGCCGTCGCGGCGGCACACCACCAGAACCTCGCCCACGGCCTGGCCGTCAGGGCCATCCGCGCCGCGAGCGGCGAGGCTCGCGTGGGAGTGGCCAACATCCTCACCCACATCCGGCCGGCGAGCGAGCGGCCGGAGGATATCGCCGCGGCTCAGCGGGTGGACCTCAACAACAACCGCCTCTTCCTCGAGCCCATGATGCGGGGCCGCTATCCGAACGAGGCCCACGAGCTCTACGGAGCCAGGGGCCTGACCGAGCTGGTGCAGGCCGATGACGAGGCCGTGATCGCGGCGCCGCTGGACTTCCTCGCGGTCAACCACTACCACCACATGATCATCGAGGCCGCGCCCGAGGACCCGCACCTCGGCGCCCGGGGCACGGCGGCCGAGCCGGCCACGACCTCGCTCGGCTGGTCGGTGACACCAGAGGCCCTCTACGCGGTGGTCAGGCGCGTGCACGACGAGTACACCTCGATCCCGCTCTATATCACGGAGAACGGTGCCTCGTACATCGACTACGTCGACCCTGACGGCGAGGTCCGCGATGTCGAGCGGGTCGAGTACCTGCGCGGCTACCTGGGCGCGGTCGCGCAGGCCATCGCGGATGGCGTGGACCTGCGCGGCTACTTCGCCTGGTCGCTGATGGACAACTTCGAGTGGGGCGAGGGCTATCGCAGCCGCTTCGGCCTGGTCTACGTCGACTACGGCACCCAGCAGCGCATCCCCAAGGCCAGCGCACGCTGGTACCGCGACCTCATCTCCCGGCACCGCGCGCACCACGATCGCTCAGCCTGAGCGCCGGCCGGCCTCCTGGCCGTAGAGCTGGTCGGACATCGGGCCGAATGGCTCACGGCTGAAGATGGCCTCGATGGGCAGCTCGAAGTACTCCGCGATCTGGAAGGCCAGGTGCAGGCTGGGGTTGTAGTCGCCCCGCTCGAGGTAGCCCACGGTCTGGTAGTTGATGTCCAGCGCCGCCGCCAGATCCTGCCGGGAGAGACCCCGCTCGGCTCGGAGCACACGCAGGCGATTGAAGAGGCGGGGCTCCTCCCGTCTTCCGGTCATGACGGGTCGATGTCCGGCTCGCGCCAGGCGACGAAGGCGCTGGGCAGCACCAGTGCGTAGTGCAGCACGGCCCAGAACACCGGCTGCGCCGTCTCGAAGGTGTACTCGATGGGACGGTCGAGCACGTCCGGGGCGACGGCTGCGAGCAGGACGGCCAGGGCCGTGAATCCGGTGAAGACCCGGTAGCTCTCCAGGTAGGCGCGATCACGGACCGCGACCTCGCGCTCGTCGAGCTGATCGTCCGGCGCCTGGGCCATCGAGTTGCGGAAGCTCCAGAGCACGTAGTCCGCCACGAGCAGGCAGACCACCAAGGTCGCCACCACCAGGACCCAGGCCCACTCGGCCAGGACGGGTCCCAGGCCGAACCAGGCGGCGAGGAGCGCCGGAAAGCCGAGGAGCGCGAACGCCACCACGAGGCGTCGCGTTCGCCGGCTGGCGCCGTCAAGCGGCGAATGGCTCATCAGCATCGATCGAAGGTTCATCGTTCATCTGCTCCCGATAGTCTTATGGTCCATACGTTGTGTTGTAGTAATACAGCAACTGAGAGTATTGACTATACGAGCTGTGACGTCACCCACGCAACCTCGGACGCGCGGATCCTCTAGACGTGGCAGGCTTGCCGCCCATGCCTCCCCTCCTTGGCAGCCTCGTCGTGTTCGGTGCCAGCGCCGCGGTCCTCGCGCTCGAGATCCTCGCCGTCCGGCTCCTGGCGCCACACCTCGGCATCACCATCGAGGTCACGACCGGCGTCATCGGGACCGTGCTCGCGGGCATCGCCCTCGGCACGTGGGTCGGCGGGCGGGTGGCCGACCGTGTCGATCCGCGGCGACTGCTGGGGCCCATCCTCGTCCTCGGGGGCGGGCTCGCGCTGGCCGTCATCCCGATGGTCGGCCTGCTCGCGGGCCTGGACATCGAGGCCGACCCAGCGGGGATCGTGCTCTATGCCGGCGCCGCCTTCTTCCTGCCGGCGGCGGTGCTGTCGGCCACGACTCCGACGGTCGTCAAGCTCCAGCTCCACCACCTGGGCCGCACCGGCGAGGTCGTGGGCGGCTACTCGGCGGTCGGCACGGTCGGCGCCATCGCCGGCTCATTCCTCACCGGGTTCGTGCTGGTAGCGGCCCTGCCCACGCGGCCGATCGTCATCGGCATCGGCGTCGCGCTCATCGCCGCCGGCCTGCTCATCGCGTGGCGGCTCGGCCGTGCCAGGCCCGGGCCCCTGGTCGCGCTGGCGGTCGTGATCGGCGTGGGCGGGATCGCCTGGACGGTCGCCTCGCCGGCGGCCTGCCAGCGCGAGAGCGCCTACTTCTGCATCAGCGTGGAGGCCGCCGCGGGCGATGAGAGCGAGCGTGTCCTGCGCATGGATACGTTGCGCCACGCCTACGTCGACCTCGACGATCCGACCCACCTGGAGTTCGCCTACACGCGGCTGCTGGGTGACGTGGCCGACGCGATGGCGCCGGCCGGGCAGCCGCTGATGGCCCTCCACCTCGGAGGTGGGGGGTTCACGCTCCCGCGCTACATCGACGCGACACGTCCGGGCTCCGCCCACCGCGTCCTGGAGCTCGATCCCGTCGTGCTCGAGGTGGCACAGGAGGAGCTCGGCTTCGAACCCTCGCCGACGACGGAGGTGGTCCTCGGCGACGGCAGGCTGGGCGTGGCCGAGGCGCCATCCGACCACTACGACCTCGTCATCGGCGACGCGTTCGGCGGGCCGGCCGTGCCCTGGCACCTGACCACGACCGAGTTCGTGAGCGAGGTCCAGCGGGCTCTGCGACGGGATGGCATCTACGCGGTCAACATCATCGACTACCCACCGCTCTCCCTCGCTCGAGCGCAGCTCGCGACCATGGCCGAGGTCTTCGAGCACACGGCCATCTTCGGTCCGTCCTCGCGTGTCACGGGCAGCGCTGGCGGCAACGTCATCCTGCTCGCCTCGGACGAGCCCATCCCGGTCGACGACCTGCGAGCGGCCAGTCGCGCGCACGGTGGCACCGCCGTCGTGGCCACGGACCCCGAGACCATCGCGCAGTGGACCGCGGGCGCGCCGGTGCTGCGCGACGACTTTGCGCCCACCGACCAGCTGCTCACCAGGTGAGGCGCGGCCTCAGCGAGGCGGGTCCGCGCTACGCCGAGCGACGCCCACGTTGCGCCTCGAGGCTGCGCTGAAGGACCTCCGTGAGGTCGACCACCTCGCCACCCTGCGGCTGGTCGGGGGCAAGCTCGATCTCCTTCCCGGCAAGCTTGGCTTCGATCGCTTCTTCGAGCCGCTCGCGATACGTGTCGCGATAGCGGCCGGGATCGAAGCTCGAGTGCAGGTGTTCGATGAGCTTGTCGGCCAGGTCGATCTGATCCTCTGTCACCACCCCCTGGTCGCCGACCTCGAAATCCGGGACGCGGATCTCGTCGGGCCAGTGCAGCGTCTCGAGCACGAGCACCGAGTCGTCCGCCCGGATGGCCGCGAGGTGCTCGCGCTGGCGTAGCGTGAGCCGGGCGATGGCGACCAGCTCCCGGCGGCGCATCGCCTCCCGGAGGACGACGTAGGCACGGTCGCCCGACTCGTGCGGGGCCACGAAGTAGGAGCGATCGAACAGCGCCGGGTCGACCTCGTCGGGCGACACGAATTGCGCCACATCGATGAGTCCTGCGCTGTCGGAGGGGATCCGCTCCAGCTCCTCCTGGGTGAAGGTGACGTGATCGGACGGCCCCACCGGGACGCCGCGGATGATGTGCTCCCGTTCGACCTCCTCTCCGGAACGCTCGTTGACCTTGCGGTAGCGGATGCGGGCACCGTCGCGTGCGTCGAGCAGGCGGAAGCTGATGCGGCGATCCTCGACCGCCGAGTGCAACCCGACCGGGATCGACACCAGCCCGAAGCTCAGATGTCCGCTCCAGATGGAGCGGCCCGACGTCGGCGAGCGGTCGAGCTCGCCATCGTCCTCGCCCGCCCCGTCGTCGCTGTCCGCATCGGCGTCCTCCGGGCCGGGCGGTGCCCTGAGTGCCTCGATCAGCTCCTGCTTGCTCATCGTCGAGCGGCCCGCGATGCCGCGCTCCCGGGCCAGCTCGTAGAGTTCATCCTTGGTGTGGTCTGGTGATGGCATCAGGTGGGGCATGCGGCACCTCCGGTGGATGACGTCAGGGGTCCCGCCCAAGCGGCGGGCGGATCGCAGCAGGATCGACAGGAGCAGGCAATAGGGTGACCGCGATGATCGGCGCAGAGATGGGCAGTCGCCGGGGTGGGATCGCCGTCACGGCGGAGGTCCGCTGGTTCTTCCATGGACCGTGCCCCGAGAGGGTCGCGCACTGGTTCGGTCAGGGACATGCCCTCACGACCGAGACACGCGACGATCGATACGTGGCGCTGGCCGGCGTGAGCTCGGTCGGCATCAAGTTGCGCGGTCGGGCCGCCGAGGACGAGGTGCGACTCGAGGTCAAGGCGCAGCACGGCCAGCCTGAACCCCTCGCGAGTGGGCCGGGTGTCGTGGGGCTGGCGGCCGCCTGGTCGAAGTGGACGCTGACCCTGGACCGAAGCGACGCCATCGCCTCGGGCTTGGAGCCGCCGATAGCGCTGATCACCACGCACAAGCGTCGCTCCCTGCGCCACTTCGTCCACGATGGACCTCGCGTCGTGGAGATACCAGCCAGCGCGCAGGTCGAGGTCGGCTGTGACGCGGAGCTGTCCGAGGTGGCGCTGGCCGAGTATCCGAATCGCCCGTGGTGGAGCCTGGCCTTCGAGGCCTTCGGGACGAAGCCCGAGGCATGGGCCGCGTTGCGTGCGACGGTTCCGCACTTCTTCGGGACCTCCGATGCGCCGCCGCTCGGTCCCGGCGAGGCGTTCGAAGAGCGATCGTCGAAGGCCTACCCGGCGTGGCTCGCGACCCTGCGCTGAAGGCCGCCCGGACGCCAGCTCGCATCGGGGCCGGCCGTCAGCTCCGCTCGTCATCATCGACGGTCCCGGACCACGAGCGCGATGCCGGCCAGCACCAGCGCCAGCCCGGCGCCGTGCCACCACGCTGGATCCTCGCCGAGGAGGACGTAGGAGAGCACGAGCGCGCTCACCGGCATGAGGCCCATGAATGGGGCCGCCTGGTGCCCGTGTGTGCGGCGCACGCCGTAGTACCAGATGATGGAACCGGCGGCGAGGGTGCCCAGGCCCCAGGCCAGGACCGCCAGCCAGGCTGGGAGCCCGACCTCGCTCCAGGAAACGGTGCCGACCGATGGTGCTGCGGCCACCACGAACAGCGGGACCGCGAGCGCGGTCGCTACCGTCGTCGCGGCGACCGCGTCGTGGCGCTCCATGAAGCGCTTGCCGGCGAGGGTGTAGGTGGCCTCGGCCAGGACCGCGCCGAAGACGAGCGCCGCGCCGACCAGGTCGAAGCCCGTGGCGCCGCCGGCCAGGCGCATCAGGATGACGCCGGCGACGGAGAGCGCGACAGCGAGCCAGCGGCGCCAGGTGGCGTGTTCGCCCAGGACGATCACGGCTGCGGCGCCCGTGACCGCCGGCGTGGTGCCCATGATGACGGCGCCGGTCACGCCCGAAACTCGCTCCATGCCCAGGGCCAGGGCCAGCGTGAAGCCGAACATGCCGACGCCCGCGAGCACGGCCGCACGGCGCCAGTCCTGCCGGTCCAGCTGGGTCCACCGGAACCCACGCAGGTGTGCGATGGGCACCAGGACCACCGCCGCCGACGTCACCCGCAGGGCCGAACCGACGAGGGGCGGCAGATCGGCCGTGACCAGTCGGGCCAAGGGGGTGGCGCTGCCGAACAGCACCATGCCGAGCGCCAGCGCGAGCGCGGTCGAGGGGGTCATGGGAAACCAGCCGGCCCGGGGGTCATGCCCGATCGCGGTACCGACAGGTCACTCCTGAAGGTCGGCGACCTCTCCCGCGTCGAGCGTGAGCGTGGCTCGCTTGTCGTGGGGCGACTCCTCGTCGATCGCCCTCAGCGGGATCCGTGCCGTGGGCTGCGTCGACGTGTCGGGCTCGACGAGGATGGATGCATCGTCTCGCTCCACGACCGTGCCCAGCCGCTCGCCGTCGCGATCGAGGATCTGCCAGCCGACGTGCGTTCGTCGCGCGTCCGGCTCGGACGTGCGTGCGATCGATGCGTCGTCAGCGGGCGCCGTGGCCTCATCGGGCCTCGTGGCCTCGTCGTCCGGCCCGTGGCCGGCGAGCATCTCGTCGACCGACTCCGACCCCGAGCCCTCGACTCGAGGGTCCGCCTCGGGCGCGCCCCCAGACCCACCGCTGCCGCTGCGGTTGATCTCGCGGCGCACGGTCTCGTCGTCGGGAGGCTGCAGGGGGTTCGTGTCCTCATCGCGTTGGGTGGGCATGTCGAGTTCCTTTGGCAGCTGGCGGGCGTGACCAGGGCTCCGCACCCCGGCGCAACGAGGACTGGTCACGGGGTCTTCCGCTCGACCAGTCCTCGCCCGGCTGGATCGGCTGGTCAGGCGTCCGGCTCTGGGCCTTCTTCGTCGTCGAGCACGAACGTCACGAGCATGTCCACCTGGTAGCTCTCGATCTCGCCATCGTGCATGGCGATCTTCTGCTCCTTGATCCAGGCGCCCTCGACGTTGCGGAGTGTGGTGTCGGCTCTCGCGAGACCGGCCTTGATCGCGTCCTCGAAGGAACGCGGCGATCGGGCTGTGATCTCTGTAACGCGGGCGACGTGACCCATGATGTGACCTCCTCGTGACTGGTCGCTACCGAACGGGTAACTGCTTGAGTGCGACCGTATCGGTGCCGGCGACACGTCCGCCTCAACGGCTCAGTTCACCGTGCTGCAGCTTCCTTGCAGCCTCGTCTTCGTGCATCGCATCGGTGAGGCCCCACCCGGAGTCGGGTCGTGGTGCGAACCGAGGGCCCTCACTCGCCCGTAGCCAGGCGGCCCACGGTGGCGACATCGAGGCGATCGGCCACGAGCGCCGGCTTCCCGTCCCAGGCATCGAAGAGCGCCGGGTTGAGCGTCAGGCCCAACTGCTCGCTCATCGCCAGCCTGTCGAAGTACCGGACCGTTCCAGCGAATTGGACGACGTCGCCAGGCTCGTAGGCCTCACCTGCCGGCAGGGGCACGGTCATCGGCACACCGACACCGTAGCCGCCCACGAAGGCGTTCGGTGCCATCAGGACGAGCAGGTCGTCTGCCGCAAGGTCGCTGCCCACGGTGACGACACGGTCGGTGAGAAGTTCATCGATCCGGCCAGTGACCGCGACGCGATCACCTTCATATTCGGCTGGCTCGGCGACGATAGAGGCAGCTCCGACCGTCTGGGTCGGCTCCAGCCCGTCGTCAAGGACGAGAAGCACCGCGAGGATGGCAGCCAGCACGACAGCGATGATGGCCGCCCACCATCCCCATCCGATGCGGGTCGGGCGCCTGCTCGCGGGCTCCGGACCGGGCGTGCCGTAATCCACCGGTGGATGTGCCATACCGCTCATCTTCGAGCCTCACTTCCTCGTTCGCGCCAGAAGGCGAACGTCTCCCCTCAGGGTCGCTCCGGACGCCGTACACCGGCGCTAGTCGTGGCCCAGCTCGCATTGCAGAAGCGTTCCAGTTGCGATGCGAATGCAACGTCGCGGCCCAACGGGTCGCGCACACGTGAGAGGCGGCCTGTGGGAGCGTGCTGTCATGCTGGTGCACGCCCTCCATCGGATCATCGAGGCGCAGGGTCGCTGGGCCCGTCCGCTCGGCGACCGGGTCGATGGCTGGCTCTCGCCAGCGGCTGAGTGACATGGCGGGCTGCAGGCTCTGGCCGCGCGCCCATGGTCCGGGCCATCACAAAGGGCTCGCCCATCACAAAGCGCTCGCCCGGCCCTGCGCCCTCGCCGGCCTCGAGTGATGGTGACCGACACGACGCCCCGCCGGCATCCGAACTGGGTCCTACTTGCCACCATCGTGGCCTCGGGCATGGTCTTCCTCGACGGGACCGTGGTCAACGTCGCCATCCGCCGCATCGGCGAGGAGCTGCCGGCGACAGTCCTCGGGACGCTCGAGGCGCAGGCGTACATCACCAGCGGGTTCCTCGCGATCCTCGCAGCCCTGCTCATCCTCGGCGGCGCCCTGGCGGACAAGTACGGTCGACGAAGGATCTTCCTCATGGGCCTGGCCGGGTTCGCCTTGACGTCCGTGCTCTGTGGCGTGGCGCCAAGTCTCGAGTTCCTCGTGATCGCTCGGCTCGCGCAGGGTGCCTCGGGCGCCCTGCTCGTGCCCGGATCGCTGGCCATCATCACGGCCAGCTTCGATGGACCCGCGAGGGGACGCGCGTTCGGGATCTGGGCCGCCGCCACGTCCGGGCTGCTGGTCTTCGGCCCGCTCATCGGCGGCGTCCTCGTCGACAGCTTCACCTGGCGCATGGCCTTCTTCATCAACGTTCCCTTCGCGGTCCTTGCTTCCCTTGCTGCCTGGCGCTACGTCCCTGAGAGCCGAGATCCGGATGCGCCCGAGCGCGTCGACTGGCTCGGCTCGCTCACCGTCACCGTGGCCATCGCGGGCCTGACCTTCGGGCTCATCCGCGGGACCGAGTCCGATTGGACCGCCTCGGTGGCCTGGATCTCTCTCGGCCTCGGGATCGCCGCGGGCATCGCATTCCCGTGGCTGATGCTGCGGCGCGAGGACCCCCTCGTTCCGCCGTCCCTGTTCCGGCGGCGCACGTTCACCGTCATCAACCTCGCCACGTTCGCGATCTATGGCGCGCTCTACGTGAGCCAGTTCCTGGTGTCACTGTTCGTCCAGGGTGGCCTCGGCTATACCGCCTTCGCGGCCGCGCTGGTGGCATTACCCAGTGGGGTCGCCCTGGCTCTCGGCTCCACCGTCGTGGGCTCCATCGCGGGACGGATCGGCACACGGCCATTCCTCATCGTCGGGCCGCTGCTGATGGCCGCCAGCCAGCTCTGGCTGGCAAGGATCCCGTGGGACAGCGCCGCGTGGGTCGCCCGGCCCGGCGCGCCGTCGACATGGCTGCCTCCGGGATGGTCGACCGTGATCGATGTGCTGCTGCCGAACCTGCTCTTCGGGCTCGGCCTGATGCTGGTCGTGGCGCCGCTGACCACCGCGCTCATGGGCTCGATCCCGACCGCCAACGCCGGTCTTGGATCGGCCATCAACAACGCCATCTCGCGCGTGGGCCAGCCGCTCGTGCTGGCCGTCTTGTTCATCGTCATCTCGGCGGCGTTCTACGACACGCTGGCAAGCGAGGCACCGGCGCTGGTGCACGATGGTGGCTCCGACGTCCGCTACGAGCCGCTCAATCGCCCACCGCCGTCGGCCACGACCGACGCGGTGCGCGCCACGACCGTGGCCTCGACGGAGGCCTTCCACCTGGCCATGCTCGCGACAGCACTGCTGCTCGGCCTGGGCGCGGCCATCACGGCGTTGGGTCTGCCTCGATCCGACGGGGCGTCGAACGAGGGACCGTCCGGCGAGGAGGCCGTCGACCGTCCGACGTGAGTGGCACCGCTGGGCTGAGACCTGCAACGACGCGCGACACGCAGGGATCGCCGGCTCCCCGGCTCCGCGCCACACCTGCCACTGTCACCTCGCTGCAAGGCCACCCCTGCGCGACCGTTATTCGGTGCTAAGGGCGGAACGCTCACGGTCCGGTGTCGAAGGAGGTACACGCAATGTTGAACAAGCGACGCGCCTACGCCACCTTGCCGGCAGCGGACCTGATGCGTGCACGGGGGTTCTACGAGGACACGCTGGGGTTCTCCGGTCGCGAGGAGAGTGGAGGCGTCCTCTACGACACCACCGAAGGCAACACGTTCATGGTCTTCCCGTCCACAGGCGCGCCCTCGGGCGATCACACGCAGCTCAGCTTCGAGGTCGACGACCTGGAGAGGGAAGTGACGGACCTCAAGCAGAAGGGCATCCGCTTCGAAGCGGTGGCGATGGACGGATACGATACGCAAACGTCGATCGTCACGACGGACGACTTCCGCGGAGCCTGGTTCCGTGACACCGAGGGCAACCTGCTCGCGGTCGCCGAACCGACCGCTGGGAGTCGCCGTTCGTGACGCGACGCACCCACCAGCCTCGAGCCCCGCGTGGGGACGAGGCTGGTGGCCCCACCGAGACCGGACCGCTGGCCGGGGCTGAACCTGCCAGCGGCCTGCCGCTCGAGGATCCCTCACTCGCGGATCGTTCCAACCCCCGGTGGGGCGATCGGCGGCGGGTCGAGGGCGCCCAGTCGCTGGCCAACCCGGACGGCACCTCCAACGTGATGCCACCAGCCGAGCCTCGCTTGCCGATGCCCTCAGCCGAGGAGCGGCGCAGGGGTACGCCACAGGACCAGGCCGCCAGGACGCTCGAACCAGAGGTCGGGCGCGACAACATCCGTGAAGGCCGCGGCGGCGGGACACCGAACCCGGCCTTGGCCGAGGGCGGTGACAACGGCTAATGGGTCCCGACCGGCACTAGCTGCCCCGCCTAGCGCGGCTCTGCGCTGACGTTCGGGGACCCGTCGGGCGCGACGATCCGACTGCGAGCGGCCTGGCGTACTCGAAGCTCCACGCCTTCGCGACGGTCACGTGCCGGCCACAGCTCGCCATCGACGTGGATCGTGACGTCGGGTGGCGGGATGAGGCGCACGTCCGCGCAGCGATGTGTCTCCAGCTCGAAGCGGCCGGGCGAGAGCACGTTTGCCACCGCTGCCAGCTGCTCACGATCGATCTCCCGGAAGAGCACCAGGTCGATGGCGCCGTCGCCCGGATCGGCTGCGGGTGACAGCAGCAGGTTCGGGCCCACGGAGCGGATGTTCATGGCCTCGAGGCCGATGTAGTCGCCCGAGAGGTCCGATCCGTCGGCCTCGATGGACCAGTGCGCCGATGGCGCGGCCATGACCGCCGTGCGGAAGGCATGCCGTGCACGGTCGATGGCGCCACCGAGGATGAAGGTCGGCGGATGCTGTCGCTCCGAGTGCCGCATCGGTGGGACCAACGGCCCGGCTCCCATCGATTCGACGAAGACCGCGGTCGAGTCCCCGGCCGTGACCGTCCACGTGTCGAGCAGCTGTGGCCGAGTCGTGGCCCACCGCGCCACCACGTCCCTGGCATCGCCTGCGATGCCGAAGGTCTTGGCGATGTTGTTCGCCGTCCCGACCGGCAGGACGGTGAAGGGCAGCGATCGGCCAGCCAGCGCTTTGGCCACCGGACCGACGGTGCCGTCGCCTCCAACGACGACGGCCAGGTCCATCGGCTCCTGCAATGCTTCTTGCCATGCGTCCTTGCGGGTCTGGTATCGCGTCTGATATCCCGCCTCGGATAGCATCGCGAGCAGCGACGGGGCCGTTGGCGAGGCATCGCCAGCGCGCGGGTTGTGTATGACACAGAGCAGCCTACGGCCCATCACCACGACTCCCTCGACGGAGGCTGATATCCGCATCCTGATCAGCAACGACGACGGCATCTACAGCCCGGGCATCTCTGCGCTCGCGCGGGTCGCTCTGGACTTCGGCGAGGTCTGCGTCGTCGCACCCGACGTCGAGCGCTCGTCGTCCGGTCATTCGATCACGTCCTCGCTGCCCCTGCGCTATCGCGCGACGGAACTCTCGGTGGACGTCGAGGCCTATCGCGTGGACGGCACCCCGGCTGATTGCGTGGCCTTGGGGATCCATCTCTGGGGCGAGGTGGACGTGGTGCTCTCCGGGATCAACATCGGGACCAACCTGGGCAACGCGATCTGGCACTCGGGCACGCTCGCGGCCGCCAAGCAGGCGGTCCTCCAGGGGATATCCGGCGTGGCGCTGAGCACGCCAGCGGAGCCCCTGCCACGCTTCGAGGCGATGGCCCCACACGTCCACGAGGTGCTGCAGCTCCTGCTGTCGCGATCGCGGATCCCGTTGGTGAACGTCAACCTGCCGCCCGATCCGCGCGGGATCCGCTGGGCGCGTCAGGCGGTCGAGCGATATCACGGCGAGGTCGTGCCCGGGACCGATCCCTACGGGCGGGACCTGTACTGGTTCACGGCTCGTCACCTCGAGAGCAGCCTTGAAGATACCGATCGCTGGGCGCTGGACAACGGTTTCGTCGCCTTGACACCGTTGCGCCTCGACCTCACCGACCACGCTGCGCTCAGCCGCCTGCGACGGTCGGACGCGCCGTCCACGGGAGAGGCCGCGGACGGGGAAGCACCCACCTCTTCGGGCTGAGCCCGAGCCCCCGACATCCGGCATCGCCCGAGTCCTGTCGCGAGCGGGTCGCGTCCTCAGCCATCCGGCCATGTCCACTCGCTGATGTCGGTGGGGTCCTCACCATGTCGCCTGGCGTGCTCGCGGGCCCGAGCGCGCTCGTCGGCCATCCGCCGGCGGAGGGACCCGGCCCGGCTGCTGAGCCCGGGCACGCGATCGATGACATCCATCACCAGGTGGAATCGATCGAGGTCATTGCGCATGACCATGTCGAAGGGCGTCGTGGTGGTGCCCTCCTCCTTGTAGCCGCGGACGTGCAGGTTGTCGTGGTTGGTGCGTCGATAAGCCAGGCGGTGGATGAGCCAGGGATAGCCGTGGTAGGCGAAGATGATCGGCCGGTCGGCGGTGAAGATGGCGTCGAACTCGCGGTCCGGCAGCCCGTGCGGATGAGCTTGCTCGTCCTGCAGCCGCATGAGATCGACGACGTTGACGAACCGCACCTTGAGCTCCGGCAGGTGCTCGCGGATGAGCGCCGTCGCGGCCAGCGCCTCCATCGTCGGCACGTCGCCGCAGCCGGCCAGGACGACATCGGGGTCGCCGTCGTCGTTGCTGGCCCACTCCCACGTGCCAAGCCCTCGCGCGCAGTGCCGGGCAGCCTCGTCGATATCGAGATAGTCAAGCCCGGGCTGCTTGCCCGCGACCACGACGTTGACGTAGTCCTGGCTGCGCAGGACGTGATCGCCCGTGGCCAGGAGCGTGTTCGTATCCGGCGGCAGGTAGACGCGGATGATGTCGGCCTTCTTGTTGACCACGTGGTCGATGAAACCCGGGTCCTGATGGCTGAAGCCGTTGTGGTCCTGGCGCCAGACGTGGCTGGTCAGCAAGTAGTTGAGCGACGAGATCGGAGCACGCCAGGGGATCTCGTGGCTCATCTTGAGCCACTTGGCGTGCTGGTTGAACATGCTGTCGACGATGTGGATGAAGGCTTCATAGCAGTCGAAGAGTCCGTGGCGCCCGGTGAGCAGATAGCCTTCCAGCCATCCCTGGCAGAGATGCTCGCTCAGGATCTCGACGACGCGGCCCTCGCGGCTGTAGTCCTCGTCGTCGGGTTCGAGATCGGCGGCCCACGCACGGTCCGTCACCTCGAAGACATCGTCGAGACGGTTGGAGGACGTCTCGTCCGGCCCGAACAGGCGAAAGCGCTGGGGATTGCGCTCGATGATCGCGCGAAGGAACCTGCCCAGGGTCCGAGTCGCGCCGGTCCGACTGCGACCTGGGCTCGGCACGTCGACCGCGTAGTCGCGGAAATCGGGCATCTCCAGGTCGAGCCGGACGAGCCCGCCGTTCGACTTGGGATTGGCCGTCATCCGGCGCCGACCTTCGGGAGCGAGCTGTGCGATCCCCGGCTGCAGCCTGCCGTCGTCGGTGAACAGTTCGTCCGGCTGGTAGCTGCGCAGCCAGTCCTCGAGCTGCTGCAGGTGCCGCGGATCTTCGCGGACCTCGCTGAGCGGCACCTGGTGCGAGCGGAACGTGCCCTCGACCCTCTGTCCATCGACGGTCGCCGGCCCGGTCCAGCCTTTCGGGCTGCGCAGGACGATCATCGGCCACGTGGGCCGGCGTCGGTCGCCGTCGTCGCGAGCACGACGCTGGATGTCGGCGACCTTGTCGAGCACCTGGTCCATGACGGTGGCCATGCGCTCGTGCATCGGCGCCGGGTCGCTGCCCTCGACGAAGTGGGGCTCATAGCCGTGGCCCGCGAAGAACGCTTCGAGCTCGGCGTTCGGGATGCGCGCGAGCACGGTCGGCCCCGCGATCTTGTAGCCATTGAGATGGAGGATGGGCACGACGGCCCCATCCTGTGCGGCATCGACCACCTTGGGCGAGTGCCAGCTCGCAGCCAGTGGTCCGGTCTCCGCCTCACCGTCGCCGACGACGCAGAAGACCACCAGCTGGGGGTCGTCGAACGCCGCCCCGTAGGCATGGGCCAGGGCGTAGCCAAGCTCGCCTCCCTCGTGGATCGATCCTGGCGTCTCGGGCGTGACGTGGCTGCCCACGCCGCCGGGGAAGGAGAACCGCCGGAAGAGTCGACCCAGGCCGACCTCGTCCTGCGTCACGGAGGGGTATGCCTCGCTGTAGCTGCCCTCCATCCACGAGGCTGCGACCGCGGCCGGCCCGCCGTGGCCGGGCCCGATGACCTCGATGGCATCGAGGTCGCGGGCCTTGATCACCCGGTTGGCATGTGCATGGATGAAGTTCAGCCCGGGGGTCGTGCCCCAGTGGCCGAGCAGCCGCGGCTTCACATGCTCAGCTCGAAGGGGCACCCGCAGGAGCGGGTTCTCGAGCAGGTAGATCTGGCCCACGGACAGGTAGTTCGCGGCACGCCACCAGGCATCGATCCGTCGAGCATCCTCGCGGCCAAGGGTGACCGTATCGCCCGACGGATGCGTGGCGGACCCGTTGGCCGCGAAGCGGTCCATTGCCTTGCGCTCCCCTACTCGACGAGCACCAGGCGCACCGGGAGCTCCTCCAGCGATGAGAGGCTCACGCCTCGGAAGAGATCGGCGATGCCGGGGTCGCGCACTGCGGCGGGGACGACGAGGACCTCGCCGGCGAAACGCTCTATCGCATCCTCGATACCGGCGAGCCCTGCCTTCGTGGGGAACCAGCCGCCCGCGTCGACACCGGTGCCGTCGAGCGACTCGAGGTGCCTGGCAAGGTCGTTACGGCCCTCGCGACGAGCGATGGCGGCATCCACCGTCTCGTCGGGCGATGGCCGGTAGTCGTCGTCGCCACGCAGGTCGTTGTATGACGTCGCACCGGTGATCGACTCCGCGCTGCGATCGATGAGCACCACTCGTCTGCCCTCCTCGCGCGCGACAGCCGTGGCGCGCTCGACGACCGCCTCGTCTGCGTCGGTCCCGATGGTCGCGATGACCGATCCCACTGACCCGTGCTGTCCGGCCATCACTCAGGCCTCGTCTCCGCCGCCGAGGGCGCATCGTGGTCGTGCACGTGGGCGATCTTGGCGTGCTCGATACCCTCGTCGGCGACGGGATAGGCGTGCCCGTGGACGTACGGGGCGTGGTTGTGCTCGTGAACGTGGTAGTGCGCGCGGTGCGCGAACTCGTCGCCCGGCTCGGCGTCGCTGCGATGGACGTGCGAGACGTGATAGTGATCGTGCGTGTGCACGAGCGCGTCGTGCTGGTGCTCCTGCGTCAGCGCCTCCGCTCCGGAAGTCGCCTGTGGGGTGCTTCCCTGGGTCATCGCGTGCTCCTCTCTGGTTTCAGCGGCGGCTACTCACTCCACGATGAGCGTGCCGGTCATGAGCTGGGGGTGGATATCGCAGCGGAAGAGGTACTCGCCCGGTTCGGCGGGGGCCGTGAACTCGTACGTGCGTGAGGCGTCGGGCCCACTGAAGGTCTCGCCCACGAACACCGCTTCCTCGGCGGCGTCGGTCCGATAGACCGCGAAGCTGTGCGGGATCGGGTCGTGGTTCTCGAGCGTCAGCCGCACGGAGGCCCCGGCCTCGACGGCCAGCTCCTCGGGATCGAAGGCGGTGTCCTGGGCCACGATCGTCAGCTCGCTGACGGCGGCATCCTCAGTGGGCTCGGCAGCCGGATCGGATGGCTCCGTGGTGGTCGACGGCGAGGTCGCCGCGGCCGGCCGCGTCGCTGGAGCTGGTGTGGCTTCGTCAGCGGAGGCCAGGCCAGGCTCGATCGCGAGGGGAGCAGCGTCGACATCGCCGGCGTCGGGTCCTTCCGCGCGCTCCGGTTCGACGAAGCGAGGGATGACGTTGCCGGCCGGCGGCTGCAATGGGATCGCCCGCTCGGTGGCGGACTGGTCCGCAGCCGCGTCGCTCGTCCCTCGGTCGGTCGCCGCGGCTTGCTCCGGCACCGGCGTCGAGGCGCGGGCGAGGGGTGCGTGTGTCCACGTGCTGGCGCTGTCTTGGGCGCACCCGCCGACCACGAGCGCAGCCAGGGCAAGGACGGGGATGCCGGCCCACCGGGCAAGACCGGATCGGCCTCGCCGGTGAGGGGCGTGGCGACGGCGTGGGGTGGCGCCGCGTTCAGGGTTGGCTGTCACGTGCTGAAGACCTCCCGTTCAGTTGGGATACGGGGACCGTAGGAGGCCGCTGGCGTCATCCGCGCATGCCGCCGGCAGCCCTTCTGTTGCAGCGGCCTTGCAGTTCTCCATCTGCCCTGCCCGGCCGCCCGCGTCACGGTGAGCGTGCTGATCGCGAACGGCGGGGGACACATCGCAGCGGGGTCTCGGTGCGACTCAGTCCTGTGCGTCGTCCATCGACAGCTCGGCCGCGGTCAGGCCGACGCGGGCCCGCATCTCGGGCTCCTCCTGCTCGACGAGCGCGTCGGTCCGGATCTCGATGTTCGACTCGCCCTTCTCGGCGCGCACGTGGATGAAGCGCTGGTCGGCCGCGACGACCTCGCCCAGCAGCACGCCGTCCTTGCTGTAGATCGTCCAGCCGGGCTGGACGAGGCTGACGGCAGCTGCCTTCGGCTCGCTTGGCATGCCAGTCATGCGAGGTACCTCCGTGCTTGGTGATAACGCGTAGAGCGTCTACCGGCAGGCGATACGAACGCGCCCTCGGCCCGGGTGCTCACGTTGCAGCTGCCTAACGGATGGTCCGCGGTGAAGCCGTACCCTTCAGCGCGTACCGGCGACCTCGCGTTCACGTCTGGTGATCTCGCCGATGAGCTCGTTCCATGGACTCGACGAAAGCCGCGGCGCCGTCGTCCTGCAGCTGCTGGCCCAGCTCGTCGAGGTCGGGCCCAGCTCGTCGAGGTCGGACCGTGCTGCTCGAACGCCCCGAGGACCTCCGAGGCGGCACCCCCGTCTCGAGGCAGCATCCCAGACACGACCCCGTCGGGGTCATGTCGAAGTGCTCCTGCGATGCGCCTGGGGTCTCCTCCGGGGTTCAGCCGTCTGCGGCTGCCGCTGAGCGGCGCCTACTCGTCCGGGCCGAGGGGCACGACGGCCTCGACCATGTGCGCCGTGACGCCCAGCGCGATGCCCTCCTCCGTGATCTCGCCCACCCAGCCGATGGGCATGGCCCGCCGGTCCAGCGAGAGCCCATCGTCCTCGATCACGAGGTGCGTAGGCCGGCCGTCATCGGTCGCCAGCACCCGCTCCAGGTGCCCCACGACCTCGTGGTCGGAGGACAGCACCGGGGATCCGGCCTCGAGCGCGAGGAGCCGGTCGGGGATGTTCCGCTCGCTCACCGACAGCAAGGCATCGCGGTGCATCGGGGGCGCGACACCGATGGGGCCGTACCAGGCCGACACGAAGCCGGGATCGTAGACCAGGTCACCCTCCGGCAGGTCCGTCTCGTCGACGGTCACGAAGTGGTGCTCGACGAATGGGTCGAGCTGTGCGGCGTCCACCCCCTGCCGGAGGTTGATCCGCTCAGGCGTGGCGGTCGAGATGTCCTCGAAGTGGATGAGCTTGTCCTCGGGGAAGAAGATGCCCTTGCGCACGACGACGTGCGTGAGCTGCTGCGTGACCGGATCGAGGACGATGCGATCGACGCTGCCCACGTGCCGGTCGTCCGCGGTGTAGACATCGGTGTTCTTGGTGACCTCGAGCATGTGGCCCTCCTCAGGTGTGGACGAGCCTCAATCTATCGATGGCCCGGTCACAGGCGCGCGTGGCCGGCCCGTGGTGGCCATCACAGATGCATTGCGACGGCGGAGAGGCGTCGAACGCGGCGGCCGTCCCGGCCCGCGACGCTGTCATGGCAGCGTCACGCGCCGAACGCCAAGCGCTGCCACGATAGGGCGGTGACACGCGAGCCTGGATGTGACGACCCCACCGCCGAGCCCGCCTCGGTAGCCACGCCGGAGGCGATGCCGAGCGACGCCCTGGTCATCTTCGGCGCCACCGGCGACCTCGCCCGCAAGCGGCTGTTCCCGGCGCTCCATCGGCTGGCAGAACGAGCAGCCCTCGACATCCCGATCATCGGCGTCGCACGGCGTCCGTGGCAGGACGAGGAGCTGCGCGCATACGCGCGCGCCGCGGTCACCTCGCGCCTCGGAGAGCCGGACCCGGCGGTGCTCGACCGGCTCGCCGGGCTGCTGCACTACGTCAGCGGCGACTACGCCGACGAGGCGACGTTCGAACGACTGCGCGATCGTCTCGCCCGAGCGGAGCGTCCGATCTTCTACCTGGCCATCCCGCCGAGCATGTTCGACACGGTCGTCAGCGGCCTCATGCGCGTGGGGCTCCATGAGCGCGGCCGGGTCGTGGTGGAGAAGCCGTTCGGGCGAGACCTGAGGACCGCCCAGCGACTGAACCGCTGCCTCCATCGCGCCTTCGACGAGCACGAGATCTTCCGGATCGACCACTACCTCGGCAAGGAGACGGTCCAGAACCTGCTCGTCTTCCGCTTCGCCAACGCCCTGCTCGAGCCGGTCTGGAACCGTCGCTACGTCTCGAGCGTCCAGATCACCATGACCGAGACCTTCGGGGTGGAAGGCCGCGGGAGCTTCTACGAAGAGGTCGGCGCGGTCCGCGATGTCGTCCAGAACCACCTCCTGCAGGTGATGGCGTTGCTGGCCATGGAACCGCCCGTCGGTGCCGACGCGGAAGCGCTGCGCGACGAGAAGGTGAAGGTCTTCCGCGCCACGCGGTCGCTCGATCCGCGGAGGCTCGTGCGCGGCCAGTTCGCCGGCTACCGCTCCGAGGAGGGCGTGGCCGACGACTCGGATGTCGAGACCTACGCCGCCCTGCGGCTGGAGGTCGACTCCTGGCGCTGGTCGGGGGTGCCCTTCTACCTGCGCACGGGCAAGCAGCTGGCCCGGACCGCGACCGAGGCCCTCATCGAGTTCCGCGAGCCACCGAAGCTGCTGTTCGCGGGCGAGTCCACGCCGCCGCCGCACCCGAACCACCTGCGCCTTCGCCTCGGGGGCGGCAACGAGGGCATCGAGCTGGAGCTCGAGGCCAAGGTGCCCGGCGAGTCGATGGAGACGCGCGCCGTGCCGCTGGCGTTCTCCTACCACGACGAGCTCGGGCCACAGCCGGACGCCTACGAACGCCTGCTGCACGATGCAGTGCAGGGCAAGCAGGCGCTCTTCGCCCGGCAGGATGGCGTGGAGGAGTGCTGGCGCATCATCGAGCCGGCCCTGGCGAACCCCGATCCTGTCGTGCCCTACGACCCGGGCACGTGGGGCCCGCCGGCGGCGGACGACCTGCTGGAGGCGGGCCACACCTGGCACGCGCCGCTGGTCGCGGAGTAGGCCGGGCCGCATACTGGCCGCCATGGACACCTCGCTGACCCACGCCACCATCACCCGCAGGACGCGCGCCGCCATCGCGCTCGTCCTCCTGAGCCTCGCCCTCGTCGGCGGCCCGTGGTCGAGCGCGGCCGCGGCGCAGGATGCCTCCGCGGAGCCCACCTCGTCGCCCACGCCGGCCGAGGCCGCGTGTGCCAGCGTGAGCGACCTCCGCGTCATCGTCGGCTTCATCGACGAGAGTCTCGAAGACGAGGCCGGCCTCGTGCCGCTGGCCATCGGAGTCCTCGCGGGTGTCAGCGAGGCACGCCGGCTCGTCGACCTCGTCGGCGAGGTCTATCGGCCGCTGACCGAGGAGCTCCTCTTCTCGCTGCAGGGGTTGCGCGACACGCTCGGCGCGCTCGAGGACCTCCAGACGGGCGGCGCCAGGCTGGCGGCCGTGGCCGGCTCGGTCGAAGAGATCGGGCTGGCCCTCGACGCGCTGACGGTGCAGCTCCGGACGGGCTGCCCGGAGTAGCGATGGCCCGGCTGGCCAGCCCGTCGGCGGAGCGCTCTGCGAGCAGGTGCTGCGCCCGTAGGTCGCAACGAATCTGATAGGCCGCCGGCAGCTCCGAGGTGTCCGCCTGCGACGGGCGCGCGCCTATCGTCGTGGCAAGCAGCCGCGGGGCCGATGAGCCCCGCCGAAGGGTCGACCCTGCCCGTCGATGACCTGCTCGAGAGAACCGGAGGACATGACCGATGATCATCGACATCATCGCCTGGCTCGTGCTCGGCGCCATCGCCGGCTACGTCGCCGGCCTGCTCGTCGAGGGTGACGAGGGGCTGGGGGTCATCGGCCACATCGCGCTCGGCATCGTCGGTGCCGTCGTCGGTGGGTTCATCGTCGGCGCTCTCGGCTTCAATACCGGGCGCGAGGATGGCGACATCCTCAACCTGGCTTCGATCATCGTCTCGGTCATCGGCGCCGTCATCACGGTGGTCGTCGTCAGCTTCGTCATGAAGCGGCGCTAGCGACGCTGCCACGAAGGCTGCGGAGAAGGAGGAGTGATGGCCAGCACCACGATAGGAGTCCTCACCGACGAGCGGTCGGACGCTCACGCCCGGGATGCGGTCAGGGATGCCATCCACTCCCTCACTGATGCGACCGGCGAGGTCGAAGCGCGCTTGAGCACGGCCGCCGGTGTCGCCGGTAGCGGTGTCCGGGCCACGAACACGGTGTTGCGTCGTCGTTCTGACGCCACGCTGGCCATGCTGGGTGCCTTCTCTGGCGGCCTGACCGCCGGCTTGCTGGTGGGCGGCGCGAACCGCCTGATGACAGTGGCATCGCTGGTGCCCGCCGCACTCATCGGTGGGGTCCTCCTCGAGCGGGTGGGTGGCCCGCGCCGCCGTCGGGCCACGACGCCAAGCGAACAGGCGCCGGGGCAGTGAGCCACGGCACGACCTGGTCAAGCCGCAGGAGCCTGGTCCGGGCCGCGACCCGATTGCCGTCTGAACCATGCTTCGCGCCTCGTCGGGTAGCCTACGGGCAACGAGGAGTCGAGCACGAGGGGCCAACATGACCGACAAACAGCAACCGGGAGCAGCGGACCTGGAGGACGTGCCCCGCGAGGAATGGGCGAGCTGGTGCGAGAAGATCACGTCGGACCACAACGGTCGCGAAGTGCTTCTGCGCCAGGCCGACCGGGCGCTCGGGGAGGTCCAGCTTGCGGCGGGGCAACGTCTCGTGTCCCTGGAGTACGACCGGTTCGGCAAGACCGAGGCGCTGACGATCAAGTGCGGGTCACACGCGGTACCCGTGAGCTATGTGGTGGCGGAGCCGCGGTCCATCGGTGAACGCCGGGACCAGTCCGGGGTGACCGGGGAGGTCAGCATCGTGGATGCTACGGGGCGCCGGACCTCGGTCGACTTCGGCTGAGGCATCAAGAGGTGCGCCCCGCAGGCTAGGCGTCCGGATCGCTGGGCCGAACGTTCTCGATCACCTCACGCGAGGCGTCCAGCGCGATCGCACTCTCGGTGATCTCAGCGACCCACGCGATGGGCAGCACGCGGCGATCCGGCATGAGCCC